>CAISYW010000202.1 GCA_903889795.1 uncultured Chlamydiae bacterium | reverse complement strand
GTCCGAAAACGGGGCGTACGCATCAAATCCGTGTCCATTTGAAGCATATTGGCCATCCGGTTCTCGGCGACACAACGTATGGGAGTGAAAAAATTAATGCCTCGCAGGAGGTGGAGAGGCAACTGCTCCATGCCTATCAATTAAACTTTATGCATCCCATCACAAATGTGCCTATTTCCCTCGTAGCATCGATTCCTGATGATTTCAAAAAATGGATTTATCAAATCTCCGATAGCTCCATTTTAGGTGAGCCTTTCACCCTCGAATAATTTTTTTTACGTAAACCTTCTAGAAAATTATTTTCCCATGTGACAAAATTCAAATTAGAGAATAATTTTTTTTATTTTCTGCTGCCGAACCTACTTATCATCATGAGGAACGCGCATGAAAGAATTTGTCGAATATATCGTAAAGAACCTCGTCGATCATCCGGATCAGGTCCGAATCAACGAAATCGGCGGAACACACACTTTGATCATTGAACTGGCCGTTGAAAAATCAGATATAGGAAAAATCATCGGGAAAAAAGGCAAGACGATTAACGCTATACGAACGTTGTTAATGTCTGTCGCCAGTCGCAACGGAATCCGAGTGAATCTCGAGATTCTCGAAGAACCAAAGTAACCTATTCCTGGAGCAAGAACACTCTTGCTCCTTTTTTCTTTTATCACATTTAAATCATCCACTCTCTGTGATGTTGCCCATCATTTTTTGCGGCAATCTTCGCATTTGAAAATCTTGCTTACAAAATTTGAAAAATCGGCTGTGTAAAAAAAAGAAAGCCCCCTCCATCAGAACGAAGGGGGCAAATTAAAATTACAGAATTTGCGAAAGAATGGCCAAAAGAAGAAGGGCCACAATATTCACAATTTTGATCATCGGATTGATCGCAGGTCCTGCCGTATCTTTGTACGGATCGCCAACGGTATCCCCTGTGATAGCGGCTAAATGAGCAGCCGAGCCTTTACCGCCGAGATTACCCATTTCAATGTACTTTTTGGCATTATCCCATGCGCCGCCGCCGCCTGTCATCGACAAAGCCTGGAAGAGGCCAGTCACAACAACGCCGAGAAGCATCGCTCCCAGTGAAACAAAAGCGGAATTACCAGCAATCCAGTAGATAATAAAGAAAAGCACGATGGGAGCAAAAACAGGGAGCAGAGAGGGCAGGATCATCTCCTTGATCGCCGCTCGGGTCAACATGTCCACCGCTTTTTTGTAATCGGGAAGATGCGTTCCCTGCATAATTCCCGGTATCTCCTTGAACTGCCGCCGCACTTCAATGACAACCGCCGCTGCAGCTCGTCCCACTGACGTCATGCTCATAGCGCCGAACAGATAAGGCAAAAGCCCGCCCATGAAAAGACCAACGACAACGAATGGATCTTGAAGTTTAAATTGGATATCGAGTGTAGGAAAATAAAACACCAGATCTTCAATAAATGCAGCAAATAGAACCAAAGCGGCAAAAGCTGCCGATGCGATTGCATATCCTTTCGTTACCGCTTTTGTCGTATTGCCCACTGCGTCGAGCGCATCAGTGACTTCTCTCACTTTATGCGGCAAATTCGACATCTCGGCAATTCCCCCCGCATTGTCCGTCACAGGGCCATATGCATCGAGAGCAATGATCATCCCGGCCAATGCGAGCATCGAAGTGGCGCCGATCGCGACTCCATAGAGCCCCGCATTGAGGTAGGTCGCCAAAATACCCGCGGAAATAAAAATTACGGGAAGAACGGTTGACTCCAACGAAGTGGCCAATCCTTGAATAATATTGGTTCCGTGCCCTGTAGCTGAAGCTTTGGCAATATTTTTGACAGGACGGAATTTAGTGGACGTGTAATATTCCGTGATCCACATGATCAATCCCGTCACAGCCAATCCGATGAAAGCGCAGTTGAAAAGATTCAAACCAGTAAAAATCTGATCCTGAATTTTAAAAGTTGTACTAAAACCGAACCATTTGTGAATCATCCAAGCAATGGCGGCAATAGAAATGATCGCGCTTGCGATAAATCCTTTATAAAGCGCCGCCATAATATTTACTCCCTTTCCCAGGCGTACGAACAATGAGCCTAAAATAGAGCCCAAAATTCCAACTCCGCCAATGGCCAGGGGAAAGAGAATCATCACTTCTTGCGCAAGATCGATAAAAAAGATCTTACCCAAGAGCATCGTCCCAACGATGGTCACAACATAAGTTTCAAAAAGATCGGCCGCCATCCCTGCGCAATCTCCCACGTTATCACCTACGTTATCGCTAATCACGGCAGGATTACGGGGATCGTCTTCGGGAATGCCCGCTTCGATTTTTCCAACCAGATCGGCTCCGACATCGGCGCCTTTCGTAAAAATTCCGCCGCCCAAACGTGCAAAAATCGAAATCAGAGAAGCGCCAAAACTAAGAGCTACCAGGGCTTCAAAAATCTTTCGCTGATCGACATGAAAATGCTGCATTAAAAAATAATAAATAGTGACACCGAGAAGAGCCAGACCAACGACCAAAAATCCAGTCACAGCTCCCGATCTGAATGCGATTGCCAATGCCGGCTTCAATCCTCTTTTAGCTGCTTCCGCTGTTCGAATATTGGCGCGGACTGAAATATTCATTCCAATGTATCCGGCTAATCCTGAAAGCACGCTTCCTATAATAAAACCGACTCCAACCAAGACACCGAGCCGCCATGTTAGAAGAATCAGGACAATCATCCCGACAAGGGCGATCATCCGATATTGTCGATTGAGATACGCAGATGCTCCGTCTTGGATGGCCTTTGCGATTCTTTGCATTGTTTCCGTACCCGTCTGTTCGGAAAGAACGCTATAAATCAAGATACCTCCATAGACAAGAGCCGCTAATCCACAAAAAATTAGAAGTGTGAAGATGTTAAAAAACATGCAATCTCCCTGGTTGGGCACGTCTCAAAAATTTTATAAATAACAAAATTTCTTGCTTTCGGAGCGCTTTGCTCGGATTCGGCATAATTATTAACCCGAGGGGTAAAAAGGTGACAACTTACTGGCTGCGGCTTCACCATATCAATCCTCTCTCGTCGCCCATGGTTTTACCATGAGCTTCTCGTTCGGAACGCGGATGCTTTGATATGGCTTTGCCTCGCTACGAAATTTGTCACCCTTTTACCCCTCAGGTTAATATTACAGTTTTCGAAAACCAAGGAGCGCAAGAAGGTTATCATATTGATTTGAAAGATTTTTTTCTTCGAGAAAAATCGGATTGAGTAGGACTCGAACCTACGACCGCCCGCTTAGAAGGCGGGTGCTCTATCCTCTGAGCTATCAATCCATTTAAACAAATGACATCGACTTTATGAAATGATAAATTCTCATCCGCTATTTAGCAAGAGTCTTAAGGATCGAGCCATTTGATAAACATGCGGACAACGGAACGGCTGTCTGTCGGAAGCTCTCGAATATTTTTGCCAACCCATCTCAGCTCTTTGGATTCGCGATTGGAAACAACGAGCTCCTCGCTCGTAGTTTCCAATAAAAACCGCACGTCGTAATGATAGTGCGCGCATATTTGATCTTTCGCAGGAATCAAGTGAATATCAATATCAAAAATTTCATTCGAAACCGGCCTGATTTGACCAATTCCCGATTCTTCGCGAGCTTCTTTGATAGCCACTCGCATGACATCGGGATCTCCATCGCAATGCCCCCCTAACTGAACCCAACGATCCAGTTTTGTATGATGCATCAGAAGAGCTTTTGTATGATCTTTGCTCAATAACCACGATGAGGCGGTAATGTGCCCTGTCTCCAAAAAACGCTCAAAACAATTTTCTTGACGCTCAATAAAATCCATCATCTCCGTCTGAAAGATTTTTTCCTCGCTATACGCAGGGGAATATGCCTGTAGCAAATGAATTAACGGGGTGCGTTTCATAATTGAACCTTGCTAGAGTTTACATACCTTTTGTATATTCCTAACCATGAAAAAATTACTGATTGGCGATTACAAAATCGGGGAAGGCGAGCCGCTCGCAATTTTAGCCGGTCCCTGCGTCATCGAAAGCGAAGAGCATACGCTATCAATTGCAGCATCACTTCAAAAAATAATGCGTAATTGTCCCTTTTCCTTAATTTTTAAAGCAAGCTACGACAAAGCCAACCGCTCTTCAATCGACTCCTTTCGCGGTCCCGGATTAGAAAAAGGTCTGCGTATTCTGGAGCGGATAAAAAAAGAACTCGGATTGCCTGTTCTAACGGATGTTCACTCTCCTGAAGAAGCGACAGCCGCCGCCGAGGTTTGCGACATGATCCAGATCCCCGCGTTTTTATGCCGCCAAACCGATCTCATCGCAGCTGTCGGGCGCACGAAGGCCGCTGTCAACGTCAAAAAAGGGCAATTTCTCGCTCCATGGGATATGAAAAATGTCGTTGACAAGCTCCTCTTTTGCGGCAACGACCGTATTTTGCTGACAGATCGCGGAACATCTTTTGGGTATAACAATCTGGTAAGCGATTTTCGTTCCATTCCAATTATGCAAAAACTCGGCTTCCCCGTCTGTTTTGACGCAACTCATTCAGTCCAGCTCCCCGGAGGGCTTGGCCACGTTTCAGGAGGGCAGCGCGAATTCATTCCCATTTTGGCCAAAGCCGCTATCGCCGTGGGGTGCAATGCGCTTTTTTTAGAGTGCCATCCGAACCCCAATCAAGCCAAGAGCGACGCTGCCACAGTACTGCCGCTGGAAGAGCTCAGCTCTTTGTTGCAAGAGCTGGAACGGATTTACAATGCCGTACACCCAACGGCGCAATTGAGCGGCAAATAATAGCGATGTTTAAACGCACTTTTATTTTTTTTTCCTTTTTTTTGTGCGCCACTTGCGCAATCGCTTATTGGGATCATGTACGGTTGCGGCATGATGACAGGGCGCGCTATCAAAAATTTGTTTTAAAAAACAGCTCTCAGAGAGCGCGCCATGCTCTCGAAATGCATCCTGCCACCCAAAATCGACAAATTGTACAAAAAGATTTCTGGATCATGCAGGGATCGCAGCGGCAACACCTTCGAATTCAAAGTCAAGAATCAGAGTTGATCGTTCACCAGCGAAAAGGAAAAATTGAAGCCGTCGAAAAGCTGCAAAAACTCGACTGTTGGATGCAAGAGCTGGGAAATAATTCTACATCCATTTTGAAAAAGATTGCGATCGAACATCACGATGACGGCTGTCTACAGCAAGTACGCCATATGACCGCACAAGAGGGGATCTATTTTTACCCCTCCCATCACTTTATTGCCCAAATCGTTCATATGCAATTTTTTCGTCTGCCCGGCCACGATTTGCCGGAGGCGATCGACTCAGAACTCGCCTTTTTCTCCGGAACAGCAACAGAGGCAAATTTTTCTGCGTGCGGCAAATCCCCCACATTTACAGCACAGCATCTGCATGCATCTTTTGATCCTGCGAAAGGTCTTCCATGATCATCATTGCCTCACTGATAAGTCTTTACCAACTGCAAGCGGAAAAAACAACCTATAATGGACGAGATTTAATATTGACGCAGGCCGTGGAAATGACTCACCCGGCCGGCCGGCTCAGCGCCAATCGCGCCGTTGTACAGAATTTCAAGATGGATCATCGCACCCCTTTCCAAAAGATCTCCCTCGACGGGCAAGTTTGCGTTCACGCAGTTACAGCAAACCGCGAAATCAATTTATTCGCTGATCGAGCAAGCGGTGAAATCGACGTTGGCGCACTCTTTGGCTTCCAAAGCCTCCGCTGCCAAGGCGGGGTCGAAATCACCACTAGCGACGGTTTTACCGCGAAAGGAAGCGAGGCGCGATTTAGCGCCCTGGCTAACAGGGGGGGCTCCATTGAACTCATTCCTTCTCCTCTATCTCAATACTGCTTTTTGACTCATGAATGCGATCATCTCGAAGCGCGAAAAATGCGTTTAGATCTCGAAACGAAACAGATTATTTGCGAAGAAATCAGAGGAGAAATCGAAGCCGGATGGAACAAAGGCTCCTCAATCTCTTTCCATGCAGAGCGGCTGATCTGGGACCAGGACCTCTTATTAGAAGGAAATGTTTCGTTTGAAGATGAACAAACTCATTTAGAAGCCGATCAAGGACGATTGATCTATCAAGAACGAACAGGCCGCACACGGCCCGAAGCTCTCCATTGCGAGGGTTCGGTCCGCATGATTTCTTCGATTATCCAAGATCAAGAGAGCTTCGCTTTAGCCGATCAGCTTATCTATATTCCGGAGACGCGAACAATGATTCTATCATGCATAGCCCCCAATCGCGTACTCTTTTGGCAATCAAGCGGCGATATCTCTCTCAGCGCTCCGGAGGTTCGCGTTCAGATGGATCCCGCGACCCAGCGCGAAAGCGTTCAGGGCATCGGCGACGTTCACTTCCACTTTACGCTGCAGGAAGAAAACATTATTGAAACTCTCTTTTCGAAGTACTTATGACAATTCCCCCTCTTCTCGAAGTTCACAACCTCATGAAACAATATGGCGGCAAAGCGGTCGTCAATGGACTTTCCTTTCAAGTTAACACCGGCGAAGCAGTAGGCCTTCTCGGCCCTAACGGAGCTGGCAAGACGACAGCATTTTACATGACGATCGGACTGATTCGCCCTGATGAGGGAGAAGTGTTCTTTAAAGGAGAAAACATCTCAGGGATGCCGATTCACAGCCGAGCCAAGCTGGGTCTCGGATATCTTGCCCAGGAGCCCTCAATATTCAGAAATCTCACCGTCGAAGAAAACATCCTCTGCATCCTCGAGACTCTTTCTCTTCCCAAGAAAGAACAAAATGAGCGGCTCAATCGACTGATCAACGAACTCCATCTCGACCATCTGCGCAGCAAAAAAGCGGCGTCACTTTCGGGTGGCGAGCGAAGAAGGCTCGAAATCACCCGCTCGCTCGTCACAGAGCCCTCTTTACTCTTGCTCGATGAACCGTTTGCAAATATCGATCCCTTGGCAGTACAGGATGTAAAAAATTTGATCCGACACCTGCTAAAAAAGGGGATCAGCGTTTTGATTACCGACCATAACGCCCGAGAGATTTTCTCAATTGTCCATCGGAGCTATTTGATTCAGGAAGGCAAAGTATTGCTATCGGGGACTGTGGATCAACTCATCAACGATCCCCAAGCGAGGCGCTCCTATTTTGGCGAGGATTTCAAGCTCTGACATAACCCTCTCGATAGAAATGGCATTCAAACACTCGCATATCTTACTCCCTCCGCAGCCATCAAGATAACAGGGACGGCAACTCATCTCTGCCGCAATCACTCGAGCACGGGGATTCATCCATGGCCCCCAAGTAATGTCCGATGTCGGACCAAAAAGCGCTACGACCGGAGCCATCAGGGCGCTCGCGATGTGAAAAGGGACTGAATCGACGCAAAGCATCAAAGTGCATCGCTCAATCAGTGCGGCGAGTTCCTGCAATGAAATTTTACCGGCCAGATTGCAAATAGATTCATTGGGCAATAAGCGCACAATTTCTTCGACCATCGCCCTCTCGTCCGAATCGGGTCCCGAAGTAAAGACGAGCCGCTGTCCCTGATCAATCAATTTCTGCGAAAGAGCAGCGACATTGCGGCTTGGCCAACATTTAAAACGCCATCGCGAGGTTGGGTGAATCAAAATGAACTGTTCCCAAAACATTTTCTTACGGACGGACTCTCTCGCCTCATTGGGAATCGCCAAAATAAGTTTCTTCTCTTCAAAAGTAGGCCGGATGCCGATCCGCCGTAGAGCATCGAGTTGCTTTTCTACATTATGTCGAGGCGAGGGACCATTTTTCACGACATGGGTATAAATCTTGCGGCGATCAATTCCCACACGCACCCCCGCATTGCTGAAGCGAGCCGCCCAAGCGCCCCGATCTCCTTCAGTGAGATTAATTACAAGATCGTAGCTGTTTTTGCGGATTTGCCACAAATTGGCCGCCTCGTGTTTGAAGCGCTCGAACCACCCCAATTTCTTCCATTCCCGGTCGTACAAAAGAATTTCAGAGATCGCAGGATGATGCTCAAGCATCGGAAGAGATTCTCGATAGATATAAGCGTCGATGACCGCATGCGGCAGCGCCCGCTTGAGAGAAGTAAACACCGGACTCGTCAGTAAGACGTCTCCCAAATGACGCAACTTTACAACGAGAACCCGTCGAACTGAAGACAGATCAGGATAATTGCCGTATACACCCATGCCAACCCCTACCAAAAAAAACTTTTATCTGAAAATCTCTTTTTGATTGATGAGTTTAATTCTGAGGGGAGATAGAATAAAAGTTCAAAAAATATTCTGGAGATTCTATGGCGCAAACCCCATCCCACACTTTAGAACAAACCCTATCCATCATTAAACCCGACGCCGTTGAGCAGAATCAAATCGGGAATATCATAGAATATTTTGAGCGCGATGGGTTAAACGTTGTTGCCGCAAAAATGATTCATCTCTCTACTGAACAAGCAAAAAGTTTTTATGCTGTCCATGCAGAAAAACCGTTTTATGAAGACCTCGTCAAATTTATGACATCCGGCCCTGCTCTCATTATGGTTCTCGAAGGCGAAAATGCAATCACTCGAAATCGTGAAATCATGGGTGCTACCGATCCTTCTAAAGCCGACGCAGGTACAATTCGCTGTGATTTCGCCACGAGCATCGAGCGTAATGCAGTTCATGGATCTGACTCAGCGGAAGCCGCAAAAAAAGAAATCCTGTTCTTTTTTAAACCAAACGAAATTTTCCGACGTACTTAATAGAAGGTTTATTGCGAGCGTAATTCGTCGGCGATGGCCATAGCCTGATGAATCCCAATTTCTTTTCAAAAAATCTTCGTCTTCATTTACAGTGACAATTGTTTCTGTCATCTGTCATTGGATGAAAATTTTGGCCTATTTTCTTCTATTGAATCTTTCGCTCCCTCTTTTGATCCGATTTGTTTTGATTAGACCGCTCCACTCGGAATCATCTACACCTTTCTATGTCTACATGATTGGATTGGCAGAAGATCTATTTATTGTAATGGAGCTCTCTTTGATTTTGCCGCTATCTATTGCCGGAGCGGCGGCACTCGGCTTTCTCACTCATCTTCTATTGCTCGTGGACGTCTTTCTTTTTCAAAAAATGCAATTACGAATGCGGCTAACCTATCTGTATCATTTACGCCATGCCCGCTCGATGATTCAATCTGCCCAGCACTTGGGCCTCAAGAGCTTTTTATGGCTTGGGTCTGCCATTTTCCTGCTCCAGCTCTTCGGATATCTTTTCTTATACGATTACACCTCTTTTTCATGGATGAGCACGCTGCTGTGCCTGGGGCTAGGAGCTCTTTCAACGACTGCTTTGCTGCTTCCCAAACAAACTGCTTATGCGATGAATCACATCCTCTTTCAAGAACAGATCGATCTTTTGTTTCGCTTCTGTTCATATCTGAAAAGAAAATCGAGCCCTACGCGAACATTTACCCAATCCTTTTCAACCTCTTTCCGTTTTTCAGGACAAAAACAATTTGAGATAAACATCGATCCGGAAGAAAAACCGCACATTCTCTTCCTTTTTTTAGAGTCGGTTAACTCTCATGCGGTGAATTCAGATCAAAACGCAATGCCTCATTTTAACCGACTGGCTAAAGAGGGTATTTTTTTTTCTGATTTTTATTCGAACGGTACACTCACTTATCGAGCCTTAATTTCGGGTTTATTTGGCGTTCCACCGGCCACAACGGCACGCGGCCTCATTCCCTACATCGACATTCCCCTGACAGGACTTCCTGAACGACTGAAAAAAGCCGGATACAAAACAGCTTTCCATCATAACGGCTCTCTGGTCTATGATTCCCAACGAGAATTCTTACAAAAACACTTCGATGAGATCCGTGATCGAAGCGAGATCGCAGATGGCTCGATAGGCTGGGGCGCTCCGGATGAATATCTTATGCGCTATAGTGCAAATTGGCTGGAAGAACAGAAAGATCCGGTCTTTTTGACCTTATTTACTATCACCAATCACCACCCTTGGATCCTTCCCGACCATTATAAAGCCCCCGCTTTTTCAGGATCCCCGCTTCAACAGCGTTTCTTGCAGACGGTTCATTACACCGATTATGCTTTAAATCTTTTTGTCGATCGACTGCGAGCAAAAAATCTCAGCAAAAAAACGATTCTCTTTATTTTGGGCGACCATGGCAATCCTATGGGCGAACATGAGAAGAATTATTATAATCATCGCTTTCTCTATGAAGAAAATGTCCACATTCCCCTTCTCATTCTTGCTGACGGAAGAATCGAAAACCCCAAAACCATCCATGAAGTCGGCAGCCAAATCGATCTATTTCCAACTGTCATGGATCTTCTGCGGCTGAATGGAACGCATCCCGCCTGCGCTTCATCTCTGATGCGATCAGACTCTCGTCGAAAAGCAATGCTGCAAAATCCCTATTCGGAAGGGTTTATTGGCTGCAGGGAAGAATCCTTGAAATGGATAGAAAACAGCCTCTCTTCACAAGGAGAGCTCTATAATTTAAGCCTCGATCCACAAGAGAAAAACAACCTTGCGCTAACTCACTCCACCATTGCCGATCGATTGCGCCAAGAAACGCGGGAATTTTTCGCCCGGATCGATGATTATTATCAAAAACTTAAACGATCTCCAAAATCGACTTTCTATTTATCTCATGAAATCGACTGTTCCTCAACTTTAATCAGAGATGAGGAACTGATCGAACGGATTCATCCGCAGCTGCGAACGATCGACTTAAAGAATTGTATCCTTCTCACAGACCATTCGATCGAATTTATTTTCTCTCATTGCCCGCAACTGGAAGAGCTAAATTTATTCGGCCTTGCCGACATCACTGATAAAGCATTGTTAAACATTTCATCGACAAACAACTTAGAGTCGATCAACCTCACAGACGCTCGGCAACTCACTGACCGAGGTGTGATGCATTTAGCACAATCCTGCCCCAACTTACTCGAGATCTACTTGAACGGCCATAATCTGACCGATCAAGCCATCTTGGCAATCGGGCGATTCTGCCGCCGCCTCACTCACTTCAAATTGTTTGAAGGACATCAAATTTCTGATGAAGCCCTGATCAGCGTTTTTCAAAACAATCCCTATTTAGGCCGCTTGGTATTAAATGGATGTAGCCATCTCACCGACCGAGCTCTCGAATTTCTTCAACATCATCCCATTGAACTTTTGTGGCTAATCGACACCCCTCACATTACCGATGCAGGAATTTCTCATCTAGCCAACCTCCCCATACGATCTCTAGCCCTCAATGGCTGCCCCCAGCTTCAAAAAAAATATCTTGTTGCTGATTTTAATAATTTTTAACTTGACTCTCAAGAAATCCTAATATAAAAACGTTCCTTTACAAAAAAGCTGCCTGAACCTTTTAAAGGCAGCGCAACAACAATGGCTTCTAAAATGTTGAAAAAAAAACTTTACGTCCTTATTCTGTTCTCAGCTTTTTTTTTAATCTCTTGCGAACCTGAAAATCAACGGACAGCACAAATGCAAACCTTAAAACTCGATTTTCAGGAGGGAGATCTACCCTCGCTTCATCCTCATGATCTGGTCATTTATTTACGCGGGTACACGATTGCAAAAACTCTTTTTGAAGGCCTGACCCGACTTGATGAACAAGGCCAAGCAAAGCTTTCAGGGGCAGAGTCCGTGGAAGTTTCTCCTGACCGGCTACACTACACCTTTACATTACGCGACAACCGCTGGTCAAATGGCTCACCGGTTACGGCGTTTCAATACGAAAACGCCATGAAAGAGGTCCTTTCTCCTACATCGACTTGTCAACAATCTAACCTGCTTTACATGTTAAAAAATGGTGAAGAAGCTCAAAAGGGGAAAATTTCTATCGATCTTGTCGGAGTGAAAGCCACCGATGCAAAGACTCTGGTCATTGATTTAGCCTATCCCTCCCCATATTTATTCGAGCTTCTCACTCTGCCTGTATGTTTGCCGCTGATCGATCCTAAAAAAAAGGAGATCGCAGAATTCAATGGCGCATTTATGGTCACAAAATGGGAGAAAGGAAATTTATTGCAGATGAAACCCAATCCCTATTTTTGGAATCGCAAGCAAGTTTCCATTCCTCAAATTGACATCTATATGATTCAAGACACGACGACAGCCTATTCATTTTTTAAAGAAGGAAAAATTGATTACATCGGCATCCCTCTTTGCAATCTTACGGCAGAACAAATCGTCCGGCTAGAGGAAACAAAGACATTACGAACCCAACCATTCGACCGTGTTCTATGGATCCATCTCAATACCACCCACCCGGCTCTATCTTCTCCCCTCATCCGCCAAGCGCTGAGCATGGCCGTTCACAGACAAGAGATCACGAAGCATATTTTCATTGGCGGCGAGCCTCTTTTCACCCCCCTTCCCCTCAACGTTCTTCCGATGACGAATCCCATCGAAATCAAAGAAGATATCGTCGAGGCAAGAAAACGTTTCGATCAAGGGCTGGCAGAATTAGGATTTACGAAAGAGACTTTTCCACCATTAATCATCAGTTATTCCCAACAAGCGAACCGCAAACAGTTTGCCGAATATATGCAACAATCCTGGAGCAGCGCTTTTGGAATCAACGTTCTATTGGAAGCAAAAGATTGGACGACTTTGAGGTCGAATCTCCCCAAAGGACTGTTCGATATAAGCTTTACCTATCAGGCTCCCTATTACAAGGATCCTGCAGACTTATTAAACCATTTTTCAACCATCGGTTCGACCAATTTTTCGCAATGGACCCATCCGCTCTATACAGAAAAAGTGACGAGTGCCATGCGTTCGAAAGAATTTCAAAAACGTACGCAGCTCCTCGGAGAAGCGGAACAACTATTGCTTGAACAGATGCCGGTGATTCCAATTTGCACTGACATGCTGATGTTCGCCCACAATCCTAAGTTAAGCGGCTTTGTTTTTGATAGCTTGGGTGCGCTCGACTTTAGCTACGCATCGCTGAAGAAATAATTCTGCGCAATCCGTTCGAATCGATCAAAAGCCTCTTGAAAGACCCCACCTATAAGGGCGGGGTTTCCTCGTTAGAGGATGAAGCAATCCGTTTTTTCAGTTGAAGCATCTCCTCTTGCAAAGCGGGCGGAAAATTACGGCCAAAAAGCCGAAAATAACATTCAAGCTCTTGAACTTCTATCTGCCATTCCTTCCGATCAATAGCGAACAAAGGCTCGATAGGACAAGAGAGACCAGACAGGTCAATCGAACCTGGGCGAGGAATCATACCAATGGGAGTTCGAACTGTATGATCGCTACCGGACACTCGTTCGAAAATCCATTTCAAAACTCGTATATTTTCGCCAAAACCCGGCCACAAAAATTGTCCGTCGCTTCCTTTGCGAAACCAATTAACGGCATACATACGGGGAGATAACCCCTTTTGAAATCGGCGGCCCATCTCAAGCCAATGAGAAAAATAATCACCCATGTGATAGCCGCAAAAGGGCAGCATCGCAAATGGGTCGTGACGCAGATGTCCCGTCTTTCCTGCCGCGGCGGCCGTGGTCTCCGAAGAGATGCCGGCGCCGAGAAACACACCATGGTTCCAATCGAATGCTTCCATGACAAGAGGCATGACGCTACTGCGCCGCCCCCCAAAAATAATCGCCGAAATGGGAACACCCAGAGGATCTTCCGCAGACGAACTGTAGATAGGGCACTGCTTTGCAGAAACAGTAAAGCGGGAATTCGGATGGGCAGCGCTTTTTCCGCTTTCCGGATCCCACAGTGAGCCGCAACCGGATGTCATGTTTTTTGGAGGCGGGGTTCCCATCTTCTCCCACCAGACATCTCCACACTCGGTGAGCGCGACATTGGTAAAGATCGTATTTCGCTCGATCGTTTTCAGGGCAATGGGATTGGTTTGCATTGAAGTTCCGGGTGCAACGCCAAAAAAACCGGCCTCCGGATTGATCGCGTAGAGGCGGCCGTCCGACCCAAAATGCATCCAGGCAATATCATCGCCCACGCATTCCACTTTCCACCCTGCCAATGCAGGCGTCAGCATGGCCAAATTGGTCTTGCCGCACGCGCTGGGAAAAGCGGCGGCAATGTAGATCTTCCGGCCTTCAGGAGAAGTGAGGCCGAGAATCAACATGTGTTCTGCGAGCCACCCCTCTTTGCGCCCCAATGCCGAAGCAATGCGAAGGGCAAAACATTTTTTACCAAGCAAGGCATTCCCTCCATAGCCGCTGCCATAGGAGAAGATACTCCCTTCTTCCGGAAAATGGGCAATCACGCGCTTAGCCGGATTACAAGGCCACGAAACATCTTTTTCTCCTTCAGAAAGCGGCCGGCCCACCGAATGCAAACAAGGAATAAATGGCCCCAAACCCAAATGCTTCAGCGCAACGGTGCCCATGCGCGTCATGATCTGCATGTTCAAAACAACATAAGGGGAATCGGTAATCTCGACGCCCACACGCGCATAAGGAGAGCCAAGAGGTCCCATGCAATAGGGAATAACATACATCGTCCTTCCCCGCATCGAGTTGGCAAAAAGAGCTCGCAGCTCTTTTTTCATGAGAACAGGATTTTGCCAATTGTTTGTCGGCCCTGCATCTTCTTTTCTTTGAGAACAAATAAATGTGCTCTCTTCGACACGAGCGACATCGTCCGGATGAGAATAACACCAAAAGCTGTGAGGCCGTTTTTTCAAAGGAACGAGCGTTCCTATCGCCGCCATCTGCGCGGCAATATGGTCAAATTCTTCCTCGCTGCCATCGCAGAAATAAACACTCGATGGCTGACAAAGAGAGATCTGATCTTCAATCCATCTGTGGAGTTCCCTGTTTTGGGTCCACTCTGAAAGAGAAAGATTCATTTAGAAAGACTTTTTCTTCTTATATTTGTCGAGATATTCCAGAGCCTTGCCGGTACCGAGACAGACGGCAAGTAAAGGATTCGGCGCGACAAAGACAGGAAGACCGGTTTCCTTGATCAAGGCTTTATCAAGACCCTTCATCAAAGCACCGCCGCCGGCAAGAACCATGCCTCGATCAACCAAATCGGCCGCTAATTCCGGAGGGCACTTTTCGAGAGTGAGCTTAACGCTTTCAATAATCTGCAGAATAGGCTCGGCCAAACATTCGCGGATTTCAACGGAATTGATGCGCTTGGTGATCGGCAAACCAGCCACCTGATCGCGTCCGCGCACTTCCATTTCAAGTTCGTTATTGCCCAGCGGATAAGCAGAGCCAATCGTTATCTTAATCTCTTCCGCTGTCCGTGGGCCAATCATCAAATTATAAGTGCGGCGCATATAATTCATGATGCAATCGTCAAACTCATCGCCAGCAATCCGTAGAGAGCGCGACTCGACAATTCCACCAAGCGAGATAATTGCGATTTCCGTAGTACCGCCGCCGATGTCGATGATCATATTGCCCGATGGCTCGTGGACCGGCAGATCCACTCCGATCGCCGCTGCCATGGGTTCTTCAATGAGTATTACTTCCTGAGCGCCTGCGTGAAGCGCCGAATCTTCCACTGCGCGTTTCTCTACACCGGTAATACCCGATGGAACGGCAATGAGGATGCGGGGGCGAAAAAGACTGCGGGCAGGGGTAACGCGCTTAAGAAGAGCTTTAATCATTCCCTCGGCAATCTCAAAATCGGCAATAACGCCATCCTTCATCGGACGCACGGCATGAATTTTTCGCGGGGTTTTACCGAGCATCGCTTTGGCCTTATGGCCCACTGCGAGAACCTCGTTTGTCAATGAATCCACCGCAACAACGGAAGGTTCCGCTAAAACAATCCCTTTGCCGCGAACGAAGACCAAGGTATTCGCAGTTCCTAAGTCGATCCCGATATCACTCGAGAAAAAACCGGAGAACCTGTGAATTTTTTTTAGTGCGCCATCTTTTGCCTGTTCCAGCCAATGTTGCACATTTACGTAACTCGAATTACCCATATTTTTGCTCAAGTCTGCAGAAGTTCTAAAACATCTTCCCAAGTCAATTTCGAAATGGCCTCATCATCGCAGGAGACAACTTTCTTGACCAACCCTTTTTTGCGTCTTTGCATCTCGACGATTTTTTCTTCGATTGTTCCCAGAGTAATCAATTTATATGCCGAGACAGAATTTTTCTGACCAATCCGATGAACGCGGTCTGTGGCCTGATTTTCCACAGCAGGGTTCCACCACATATCGTAATGAATGACCGTATCGGCGCCCGTCAAATTAAGACCCGTGCCTCCGGCTTTCAGTGAAACAAGAAATACAGGAATCTGGGCGTTTTCATTGAATTCTTTGACAATTTCAAGGCGATTTTTTGACGTTCCATCTAAATAACTGAATGGGATGCCGCGCAGTTCAAAATCCTCACGCATGATGTGCAGCATGCGTGTATATTGGCTGAAAATAACTGTCTTGTGCTTGCTTTCGACAAGCGTTTGCAGCAATTCAAGGAGCATATCATATTTCGATGAATCGCCCGGATCGGCTTTTTCCTTAGCGAAAATAGCCGGATGACAGCAAATCTGCTTCAAACGCGTCAATGTAGCCAGCACATGAATCTGGACTTTGTCAAATCCGTCGCGCTCAACCATCTTCACCAATTCATTGCGAGCGGATTCTGCATAGGACTTATAAAGATCCTGCTGCACTTCAGAAAGCTGGCAGTGATAGACGATTTCAGAGACGGCAGGCAAATCTTTCAATACATCGATTTTCATGCGGCGCAAAATAAAGGGAGACACCTTGCGGCGCAAATATTCGATATTTTGCGAATGCTGCTGTCCGCCAATGCGAATATATTTTTCAACAAATCGATCAAAGCTACTCAAAAACCCGGGCATCAGAAAATCCATCAAGCTCCAGAGCTCATCAAGTGAATTTTCAATCGGCGTTCCCGTTAAAATCAACCGGTGAGCCGCGGGAATCATTTTGACGGATTTGGCGTTGCGCGTTCCTCGATTTTTGATGTGCTGTGCTTCATCCAGGATCGAATATGCAAACTGACCCTGACTGTAAGTCTCGATATCTTTTTGAAGCAAAGTATAGGACGTTATGATG
This sequence comes from uncultured Chlamydiae bacterium, assembly GCA_903889795.1. Lineage (GTDB taxonomy): Bacteria > Chlamydiota > Chlamydiia > Chlamydiales > SM23-39 > CAISYW01. The sequence goes on along the minus strand of CAISYW010000202.1, from coordinate 18,559 downwards.
ACATCGCTTTCGTTAATTTTAGCTAAAAGCTTCTTTCGCGCATTAGGAGTGCCGTCAATCACCATCGTCTTCAATTTGGGATTGAATTTATGCAGCTCTTCTTTCCAATTATAGAGAAGCGATGTAGGACAAATAATAAGAGAGTGGGAGCCCTTATTCTTGTTATGATGCTGAGTAATTGCAACGATCGCCTGCAGCGTTTTACCAAGCCCCATATCGTCGGCGAGAATGCCATTGAGATACATCAGGCGCAGCCGCTCAAGCCAATGAACCCCTTCAACTTGATAAGGACGGAGTTCGGCGATAATTTCTTTCGGAATGGGCGAAGACTCAAAATGCGTTTCCCCGAGCATCTGGCTACGGATTTCGAGCAATTTTGGCGTCATCTCAAATTCGACAGGCAACCCGTCAAAAGCCTTGGGATCAATTGTCGCCAAATTCCAAAGGGGTCGTTTTTCCAATAAATTATCAATTTTTTTGATACCGAGTTCATCGAAAAGCTGTACCAGTTTGCTCATTTTCTCCAAATCGACGACCAAAATTTTGGAAAAACGAGATTTAGACATCTGGCGGGCAGCATCGATTTCTATATAGGAACGCTTGGCTCCGATACATTCCCATAAAAGATCGATTTTTACGCCTTTTAACGTTCCATTGACTTTGAGATCGAGATCGTAATATCCGACAGTCTCGCTAACGTCCAAGCAAATTTTGAAGGTTGACTCATCATAAATAAATTGATCGAGCAAATTCTGAGGACATTCAAACTGAACGCGATGTTGATTGCGCGGAATCGTCCCCGTCATAAAATCAACGATCTTCTTTTCCGTCTTGGCAACAAACGCAGATGTTTGGGGGTTATAGACAAAATCCTGAAAAATCTCCTCAGCAATGGCTCGCTCTTCAACCAGATTGCGGGCCACAATTCCGTCTTTCGAGACAAACGACATTAAATCGTCATAATTGATCTTGGATGAAATCGACGAAATTTCGTGTCCATCGTAGGAGAAAAAGAGAGAAGCTTCCAATTCGCCATCAAGATAGGACAAACTACAGCGGGCTCCCAATTTGCCTGCATACGGCAAGGTGACAAACTGTTCGATAATCTCCGCATTCGCCACTTCCGCAAAACGGCGCAGCTCATGCAAAGCATTTTCTACGAACGTGCCAAAAAGAGGCTCGGGAATCGTCATTTCCGAAATCATCGATAGATTGAGCAAATGCCTGCGTTTGATCTGGGAAGAAAAGCGATAATAAGTGTCTTGATAGAGCATGCCGGGCTGAGCGCATTCAAAGAGCATGGCCTCCTCAGCATTGATCACCTTCGTCTCAATGACTAATTTAGGACGAAGCAGGATTTTCGCAGCAGGGGGCTCAATATATTCCAAACAAAACCGTAAGATCACATTGGCCGGAGAATATTTCAAAGGCGTTTCCAAAGAGCCCAAAAATAAATGCGGCAAAACGGGCAGATCCTCTTCCGAGTCCTGAAAACCCCGAGGTCCCGCCGTTTGCGTGGCAATCTCATATGTTTTAGAGAGCATTAAACCAAAAACTTCAGCGTCGAGATGAGCCGCTCGATGAGCTCGATCACCCGCCGCAGCATCGCTGAGGCGCGCATGATCCAGAATGATCTGCAATAGATCCGAACCGCTCTTTTCAAAACTTTTTATTGAAAAAAAGAGCTTTCGCCCCCCGACATAGACAGGCTCTTCATAGCGCACGGAAGAGAGAAAACTTTTTAAATGAGAAATTTGGAGCGGCTTGGAGCGATGCGGCAACCTCAAAGCAAGCTGAAATTCAATTTTATTTTTTTTGTCAGTTTGAAAAGACTGAGGATTCAAAATGATCGCCAACTCAGCCGTTGCCAATTCACACTCTTCTTTTGGCAGAAAAAAGGGCGAATTCGAGAGGATCTCCGAAGAAATTTCGTATTCTTGCAGCACCTGCTTTTGATAGCGGGCATCTTGCTTGACTACTTCCTTGCACTCTGCCTTCTTAATCGTATCGAGGAGTTCTTGCTTTTGCGCATTGTCAAAATGGTCGCTCTTTGAAATATCCGATTCCTTCGAAAATTCGACAATGAGAGAATCGATTTTTTCTTCAAGATGGAAGATAAGCGCAGCGAGATGAACACAATCAAAGCGGCTAGGGCAGTCGCAATTGGTATGCACCGCTTGCGATTCAAAACGATCGATTTCGATCTCACTCTCATACGTGTTATCGAAATTTCCCAATATCTTCGCACTAAATCGAATCAATTCAGGATCGAGACGAATAATTTTAGCCGAGATAATTTTATTTTTATCATGCAAAGCACGCCCTTCCTTCAGAATAGCCGATGAAAAGTCTTGCTTCAGTTTACGGAAGTTCAGCATGCCTTTCTCCAAGGTCGAGAACGCCAAAGAATGCGTTTTACATATTTTTTAATAGTCCTGCAACCAAAAAAAAATTTTACTGAAGAATTCTGCGGACTATCCTTGATCATAAAAATCCGATACCCTAACATTCTTTCCTTTGAAGAAGAATATACGCTAATTGCGGGTGTAGCTCAGTGGTAGAGCATCACGTTGCCAACGTGAGGGTCGTGAGTTCGAGCCTCATCACCCGCTATCTTTATATATATCTGGATCCGTCAGCCAAAGAGAGGTTTCGACATGTCAGAACAACTAACACGCGAAGAACAGCAAACGAGCGTCACCGCCATCGTTCATCGAAAGCCGGCCTGCCATATCGAACTCGAAGTCAAGGCATCCCCCGCTCTTGTTTTGGCGGCACGTAAAGAAGCGATCAAAAAGATCGGCAAAGAGGTCACGTTTCCCGGTTTTCGCAAAGGGCATGCGCCGGAAGAGGTGGTCGTAAAAAAATATGGTTCAGCGATCGAAAGCGAATGGCATAAATCAATTGCCGATGCGGCATTTAACGCGGCCCAAATGCAGGTACGAGTCGCCTTGCTGCCACACACACCCGTGACGTTTGATCTCAAAAAACATTCCCTCGAAGAGGGTGCGGAGTTAATCTTCTCTTTCGATACGGAACCGGAAGTCCCGACAGTCGATCCCAAGCAATTCCAGGCCAAACTCGTAAAGAGAGATGAAGTGAGTGAGAAACAGATTGATGAAGCAATCCATCAATCCCGATTTTATTTTGCTCAGTGGCGTCCCATTACCGACCGAGGCGTACAGGAAGGCGATTATATCATGATCGATTTACATACGATCGAAGATGAACCGCAAAAAGTATTCGATCATGTTCGCTTTCAGGTGATGAAAGAGCGAATGGCCGATTGGATGAAACAACTCGTCATCGGAGCGAAATCGGGCGACATTTTAGAGGGAGTCAGCGAACCCGACGCAGATGCCAATGAACAAGAAAAAGCAGAGTTCAAGCCAAAGAAAATACGTTTAACCCTCCACCAGGTCGAGGAACCCACTCTTCCCGAAATGGAGGATTTCGCCCATAAAATGGGAGTAAAAGACATTCCTGCGATGCGCGAGGCCGTCCGTTCAGCGCTTGCACGCAACATCGAAGAAAAAATACAAACGAAGCTAAATGATCAAGTCAATGAATTTCTCATCGACCGCTATACGTTTGAACTTCCCCTATCGCTTATTGAGACAGAAAAAAATCATCGAATGAAACAACTTCATACGAATCCAAAATTTAAAGAGCCGTATGATCGCATGTCTCAAGCAGAGAAAAAAAAGGTTGAGGAAAATATTTATAATGAATCGGTGCAAGCGGTTCGTCTGTTTTATCTGACCCGGCAGATCGTGCGCGACGCTAAAATCACCGTAACACACGAAGAAGTGCAGCAAGAAGCCGCTCGTTCTGCAAATGCATTTGGACAAACAGTCGATCCCGAGCACCTCTCAAAAGAGGTTTTTGCGCTCGCTTTGTCGAAAATTCTTTTAGCCAAAGCGCAAAATTATATCCTTGAAAACGGCACGCCCCCCGCGCCGGCTCCTGACGAAAACAGCCCTGCTAATGAAATCGAAGGTCAAAAATAGACAAAGTCGGGTATAAGTTAATAATTGGATCCCAGTTTAATAGACCGGAGGTTTTTACATGTCTTTAACTCCATACGTAATCGAAGATACAGGGCGTGGCGAACGCTCTATGGATATCTATTCGCGCCTTCTAAAAGATCGTATTATTTTTATTGGAACCGACATTAGCGACTCCGTCGCGAACGTCGTCGTAGCGCAGCTTCTTTTTTTAAAGATGGAAGATCCCAAAAAAGACATTAATCTCTACATCAACTCATCAGGCGGCCATATCACGTCGGGGCTTGCAATTGTCGACACGATGCTTTTTTTGGGTTGCGACATTAACACCTATTGCATCGGCCAAGCCGTTGCCATGGCTGCAATGCTTCTGGCTGCCGGATCTAAAGGCAAGCGCTTTGCTTTGCCTCATAGCCGCATCATGCTTCATCAGCCATACGGCGGCATTATGGGCACATCGGAAGACATTGCATTGCAAGCACGCGAAATTTTGAATTTGAAAAAAATCACCTCCTCCCTGATTTCGCGCTTTACAGGACAAAGTATTGAGAAAGTGATTGAAGATTCAGAGCGTGATTTTTACATGGATCCTGAAGCCGCACTTCAATACGGGTTGGTCGATCATATCGCGCGACCGCCGGAAAAGGGATCTGATCCCTTGACTAAAAACCAAGTCATTAATACTACAGTTTAGGGTCTATGGGAAAAAAACCATCGAACGAAGCTCCGACAAGCTGTTCATTTTGCGGACGGACAGAAGATCTTGTTGAGAAACTCATTTCGGGACCCAACGTCCATATCTGCGACAAATGCGTAACGCTTTGCGCGGACATCATCAAAAAAAAACCCGTAACCTATGAGATTAAGCTTCTTAAACCAAAAGAAATTAAAGCTCATCTCGATGAATACGTAATCGGTCAGGATCTTGCGAAAAAAACAATCTCTGTCGCTGTCTACAATCATTATAAGAGAATTCGCTCACTATCCCGGCAGAACAGCGTCGAATATAGTAAATCCAATGTAATGCTAATGGGTCCCACCGGTTCCGGAAAAACGCTACTCGCCCGTACCTTAGCGATGATTTTGGATGTCCCCTTTGCGATTTCCGATGCGACAACGCTCACCGAGGCCGGTTATGTCGGCGAAGACGTAGAAAACATCATTTTGCGTCTCTTGCAAGCGGCTGATTATGATGTTGGCAAAGCCGAGCAAGGGATCATTTATGTCGATGAAATCGACAAAATACGCAAGACCACTTCGAACGTATCAATCACCCGAGATGTCTCCGGAGAGGGCGTTCAGCAAGCTCTCCTCAAGATTGTAGAAGGAACCGTAGCAAATGTTCCACCCAAAGGCGGCCGCAAACATCCCAACCAGGAATATATCCGGGTCAATACGCAAAACATTTTGTTTATTGTGGGAGGCGCCTTTAATCACCTCGATAAAATTGTTGCCAAACGCTTAGGGAAGAGCACCATTGGATTTGACGCCGCCACCAAGCGCCGTTTCGATGCAGAGGAAACCAACTACCTTCTTTCGAAAGTCGAGCCTGAAGATTTGATCCAATTTGGGATGATTCCCGAATTTGTTGGGCGCTTTAACAGTTTGGCCAATTGTAACGAACTAACCGTTGAAGATTTGGTCAACATTCTTACCAAACCTAAAAATGCAATCATCAAACAATATCAAGCGCTTTTTCAAGAAGAAAACGTCAAGTTAGAGTTTTCCGAAACAGCTCTCATTGCCATGGCTGAAAAAGCCAGACAAACGGGCACTGGCGCCCGGGCCTTGCGCATGATCGCTGAAAATATGCTTCGCGACTTGATGTTTGAAGTTCCCTCTGATCCGACGATTCGAGAAATCATGGTCGACAAAGAGTGCTTCGTTGACAATCGACCTCCTCGCATCATTCGAGATATGAAGCCTTAGGGCGATGCTGGGAAACTTGCTTTGCTTTATTAATCTTCTATACTGAGCGCGGATAGGTCTTTAACTTTTTAATCGGCATCTTTTGCACCTCAAAGTTAAGAACCCACCCGCGCCCAGTATATCGTCAACCTCTATTGACGATTATTCCTATATTTCCAAGACGACTCAATCTCAGAAAAAATTATCGAATTGTTTCTAAAAAATACTAATAAACTTGCAAATTTATTTTAAAAAGAAGTTATATAAGAAAACAGCATAGTTTGATTGCTTGAAACTGATAAATACTTACGAATAAATATTGTCAACCAAACGTCTGATCCTGAACATAAATTAAAAAAAGCATTATATGAAAAGAGCTTTTATAACTGGCGTCGGAGGGCAGGATGGTTCCTACCTTGCTGAATTATTATTAAATAAAGGATATGAAGTTCACGGACTAATAAGAAGCCTAAATACTCAAAAAACAATTTGGTTACAAGACATTATTAACAATAACAATTTTCAGCTTCATTGCGGCAACTTAAACAGAACAACTGACATTACTGATTTAATTCACGATATAAATCCGCAGGAAATTTATAACCTAGCCGCTGAAAGCGATGCTCAAGTATCTTTTATAGAGCCCGAAGAGATCTCTAATACCCTAGCATTTGGACCTATACGAATCCTAGAATCCATTAAAATTCTCAATAAAATGAAAGATATTAAATTTTATCAGGCCGGGTCAGCAGAAATGTTTGGTCATGCACAAGAAATTCCTCAGAGTGAAACGACCCCCTTTCACCCTCTCAGCCCCTATGGTTGTGCAAAAGTATACGCATATTGGATGACAAGAACCTATAGGGAAAAATATGGAATATATGCAGTTAATGGAATTTTATTTAATCACGAATCTCCGAGACGCAGACTCGAGTTTGTAACAAAAAAGATAACAAACACTTTATATAATATTTCTATAAATAAAGAGAGCGAACTGGTTCTAGGAAATTTAAATGCAAAAAGAGACTGGGGGCATGCAATCGACTTTGTTGAGGCCATGTGGTTAATGCTCCAACAAAATAGTGCAGATGATTACGTAATCGCTACAGGCGCTCAACACACGGTAAGAGAATTTGCTGAGAAATGCTGTAAAATATATGGAATTGATCTTGAGTGGCAAGGTGAAGAAATTAATGAAGTGGGCTTAAACAAAGAAACGGGGAATGTAATAATAAAAATTTCATCGGAATTATTTAGGCCATTGGAAATGAGATTCTTATCAGCAAATTGTTCACGCGCTGAACATGTCCTTGGATGGAAACCAAGAATTTCATTCGATGAACTAATAATAGATATGTGTAATTTTGAAAAAAAGAAGAGTACCCATGGAAACAATAGCTAATCTTATCGACAAACTAACTGTGGTAAATATAAGAATTTGGATGGCTGAAGACATTAAAAGAGAACCTGCCGCCACTGACGCCCAGTTAGCTCAAGCAACCAGACTAACTAATATATGTAACCAACAGAGGAATGACCTCATTCAAGAAATTGACGAACTAATAAATAATATTATAATTACAAAACAACCGCAAAAACTATACAAGCAAGGAAAAACTAAACTATACGGAAAAAATTAGTTAAATAATACACAACAAACAATATCAGAAATAATAAAAGGAAAAATATGAAAGAATTTTTTTCATTGGGAAAACTATATGTTTCCGATTTTCTTCATGTTAATGAATTTCCCCGATGCGGAAAAGTCGAAATGAAAATGATGTTTGATGAAGCAACATCAGAAGTGAGGCTTGAAAAAGCCGCCCCGAAAGATGCAATGTATGGCAAGTACTGGTATCGATCAGGAATTAATCAAACAATGCGCACTGAATTGAAAAGCATTGTTAATTCAGTTTGCAGTTTGATCAAATTAGAAAGGAAGGATGTATGGCTCGACATCGCCTGCAATGACGGAACTCTTCTTAGCTTTGTGCCAAAGGATTGTATTCGCATTGGAGTCGATCCCGTTGAGGATAGTTATGTCAAAGAATCACGTTGCCATGCAGATCTAATTATTCAAGATTATTTTTCTGCAGATGCATATAAAAAATCAGAACAAGGAGCGCGGAAGGCAAAAATAGTCACTGTTATTGCCATGTTCTATGACTTGGAAGATCCCTCAAAATTTCTTTCTGATGTTTATAGCGTCATGGAAAATGATGGGTTAATGGTTGTTCAGATGAGTTACTCACCTCTGATGATTGATCAGATGGCTTTTGATAATATTTGTCACGAACACATTTACTACTATACATTAACATCAATAAAAAATCTTTTTGAAAAGAACAAATTTAAAATCGTAGATTGCCAACTAAACGACATTAATGGCGGGTCATTTAGAGTATATGCGATGAAGGACTCAGGAAATCTTAAAAAGTTTAGCACTCAGCCAAACCGCGACGTTTGTAGTTTTAGGGTTAATTCAATATTGGCATATGAAAAAACCAATAATTATAACACCCCTGAGATTTGGGCTGCTTTTTATGAAAAACTTCAAAAATTAAAGAAACAGACCTACGATTTTATTTATAACGAAAAGCAAAAAGGTAAAAAAATCTGGGGTTATGGAGCATCAACAAAAGGAAATACGTTATTGCAGTATTTCAATCTTGACCATACTCTGATTGAAGGAATTGCTGAAAGAAGTCCATATAAGTACGGTTTAAAAACTGTTGGCACAAATATTCCCATCTATTCTGAAGAAGATATGCGCAAAGCAAAGCCGGATTACTTATTAGTTCTGCCCTGGCATTTTATTAATGAATTTATTGAGCGCGAACAGGAATATTTGCGCAACGGTGGAAAATTTATAGTTCCCTGTCCAAATTTTGAAATAATAAGTATTTAAATGTATAATATAACTTTTTTCAATAACTGGCACAAAGGCGATCAATTTCAATCTAAATGGTTTATAAAAGATATAATTGATCAAATTCCTGAATTTAATTATAGCTTGATGCATCATCACGGCCCAAAATTGTTGTTAGATTTGCCAGCTAAATACTTACCATTAGTCGAATTTGATAAAATTTTGCAGCCGAGAATAACTCATCACATTGATAATAATAACATTTTCATTAATACATGGATTGCAAATCTTCCAAATAGATCAGGAATGTACCTTACGGAATATCATCGGCTATTTTCCTTAATATATAAATTCCTTGAAAGCATAACCAAAAAAAAACTAATTTTAAAAGATCCTGAGTATTACATACCTGAAATTGACTATAAATTTTTCGATATTCCTACAAATTATCCAGTTGATTACTTAAATTCTATAATTTTTGTTAACGGTCCTGTTCATTCAGGTCAAACAAACTTAGGAGATAATTTAGATCCGATCGTTTCTGCAATAACAAATGAATTTCCAAATATAAGAATTATTTTAACCTCTTATTCTCGTGTAACAGCAAAAAACATTGTTAATACATCTGAAATAATCAAGACTAATGATTGTGATTTAAATGAAATCAGTTGGCTAGCTGAAAAATGCAAATTTATTTTAGCAAGAAACACAGGGCCATTTGCATTTATGCAAACTAAAAAAATATTAAATGACAAAGAAAAAGTAATTATTGCATTTGGAAATAACAAACCTGACTGTTACGCAGAAAATCTAAAAATTCCATGTAATTGCGTTTTTTATAATGACAAAAATTTAAACAATTTAATTGAGAACATCATCAAATCTATTAAAGCGGCAGATAGCAAAAAAAGTTAGAAAGTCGATTGTAAGCTTTTCTATACCGAACATGCTTTAGAAATCGGTTTTGGACTGAGTCGGCTTGCCACAATCTTCGGGCCGGTTCGCTTTGTTCACCTGCTCTCCACTGCGAAGGTCCACTGGACCTTCTCGTGCGAATCCGCAGCCTTGTCCAGATTGAAGTGCAGCGGTCCGAAGGATGAAGGCCATAGCAGAACTATGGCTGACGAGGGAGGATCAATATGGCAAAGGCACAGCAAGCCTTTTGTCACTTAATTGACGAGTGGATTAGTAATAGAGGTTCAGGATATTTTCGCTCTTTTTTCTTCGCTTCTGGCTACTTCACAAGGCTCTTTCCCTCCCAGCGAACTGTGCGGACGATATTCATTGGATTCTTCTCGCCACTCCTCAACATACCTCTTTCCTCCAGCAGAGCGGCATTTTAAGATTCCAGAACTCTCATTCGTTTGGCTTCAGAAACCGTCATATTATTTCCAATCGTGAAAGGCGCAGGAATTCATAAACGAAGATTGCTTACACTTGTTTATATATGCAAGTACAGTAGACCTTCTTCCCTCACCACTTCGTACACCCGAAAAACAATGATTTATTTCTCTAGTAATACAATAAAAATCAGGAAAAAACTTTTCTACGAAGTTACCGAAAATTTCTCCATCAGCTGGAAATCGACTTTCATCGATAACTTTATATGCAGCTTCCAGCATATCTTCAACTGAACGGTATTTACTATAAATTTTTTTGGCAATCGTTTTATTATACATCGTGTAATCGATGATATACGAATCACCATCAGTAATCTTATTTACACTAAACATCTCCTTGCTAAATCTGAAATATGAGCTCTCCCCATTATTGTTGTTAGCTTCGTTAGATGTAGTTTTAAATAGTTTCGGCCGCCCTAGTTCATCGAATAAATTAATCTGTTTCAAAAAAAACACATCCGATTGAACGTCGAGATAAAAATCATTTTCAGTGAAATTTTGCGTTAATGACACTAAATTAGTCCAGACCCAATTTGGCATAACTGAAATTCTTGCGCGATCAATAAAAGGCGTTACTTCATCATCCTTTAAACAAATAATTTTTTTTCTATAAAAGCTATGATTAGGTCGAAAACCACTAGGTGAAATTATATATATATAATTTGGTTGAGGATTCAATAGGACTAGAGAATCTAAGACTAAGTCTAATTTGTATGAATCTTTCTCGTGAGACTTAATTGTTACATCATAAATCATAAAAAACCAAATAATTTTTAGTATTAAGTAAATTTATTTTTTAGAAAATTTCCGCTTCTTTTAGTTATATTTAATTTTTTTTTTAAAATCCATGAAAACATATATTATATTTAAAAAGCTTGTCTGAATTTATTAAGAATAAAATTTTAGATAAAATCTAGTCGTGAAAACTAAATTCTTTTATAAAGTTGAGACTTGTTGGATTTGAACCAACGACCCTCTCATTAAAAGTGAGATGCTCTACCACTGAGCTAAAGTCTCGTAACTCAAAAATTTGACCCCAACGGGATTCGAACCCGTGTTATCAGAATGAAAATCTGGTGTCCTAGGCCGGACTAGACGATGGGGCCAATTAACAACACTACCCTTAATTCTATCTTCAGGGCTCTATGAAAAACGCTATCAATCTTAAACTATCAATGTCATTTTCCGCAAATGTGAAAAAAAACAGGATCATCAACCCCCAGAAAAAAACCGGCCAAACCATCTAAGCAAAACATTGAAGTCCATACATAACAATGACATACGAACTTCGCCAAAAAATCAAACAGTCATGATCTCTTTTTCTTTATCTGCACAAACCGCATCGATATCCTTACAGAAACGTTCTGTCAAATCCTGAACAGTCTTTTCATATTTTTTCATGAGATCTTCCGGAATTACGCCGTCAGCCTTTTGCTTACGCACCAATTCGTTATACTTACGGCGAACATCACGCATTGCGATCTTTGATTTTTCACCCAATTCCTTGCACTGCTTGGCAATTTGCTTGCGGATGGTCTCATCCATCGGGGGGACGTGTACACGCACAACCTTGCCGTCTACAACAGCGTGCAGACCGATATTTGTAGCGTCAATCGCCTTAGCAATCGCATGAATCGAACTAGCATCAAAAGGAGAGATTAAAATTTGACGCGACTCAGGAACAGTCACACTGGCGAGATTTTTTATCGGCATATGATTGCCATAAACCTCAACCTGCACTTTGTCCAACATTGCTGAATTGGCCCGTCCCGTCCTGAGACTCCTTAACTCACCTTTGAGGTGATCTAAAACAGCCTGCATCGCGGCTTTAATTTGCGCATCGATATTGCTCATAATACACCCACTCGTTCATTGAAAATAAGTCCGTCGCGCCGTAAATCCCTCAACAAAGTCAAAGAATCAGAAATATATTCATAACCCAGCGAAAATGGACTTGAGAAAATCATACCATGAAGCCAAAGGTTCATGGTATTAAATTTATTGAAGAAAATTCCCCGATGATAAACATCGAGGAATTTACACGGATACACTATTGACCGACTTTCCAACGCCAGAAACAGCGAATCGAGAACTTTTTTTCTAACTTCTTCGAACAGACATCGAGAAATTGCTGGATTGTCACGCTATTATCTTTCACATATTTTTGGTGAACGAGACAAACCTGATCCGTATACGCTTTTAACTTGCCGGCGACGATCTTATCGACAATATTAGCCGGTTTGTCTTGGACTTGCGAGCGCGCAATCTCTTCTTCACGAGCTAATACATGCGCCGGAATCTCTTCTGGCTTCAAATAATCAGGATTTTCCGCAGCCACATGCATCGCAATTTCTTTAGCTATCCCCTCTTGATCGGAAGCACCTTCCATTTCGACGACAACAACTAACTTACCGCCCATGTGGGAATAAATTCCATACGAGCAATTGGGGTGCTTGTGAACAATCTCCAGCCGTTTTAGCTGTATATTTTCACCAAGAGCTTGAATAACCAAATTTCGGTACTGATCGATAGTGATTGATTTATCTTTGAAGTAGGGCTGAAGAAGAAAATCCGACAGAGATTTAGGCTTTGTTTCAAGCGCCTGCTTGACACAGTCGTAAAGAAAATGCTTAAACCGATCGTTTTTCGCAACGAAGTCCGTCTCCGCATTCGCTTCAGCAATCACGAGAGTAGACCGATCATCCGCCGTCTGAATCATCCCCTCTTTTGTCTCGCGACCCTCTTTTTTAACGGCCGCAGCCAAACCAGACTTGCGCAAAATATCGATCGCTTTTTCCATGTCGCCTTCAGCGAGGACAAGCGCTTCTTTGCACTTTCCCATTCCTACGCCGCTTCGTTCCCGAAGCTCCTTAATCATGTCAGATGTGATTTCCCTCATTTCCCACCCTTGTCATCAGGAGACTCTTCTCCTTCTTCACTTTCCTCATCATCATCTTCATCCTCATCGGACGATACATTCTCTTCATCGCCTTTCGAACTAGGAAGATCCCTGTCGTTTTTAATGTCGATAATCCCCTGCATCAATGCGTTCAATATGATCTTGATGCTCTTAAGAGCGTCATCATTGCATGCAATCACATAATCAATCGGATCGGGATCGCAATTCGTGTCAACCAGAGCCATCACGGGAATGCCCAATTTATTGGCTTCCGCGACAGCGATATGCTCACGACCCGGATCGACGACAATCAAGAGCCCGGGCGGCTTGCGCATGGCACGAATTCCTGACAAGTTACGGTTGAGTTTGACAAGCTCTTTAGTCTGAAGAGAAATCTCTTTCTTCTTCAAGCCTTCTCCACCGGCCGCAAGTCGTTTTTCAATTCGTTCCATCGTTTTAACAGATTGGCGAATCGTCGTTAGATTGGTCAAAGTGCCGCCCAACCAACGCTCGCATACATAAAACTCACCGCACTCTTCCGCGCAATCTTTAATGACAATCTTGGCCTGTTTTTTCGTTCCAACAAACAAAATCGACTTTCGCTTGCTGACCGTTTCACGAACCACGGACACTGCTGCACGAATTTGCTGCAAGGTCTTAGCCAAATCGATGATGTAAATCCCGTTGCGCTCCTCGAAAATAAAGCGACGCATTTTTGGATTCCAGCGACGTGTTTGATGGCCAAAATGGGCCCCAGACTCGATCAAACCCTTAATTGTTACTGCTACTTCGTATTGCTCTGCTGTAGCCAAACCCATGCTCCTCATGTTCTTATGATCGACAGGGACAATCCCCGTCTGCGTTAAACACTAGCGCCTGGACAGAATCGAACTGACACTCGTAGCTTGGAAGGCTACTGTACTACCATTGTACGACAGGCGCATTAAGACACTCCTACAGGAGCTCTTAAAAAAATAGAAATAGTAGTTTTACTTGAGAAAGCGATTTATTGCAAGAAAGATCAACCCTTCCTTCTCATGAAAATCTTCCCCTGCCCTCCTCTCTAAAGTATTGTCTGTATTATAATTATTTTTTTGCATATTCAGACGGAAAACATTTCATTTTTCTCGCATAAAAATTTCTGTACGATTTCAATAGTAGTATGGCCTCTCCGCTGCAAAAATCAAATCGGCTCCTTCAAATCTTTCTGGGCGCTTTTTTGCTCATTGTCTTTCGAATCTGGCATCTGACGGTCGTTCAGCGCGAGGAAAAGCTTCAAGAGGCCCAAAAACCACAGCGCCGCACAATTATTCAGCAAGCCGAACGAGGCGCTATCGTTGATCGATTTGGCATCCCGCTAGCCACAAACCGCATTTGTTATAATGCATCGATTTACTACGGACAGTTCGCGCAAATTCCCTCCACCACCTGGTCTACGGATGAAGCAGGACAACGTGTACGCGTTTTTACGAGAAGAGATTATATCCGCAATCTGGCTCGCATATTGAGCCAAGAGCTCGAGATGGACCCGGAACGAATCGAAGATCTCATTCACGCAAAGGCATCGCTTTTTCCTCACGTTCCATTCATCATCAAGTCCAACATCTCCGAACAGAAGTACTATCGCCTGCGAGCACTCGAGCGAGAATGGCTGGGGTTGCATGCGGCGATCTCTTTAGAGCGCACTTACCCTCATGGCAAAACGGCGGCATCCGTGATCGGGCACCTGGGAGCCATTAGCCAAAAAGAATACCTCGATATCGCTGGTGAAATCGACCTTCTCCAGCAGATGATTGCTGAAGACGGAGAAAAAAGTGCGCTTTTAAACCGTTTCCGAGAATTAAAAGAAAAAGCTTACACGTTGAACGACTTGGTTGGGAAGACCGGGATCGAAAAACAATACGAGCAAGAATTGCGCGGCCTTTATGGAAAAAAAATATTTGAAGTTGACCGGAAGGGGACCTGTCTTCGCGAATTACCGGGAGGCAAAGAGCCCACAGCCGGACGAACCATCGCCCTGTCTCTTTCTGCGGAACTGCAGCAATTTTGCGAATCCCTCCTGATTCAAAATGAAAAAACACGAGATCGATGCAGCGCGGGTCTCGATCCTCAAACCAAAGGACGAAAATTTTTAAAACAACCCCTGATCAAGGGGGGAGCCATCGTCGCGCTCGATCCCAATAACGGAGAAGTGATCGCTTTAGCCGGAATACCTCGATTTGATCCAAACGATTTTATCACAACTTCAAACCGCGAACAAAAAATGCATCGAATCCATCGCTGGCTGGAAAGCGATCGCTACATAGCCAACCTCTGGGATGGCAAGGATTGTTTCTTTCGAGAAGGCCTAAAACAAGATGAAGAAAAACCTCTGATTTGGGAAACCTATCTGCAACAGACTCTTCCCGCCGACAGCCCCCTTTTTACTCTATGGACTCGAATCGACAACATTCAAACCGCGATTCAGATGCAAGAAGATTTTGAAGCGCTGCTCTACTATGCGAATAACCCTGACCCATCTCTGTTGATCGATCTGCTCTTTCCCGATGGCAGCCTATGCATGCAAAACATCACAGAGGCAAACAAAAATGCTGCCCTCGAAGCTCTGCAAAATAATGCCCGCGATGCCATGCCCCCTTGGCGGCGGCTCGAATCTCTTCTCAAGGAGGTTCCTCATAACAAAGACAAGCTGTTTGCTCTCGACATGAGTCGAATCGTCGTCTATAGCCCCGCCTTCACCGATGAGCTCGTCGAACGAGTTGGTTCCATCAAACTTTCCACCTATCGATCGCTTACGCAATCGCTCCAACGAGCGGAACAAGAAGTGCGCTTGCAATGTCAAAAGATCTTCCATCAAACGGAATTTCGCGCTTGGCGCACCCTGAATCAAAAGGAATTTCTTCAACAAATACGACGCGAGGAAAAAGAAAAAAAGACCTACGCAAGGCCCTATATCGATTATCTCGATCAAAAAGAACGAGATCTATTTGAAGAGCTTTGGCAAAAAATCCGCTTTCCTCTTCTCGCTTCGCTATTAAACCCAAAAACGGCGATTTTACCTGAACAATCGCGGCAATATCTGAATATCTCCCTCCAGCAAATGAGCGACTGGTCTCTGCTCCGAGAGTCTAGCGTCAATGTGAAAGAAGCTGATCTTATACAATGGCTCAAAACCATGCGTTCGTTTCGCGAACTCGAAAGACCTCTATGGGGATCCTATCGTCACTTGAGAGGCAAAAAGGGGGAGCAGACCGAACGAGATCTCGCCGCAGCTTTTTATCCGATTGGCGGCTTTGGATTTAGCCGCAGCCATGCCTATCAAAGCGCGGCCCCTATGGGCTCTTTATTTAAACTCGTCACCGCCGCCGCCGCTCTCAATCAAGACAGCTTTGCTTCCTCGCCTCTCGTTTTATTTGATGATGCCGGCTTTGATGTTGTCGCAACATCGCTCGATCATAAACCATTCTATCGACATTACAAGGGAGGGAGACTGCCCCGAAGCCATATGCCCAATATTGGAAAGGTCGATCTTATTGGAGCGCTTGAACAATCGAGCAACCCCTATTTCGCCATTCTGGCAGGAGATTTCCTCTCAGATCCTGACGATTTGACACAAACAGCAGCCGATTTTGGTTTAGGCGAGCGTACCGGGATTGATTTACCGGGAGAAATCAAAGGACGACTCCCCACAGACCTTCATACAAACCGTACCGGCCTCTACTCTTTTGCGATTGGACAACACACCCTTGTAACGACGCCACTACAAGCCGCAAGAATGCTTGCCGCAGTGGCCAACGGCGGACGGCTTTGCACTCCCACACTGATCAAAAAGAAAATTTTTCCAACAGAACATCAATGCAACCTGGCTCCTTCCATCCGCCATATGCTATGCGAGGGAATGGACCGGGTCATCTGGGGGCCGAAAGGCAGCGCACGACCCAGTATCATCAAAGGTCTCAACGGACATCCCAACCAGCTTCGCGATTTTCTTGCTCTGCAGCATCAGATGATCGGAAAAACCAGTACCGCTGAAATTTCCTGCCATCCCGACTGCAACCCCTCCTCTTCGTCTTATATTTACAAGCACATCTGGTTTGGCGCGATCGCGTTTCCCCCCGCCGAATCCATTAAATCGCACAAAGAGCGATGGGAAAAACCCGAACTCATCGTCGTCGTTTACCTTCGCTACGGAGATGGCGGAAAGGAAGCCGCTCCACTAGCGGCAGAGGTCATTCGGAAATGGCGCGAAATTAATAACCGGCATCAATAGACTCCCTGCCCCTGCCCGATTAAAAAGGTCCTTGCTTGCCGGCAGATAGAACGGAATCGAAATAAGCAATAGTCTGTTTGAGACCCTGCTCGAGAAGAACCTTTGGCTCCCATCCTAACAGTTCGCGCGCGCTGCGAATATCAGGCCGCCGCTGCTTGGGATCATCGGAGGGAAGCGGCTTGAAAATGATCGGCGATCGTGAACCGGTCAAATGCTGGATTTGTTTTGCTAAATCGACAATCCGATACTCAACAGGATTACCGATATTGACGGGGCCAATCACTTCATCCGATGAATCCATCATGCGGATTGCAACATCGATGAGATCGTCCACATAGCAAAAAGAACGCGTCTGGGTTCCGTCGCCATAGATCGTCAGTGGATGATTGCAAAGAGCTTGAACAATTAAATTGGATACTACGCGGCCATCATTAGGATGCATGCGCGGACCATAAGTATTGAAAATGCGTCCAATCTTGATCCGCACGTTATGCTTACGATGATAATCGACAAAAAGCGTTTCAGCACAGCGCTTTCCCTCATCATAACAGGATCGAAAACCAATTGGATTTACGTTCCCCCAATAATCTTCAGACTGAGGATGCATCGCTGGATCCCCGTATACTTCGCTCGTTGAAGCTTGAAAAATTTTCGCATTGAGCCGCTTTGCCAAGCCCAACAGGTGAATCGAACCCAGAACGCTTGTCTTGATCGTTTGAATGGGATCCGCCTGATAGTGAAGAGGAGAAGCCGGACAAGCGAAGTTGAAAATTTCGTCCACTTCCACGTACAAAGGTAGACAAATATCATGACGAATCACTTCAAAACGCGGCTGAGATAAAAGATGAAAAATATTCTCCCGATTGCCGGTAAAAAAATTATCGACACAGAGAACCTCATGCCCTTCTTTCAAGAGACGTTCGCACAGGTGGGAGCCTAAAAAACCGGCGCCTCCCGTGACAAGAATTCTTTTTCTACCTAAATTCCTCATGATTAACAACTAGTTGTGAGAAAAGTTAAACGGCATCGTTGGTCATCGTACGCCCATTGGATAAACGGTGTCAACAACTCAATTGACTCTTCAAAAATTGTGACGGCGGCAGTTTGGTTGATTGCAAGCAAAGCTGCGCATTCCGCACTATGTAGCGGCGACCGATTAAACAAAAGAATATGATCGTAAGATGGCATGAGTCGTTTGAGCAATTC
>CAISYW010000201.1 GCA_903889795.1 uncultured Chlamydiae bacterium | reverse complement strand
AGGTTCCGGAGGGGAGACAGGTTTTTAAACCCCTTTCTGTGGAGGATAATCTGGAATTAGGCGCTTATTTGCACTACAAGATACTGGGCGGCGGCAAAGCTGAAGTGAAAAAAACCAGCGAGATGGTTTATGCTTTGTTTCCTATTCTAAGAGAGCGGCGAAAGCAACTTGCCGGAACATTATCGGGCGGAGAACAGCAAATGCTCGCTATAGGCCGGGCGTTCATGGCCAGACCAAAATTGATGCTGCTCGACGAGCCTTCCATGGGGCTTGCGCCCATGGTGGCTCAGGAAATTTTTCGGGTTATTGAAAATTTATCCCGTGATAAGAAAACTACAATTCTTCTGGTCGAACAAAATGCGCGGGCGGCCCTAAAGATGGCTAATCGCGGCTATGTGCTGGAAAACGGCCGATTGATTTTAGAAGGTACAGCCGCCGACTTATTAGAAAATAAAGATGTTCAACGGGCATATCTCGGTAAAGATAAAAAAGAGATATGGGAACGATAATAAAGACAGAAATAAGAAAAAGTTTCGTAGGGTGGAACAAGCGAAGCGGTTCCACCAGATAAAGAGTAAAATTTTATAAGCTGTTCAAAAATATCCCCCAGCGTAAGCGGGGCACAGCAGATGAAAGGTGTGTAAGGTCTGAGGAGTGAAGCGTACTTTTGAGTATGGTGCAACAAGCTTTCCCCGGGGAAGGCCGCGGCATAACGAAGCAGACG
This sequence comes from uncultured Chlamydiae bacterium, assembly GCA_903889795.1. Taxonomy (GTDB): domain Bacteria; phylum Chlamydiota; class Chlamydiia; order Chlamydiales; family SM23-39; genus CAISYW01. The sequence goes on along the minus strand of CAISYW010000201.1, from coordinate 2,026 downwards.
CGTGTTTTTCAGCAGCTTGAATTTACCGGGAGGTTTTTTTATGAACATCTGGGATCAAACTCATGAGTGTATGTTACGGGATGAGCTCGAACAACTGCAACTGGAAAGACTTCAGGCTATAATTAATAGAGTTCACAAAAATGTGACCCATTACCGGAAAAAATTTAATGAACTTGGTATTATCCCGGAAGATATTTGTTCTTTGTCGGATTTGACAAAACTTCCGCTTACTACCAAAGATGACTTAAATCTCAACTATCCCTATGGTATGTTTGCCGTGCCTCTGCGAGAAGTAGTCCGCATTCATTCGTCATCCGGGACCACCAGCAAGCCGATAGTGATGGGTTATACGAAAAATGATATAAAAATCTGGTCTAATCTGGTGGCGCGTTTTATGACTGCCGCCGGTGTAACTCATGACGATGTGGTGCAAATAGCTTTCCGTTACGGTCTTTTCACCGGAGCTTTCGGCGTGCATTATGGCGCGGAAACAATTGGCGCTTCGGTTATTCCGATGGGTACCGGAAACACGGAAAAGCAAATTATGATTATGCAGGATTATAAAACGACGGTATTGGTCAGCACACCCAGCTATGCGATCGCTCTGGCTGATCGCATTGAACAGCTTGGTGTTGATCATAAATCGCTTTCGTTGAAATTTGGGCTTTTTGGCGGAGAGCCATGGTCGGAGAAGATGCGCAAAGAAATTGAAAGCAGGCTATTGTTGAGCGCGACTGATAATTACGGTCTTTCCGAGGTAATTGGTCCCGGTGTTGCCGGTGAATGTTCGTGTAAAAAAGGTTTGCATATTTATGAAGACGCGTTCATCCCAGAGATTATTGATCCCGAAACAGGCGCGGTATTGCCGTCCGGCAGTGCGGGTGAACTGGTGCTTACCACGCTTACCAAAGAAGCCTTTCCCATGATTCGCTACCGGACAGGGGATATTACCAGCCTCGACTATGCTCAATGTGAATGCGGCAGAACTTTAGCGCGTATGAAAAAAATAACGCGGCGTTCCGACGATATGCTCATTATCAGAGGAGTGAATGTGTTTCCTTCGCAAATCGAGGATGCGCTTTTCAGTGTTGCCCAGGGTGAAACACCTTATCAGCTTGTCGTGGAAAGAAAAGGAGCAATGGACAGCCTGGAGTTGATTATTGAAGTTACGGATAAAATCTTTTCTCTGGAGCTGCAAAAGCAGAGGTCTTTTTTGGAAATGATTAAAAAGCGCATCGGATCGGTAACCGGCATTAATGTTGATGTTAAATTGGTCGAGTCCAAAAGTATTTCGCGGCAGAAAGGGAAAATTGCGCGGGTGGTGGACAAAAGACAAATATAACGGTGATGAAGCCATTTCCCATTTTTTTACTTTAAGGTGGTCTCCGGTAAGCAAGACTTCCTTCTCTTGGCATCGCATTTACATGTCGTTTGGGCCTGCCGCGTTGGAGTAAGTCCCAGATCTAAAATCATTTCGTGGTCCAGAGAGCTATTCCGCCCTGTTGTCGTTAAATAATCTCCGGTCATGAGAGAATTTGCGCCGGACAAAATACCCAAAGGAAGCAATTGCCGCAGATTTTTTTCCTTGCCGCCGCAAAGCTTGATGTCTTTATCCGGAAGCATAAAACGAAAGATGGCTATGGTCATGAGAATTTCCATAGGCGGCAACGCTGCCATTCTGCTCAGGGGAGTACCCTTAATAGGATTGAGAATGTTCAGAGGAACTGAATCGACATTCAATTTCCTCAAAGTTTCGGCAAGCTCGATGCGATGAGAAATGCTTTCACCCATGCCGATCAGAGCGCCCGCGCAAACGGATAGCCCCGCCGCCTTGGCAGCGCGGATTGTCCCGACATCTTCTTCATAGTCGTGCGTGGTGCAGATATTTTTAAAAAAACTGCGAGCTGTTTCCAGATTATGATGGTAACGAAATAACCCCGCGGATTTAAGCTCCCTCGCTTTTTCAATATCGATAATGCCTAAAGAGGCGCAAGGAGAGAGGCCGATTTCACGCACTCCTTTAATT
>CAISYW010000200.1 GCA_903889795.1 uncultured Chlamydiae bacterium | reverse complement strand
TTTGCGGTTCTGACTCCTTCAACTTGAAGAAAACCCTTCAATGCCAAAATATTAAAAACACGCTGGACCAGGCCGAGGCTGACCTCAGCTTCTTTGGCAACTTCTCTCAATGAAAAGCTTTCTTTGGAAAGTCCAACGCATAGCAGCCAATCAAGAACGAGGGAAGACTTATCCGCATAGATATTCCCTTCTGCTGGATCCTCATTGGAGCCTAATAGAAAACGACCTCGCATTGCTATCTCCTTCTGTTCATTATAATACACTGTTCAATATATATTGAACAGATAAAAATAATGAACAACAAAAACCAGAAGTCACGTAGCCGAGAAGAAGATAGAAGTGCCTGGCAAGCCCAACGCCCCCATGTTCAAAAAATGATTTTAAAGCAACGCCGAATTCCCCCTATTGAACCCTGAAGCATAATCATTCGGGGTTCCTGTATGCGTCTAATGAACCCATCTTTTTCGTTTTAAATACATGAGGCAATCTGTCGGTTTTTATTAACCAAGGATTGCGTCTATGCCAAAACCTCTTTCTCCAGAACAAAGGCTCGAGTGGGAAGAAAAAATCCGTCAGCAACAAGCGAGTGGAATTCCTATCGATCGCTGGTGCCATGAGCATCAGATTAATCCCAATTCTTTTAATTATTGGAAATACCACTCCGTATCTAAAAAACCTCTCGCGCGAACATCTTTTTCCGAGCTAACTTCTTCTCATAGAACTGGTATCGAGATCGAATATCATGGGCTGAAAATCTGTCTTGCCAGACATTTTGATCGAGCGATCTTGAAGGAATGTCTCGAGCTGTTGCAGGAGATATCATGCTGACAGTTTCCGGAAACACTCGCCTTTTTCTTTGCAATCAGCCGATCAACATGCGCAAAAGCTTCGAGGGATTGGGAGAAGAAGTAGAACGATTATTTCCCGGAGAACTTTTCTCCGGGGCTTTTTTCATTTTTCTCAATCGCAGCCGCGATCATATGAAGGTGCTTTTTTGGGACAAAGATGGTTTTGTCATCTGGTATAAGCGCCTTGAGAAAGGTTCTTTTTCTGGAAAATGGGGAGCTGCCGTTTCCCTGGATCGAAGAGAATTTATCATGCTTTTGGAAGGGATTGTTCCTAAGCGAATTCTTCCTCGTTTTCTCCTATGAAGATACGTTTGTTTTCTCTATAATTTAGGCTGTATTTTAATACCGGTTACTTAATGACAACAGCTGCAATTTCAACGATTGAATCTCTCCAAAATCAGCTCGCTGATAGAGATCAAGAAATCATCTATCTTCAAGAACAACTCGAGTGGTTAAAGCGGCAGATTTTCGGCAAAAAATCGGAAAGAAACATCTCTAACATTAATCAAGAGCAGCTCCAGCTCGAGGGTTTCGCCGATTCAGAAAAAGCGCCGGAGAAAACCCAGACTGTTCCCGAACACCAGCGAAAAAAACCCAATCGAAACGGCCAAGACAAAATACAGCTGCCGCCTGATCTTCCTGTTGAAACGACTATCTTAGATCTGCCCGAAAAAGAGAAAGTTTGTAAGGAAACAGGCATTCCTCTTGTAAAAATCGGCGAAGAAGTTTCTTATAAACTCGCGCATCGCCCTGGAAGTTATTACCTCAAAGAAATCATCCGGCCCAAATATGCTCATCCTCAGAAAGAAGAGGCTGGAGTGATGACGGCTCTCATGCCCGACGCCATCATCCCTAAATGCCGAGCTGATGAGAGTTTGCTTGCTGAAATCGCAGTCAAGAAATTTGCCGATCACCTACCTTTATATCGAATCGCCGAAATGTTTGGCCGTGATGGGATTGTTATCAGTCGAAAATTGCTTTCTCAATGGGTTGTCCGCCTCGGAAATGCATTAATACCTCTTTACGGTGCGATGAAGAAGCAAATCCTGAAAAGCGGGAACATCTTCATCGATGAAAGTCCTGTCAAAATGCAGGATGGAGATCGAGTAACGCAAGGCTATATGTGGGTTCTTGTAGGTGGCATCGGATCAGATCCTCCTTATCGCGTTTATGATTTTAGAGAAAATCGGCGCCACGAACATGTTCCGCAAATTCTCGGAAATTATCAGGGCGTGCTTCATTCGGATAAGTACGGTGCATATGAGACGTTTGTTAAACAAAATAAAATTGTCTGGACTCCCTGCTGGGCGCATGTCCGTCGCAAGTTTTTTGAAGCAGAGGCGGGAGACCGCGATTTAAGGCAGTGGGTGCTTGATCAAATCCAGGAGCTCTTCAAATTGGAAGAGACTGCTTGGCTACAGACAGAAGAAGAAAGACTTCGAATTCGACAAGAGCAGGAAGCTCCAATCATCGATGCCATAACCGAACGAGTGAAAAGGCGTTTAACCGAGGGAAGAATCCTCCCCAAATCGAAGTTTAAAGAAGCTCTCGGTTATTACTGTTCGCTAATCCCGCATCTAAAAAATTATACTCAGCATCCTTTTGCTCGCATCGATAACAACGTTGCTGAAAGGGCGATCCGGTTCCTTGCAATTGGGAGAAAAAACTGGCTGTTTTTTGGAAGCGCGGAAGGAGGACAGGCCGCCGCAGTTTTACTCTCTCTCATACAAACGTGCCGGGGCCTCAAGATCAATCCAAGGGAATATCTCGAAGATGTTTTTAGAAGGTTAATGGGCCATAATGCTCAAAAGCTCGATGAGCTTCTGCCTGATCGCTGGCGGCTAGAAAAACCGCGCCAATAGAGAAACCCCGATATTCGAAAAAGATGGGTTCGTTAGACGCATACTTGTGCTCAAGATTCACCGTCAATATCGGCAACCTGATCGAATACCGCATTTACAAACTGACGGAGCAGATCTGCCAATTCGCGATCTAGAATTATTTTCAAACCCGGCAAACGCACCTAATAGCAGCAGCTTTTGTCCATTGGCTCGATACTTATGTAATTTTACCCACTAGCGGAAGCGCTCCTCAATCGTTGGATTTCCGCTTGTAAAACCTGGGCGAACTGTTCTTTGGTGTTTCCTTCTGATTGCGCCTTGTTGTTTTTATCTTGCATTTTGGTCATTTCGAGCTGAGCAAGAGAGTTTTTGCTTTGGATCTGAGCTTCGCGACGGGCGTCGAATACTCGCAGAAGATCGGGCGTTTTATCCGAGATGAGCTTAACGAATGCTCTGTCGTTCGGATTCATAAAAGCCGTAGAAGCGGCAAAGACGGTAAAGGTGGCCAAGGCGGTTCCAAGCGTCCAATTGCCTCGGGAGCGCGTCAAATCGGCGCTATCAAACGAAAGGACCTTGAACTTGATCTCCAAATCCGAAATTTCCTTGCGATCGTTCTGTGCGATTTGAGAAAAGGTCACATAGATCCGGGCGACAAGCTCTGACAGCTCGCGCTGTTAATCAGGCGGTCTCTGGTCCTGGAATGGTTGGAGCTGGCGAAAGTGCGAATAGTCGTGCTGCTAGTGATGCTGCGGCTACGGTTGGGGTCAACTCTCTGAATCAACAGTTGCAG
>CAISYW010000199.1 GCA_903889795.1 uncultured Chlamydiae bacterium | reverse complement strand
TTCCTTCATCATGTAACCGCCTTTGATTGTTCTGGTCTCGGACCAGTCGCCGACCATTTCAAAGAAGTTCATGCCCGTGCCGACACTTACCCCGCCAAGCAGGAGATTCAACCAGGTGTAGATTTCCTCGACGACACCATCGCGGGCAATGACATATGATTTGGGAATTTTCACATTGTTGAAACTTACATCGGCGTTGGTGCTGGCATTTAAACCGGTCTCCAGAAGAGCTTTGCCGCGAAGAACATTGGCGTCGTTTCCTGGGACAAGAGCGATACAGGGCCTGCCCATTTTGTCGGCGCAAACGACACAAAAGAGATCAGCCACAGCGCCACTGTTGATTGGTCGAAGATCCTTTCCGTTAACGGAGTAACCTTCGCCGTCAGGCTCAATGCTGGCCAGGATTGACCTGCCCAAAAACAAAGGGGTTTCCTGTCCATCTTTTCCCGCGCCGGGAAGGATAATGGAAAGAGTTTTTAATTCATCGGCGCAGTAGATGGGTGCCAACGCGTCGCACAAGGCTTTGTCGAGATTTGGTGCCATCGTGATTGCGGCGAGGATAGTGTACTTAACGGCGGTAACTACGCCGATAGCGGCGTCCGCGCGCCCGATTTCGGTGAGAATGGAGACGATGCCCGGTGCGTTGGCGGGGTTGTTCCAGCCAAATCCGCCGTGTTCTTCGGGCAGGGTAAGTCTTTGCAAGCCAATGGTGAGATTGAGAGATTTTCTCTTTTCGATAAAGAGCTTTTCGTAATTTTCCCGGTACTCTTGGCGCTTAGAGATAATCTCCTTGTCGGCCCATTGCCTTACCAAATGAATTACACGTTTTGACTCTTCATTCACCAATTCCTTTGGATAAACAAATAACTCGTCCAGGGTTTTATTCATGGTTCCTCCTTTTCCCGATTATTGTTTTTGTTGTGTTATTCGAGACTCAATTTTTTCGTTTAATGACAGCCTTCTTTATTTTGGTTTTTTTATTCTTCTTTGCAACAGTCATCTTTTCGGTAACTAACGGATTCATCATAAAAGTGCGGGTTATTTCCTTGAATTTTTGCGCGGCCTTTTCCGTATCTTCGGGCGCGTCCACGATCGGTGGCCTGAGTATTGTGTCGAGAAAATCTACTTGTTCGTTGTATTCACCGGCACCATCGAATGCCAGTGAATGGAAAGAAAGACCGATAAAGTGTATGAATATGAAACGGGCAAACTGCCGCGAGATGTTAAGCCTTTCGGACATGCCGTTTGTATAGCGTTCAGCGAAAAACGCATAGACTTCCTTCCACTGCTTGATATCCACATTCCGGTAAATATCAATCGCCAGAAGCATAATGCTCTCATAAAGCTCGTCGTTTTCCTTCCAGTAATCCACAATCATGTCAAAACGATCGCGGATGTTTTCTATAGAACTGGTCCGGCGGATATATTCGTCCACGTTTTGATTGCCGATCCAGGCAATCATCTGAACGAACATGTTTTCCTTGGAGGAAAAATAATGGTAGAGCGTTCCGGTGGATACGCCGATCTCAGCGGCAATCTGCTTCATGTTTACATTGGAATAACCCTTGCGGCTGACAAAATAAAAACTTTTTTCCAGCATCTTTTGCCGGTATTCATCATGATTAACAATCTTAGGCATAGGTAAATCCCTCCCTCACAATTAAAATGCATCCCCCGATAGAAAATGTTCACTTTGCCAAGGGTATCAATACGCTTTAGCGCCAGAGCAGGAACCAACGATGATCACATCATAACTTAGATTTAAAGAATCCATTATACTGCGCCCCTCTAATCTCGTTCGAAGTTAATTCCCCGCAACTTGCTGCGGAGTAGTTCATGATAATGTTACGACTTTATTTTATATTGAATGGTCGTTATAAAAAACATGCAAAAGATTTTGTGTCAAGAGATATTTTAATTTTATTTTTCAGCAGGTTTTAAGTAAGGAAAAATAATCTTTTGAAAATTTTCGCCTGCCTTCGAAATGATGTCATCTCGG
>CAISYW010000198.1 GCA_903889795.1 uncultured Chlamydiae bacterium | reverse complement strand
TCCGCGATTGTTGAGTCTTGCGAGATAAATGTATCGACATGGACCGCATATTCGGCTATCGGCCGATAAAGTTCTTTTTCTTCTGTTGTGCGCATAATTTTTCAAAAAATAAATATCATCTAGACTTTTCTGATTCTCCGCAATTACATTTGGAGCCGTTCCCGCTGTGCCTTCCTGATGATCTTCGGGAAGGCACAGCGGGAACGGCTCTTGTATGAATTTCTCGAGGAGAAGTGTGAAAATATGATATACTGGAATCATGAATAAAAAAGCTGATACCTCCTGGGAAAACGTTGAGAATTGGTATTCTTCCTGCGTAGGCGAAAAGGGGCATTACTATCATCAATCGCTCATCATACCCGGAACGATTCGATTGTTAGGTATTCCCGAAAAAAGCCGCTCATCCATTTTGGATTTAGGCTGCGGACAGGGCGTGCTGGCCCGATCCCTTCCCAACCAAATGACTTATTTCGGCATCGATGCATCCCCCTCCTTGATCAGCCAAGCGAAAAAAATCTCGAAACACCCCAACACTCACTTCATCACCGCCGACGTCACCCAAAAACTTCCGATCGAAAAAATCGATTTCGACTACGCCACATTCATCCTCTCATTACAAAACATTGAACATCCTCAGCAATCCATCCAACAGGCGCGCGCTCATCTCCGAAAGGAAGGCCGATTACTTATCGTGCTGAACCATCCCTGTTTTCGCATCCCCCGTCAAAGCAGTTGGCAAGTCGATGAAGCCAACAAGCTCCAATACCGCCGGATCAACCGCTACCAATCCACGATGAAAATTCCCATTCAAATGCACCCCGGGAAAAACGATCCCGCAAACGTGACTTATTCATTCCACCATCCTCTCAGCGCCTATGTAAAATATCTGAGCGAAAATCAATTCGCTATCATCGGCATGGAAGAATGGTGCTCCGATAAACGAAGCGAAGGTTCTCGAGCGACAATGGAAGATCGCGCGCGCGCTGAAATTCCGCTCTTTCTCGCTCTACTTGCCCGCGCGGAATAGGATGTTTATTTTCTAAATATTCAAAAAATCTCAGGATCAAGTAAGCTGCTGTTAGTTTGCTCGGAATAATATGTGCGGCATCTTCGGTTATATCGGTAAAAAAGACCCCATTCCCATTTGCATTTCAGGTTTGAAACAACTTGAATATCGTGGCTACGATTCTGCCGGCATCGCCGGAATTTTCCAGGGGAAAATCAGATCTTGCAAAGAAGCCGGCAAAATTGCCCGTCTTGAAAAAAAAATCCATCAAGAACATTTAAATCTCGAGTTCGCGATCGGGCATACTCGCTGGGCAACGCATGGAAAACCAACAGATCAAAATGCCCACCCGCATTTCGACGACAAATCGACGATCGCGCTCGTTCATAATGGCATCATAGAAAACTATCAGACGCTCCGCGAACAATTACAATCGGAGGGAGTTCGTTTTTTATCCGAAACCGATACCGAAGTGATTGCGCAGCTCATCGGCAAGTTCTATGAAAACGATCTATTAGCGGCAGTCCAAAAAACCCTTCCGTTGCTAAGAGGCTCTTTCGCCATCGCCTTAATTCATGCCAATCATCCCGACCAGATTGTGGCGGCTGCCCGTCAAAGCCCGCTTTCAATCGGTTTTGACGATGAACATAGCGAATCCATCGTCTCTTCCGATCCCAATGCATTTTTGATTTCGACGCCGAACGTGCTATTTTTACGCAACGATGAGATCGCGCTCGTGCAGGCAAATCGAATTCGCGTTTTTAATTCTCAACTGCAGCATATCGATAAAAAGATCGAACGTCTGGAGAACGATTATCAAGCGCCTTCCAAGGGGGGCTTCGAGCACTATTTAATCAAAGAGATTTTCGAGCAAAGCTCCACCATACAAAAAGCTCTGATCGGACGCCTCAACGAAGAAAAAGCCACCATCGACTTTGAACAATTTAGCCTGTCTGACGAAACCTTAAAAAATGTGAGCAATATTTGGATTTTGGGCTGCGGCACATCAGCTCACGCCGGTTGGATCGGGACAATGTTTTTCGAAGACATTGCCCACGTCCCTTCTTCCGTCGAGATCGCCTCCGAAGCACGATACCGAAACCCGCTCTTAACTCCCAATACCCTCGTGATCGCTATCAGCCAATCAGGAGAAACGGCTGACACTATCGCAGCGATGAGAGAAGCAAAGCAGCGTGGATGTAAAGTGCTCGGGATTTGCAACGTAGCGAACTCCACACTCAGTAGAGAAGCCGACAGCACCCTCTTTTTGAAAGCGGGGCCGGAGATGAGCGTCTGCTCCACAAAAGCATTCTCATCCCAGGTTGCCGTATTATCGCTCTTTGCTCTCCATCTCGCCAGTTTGAAGGGCCTCGGCAAAGACGAGATGAGAAGATACTTCAACGAGTTGAAAAAAATTTCCGGCCATATCCAGCAAGTTCTCGAAAAAGCATCTCTCTTGCAAACAATCGCCAAAAAGTACGCTCATTATGATGACTTTTTCTTCATTGGCCGCCGCTATATGGTTCCAACCGGCCTGGAAGCTGCCTTAAAGCTCAAAGAAATTTCCTACGTAAACGCGAATGGCTACCCGGCGGGAGAGCTAAAGCACGGCCCCATTGCTCTGATCAACCAAAAATTTCCTGTCGTCGCATTTTGCGCCAATGAACAAACACATGAAAAAATCGTCAGCAATCTCATGGAAGTGAAGGCACGCGGAGCCCCTGTATTGGCATTTGCTCCGGAAGGCGCCCATGGAATTTCAAACATTGTCGACGACATCTTCACGCTGCCTCCCTGCATCGATCCCTTTGCCCCCTTCGCATCCATTGTTGCCGGACAATTATTATCCTATTATATAGCAAAAGAAAGAGGTTGCGATATTGATCAGCCTCGCAATCTCGCCAAGTCGGTGACGGTCGAGTGAAATTAGATTTGAAAAAAAGCCTTCTGATTATCTGTTTGGGAGTCTTTCTACTACTCTTCTTTTTCCCACAAATTGCCTCCACCGCTTTCGGTAAGCGAATTTTTCTTCAAGCCGTTCAATCCAAAACTCATGTGGAAGTCACTGCGAAAGAATTAAGCCTCTCATGGCTAGGTCCCCAAACGTTTTCCGATCTCGTATTTGAAGGCCATGAGCTCAAAGGAACGCTTCAGGAGATGCGCATCGGTGTACGGCTCTGGTCGCTCCTTCCTCTCTTTGAGCTAAAGAATTTCAATAGCATTAACGGAGATGTTAAAATCGTTAATGGCGCATTCCAATTCGATTCCCCCCAATTCCCCCCGGTTCAACTCGACTCAATCCAGGGTGTCGTGCGGCTGCATGATGGCGGTGCCGATTTTACAGCCGATGGCCAAGCCAGTCAAAACGGTAAGATCGGCACTTTTTCCCTGCAAGGACAAATCAGCAATATCAAACAAAATATTCCCGAATTTTCGATTCACGGCGAATGGATCTCCTTTCCCACTCTTCCCTTCGCTCGAATCATCAGCGCACACAATCTAATCGATGAGAACAGCTTCATACAAATTCTAGGCACTTCGATCGATCTGCAAGGATCCGCTTCATACAGCAATGATCAAGGACGATTCGATCTAACGCTGCATGCTCCAAATATCGATGGCAATATCCAAGGGAGCATTGTGAATCGCGATTTGACGTTGAGGCACCCCTTGACAGCCACGATTCATTTGACCCCCGCGCTCAGTCAATGGATCCTGCGAGATATGAACCCCCTATTCGTTACGGGAATCGAAGCAAAATCCCCCATCCAGCTTCGGATCGAGCCGAGCCGTTTTCGCTGTCCCCTCGCCTCTTTTCAACTAGAAAATCTGCAGATCGGACAAGGCTCTCTCGACATAGGACAGCTGCGCTGTTCCAATGGCGGTTCTCTCGCATCCCTCATCAGTTTGCTGAAAAACAAAAACCTTTCCGCCGCACAAGAAATGGATATCTGGTTTACTCCCCTGTTTTTCAGCTTGCAGGACGGTGTTTTGAAAACATCCCGCATCGATTTTCTCATTGATCAATCTATCCATATCTGCACGTGGGGAAATATTGACTACCTCCATGACCGCCTCGATATGTACGTCGGTTTGCCGGCACGGACTTTGCAGCAATCCTTTTCGATTGAAAAACTTCCCGCAGAATATGTCATGAAAATTCCTCTTACGGGATCGATGAAAAAGCCAAAACTCGCAACACATCCCGCCGCCGCCAAAATCGCCGCTCTATTAGCTGGACAAAAAACGTCTCATGATTGGCTCTCAAGCGGTATTCTCGGTCTATTTGGTGAAATCGATACGAGCGTTCCACCTCCCAACCGACCCTTTCCCTGGGAAGAATAGCTAGCGAGTGAATCGATGATACCCAACCCTAGAATCGGATTTTTGTTCATGCTGTGCGCCGCTTGCGGATATGCAACGGTCGCTCTCTTTGGAAAATGGATTTATCTAAATAATCTTCCACTCTACATGATTCTCACCTGGCGATTCGGCGGAGCCGCCATTGTTTTTGCACTCCTGTCAAAAATCTGGCAGCAACCGGCAAGCTTCTGTCGTAAGGAGAAACGAGCCTGCTTTCTTCTCGGATTATTTTGCGATCTGATTCAAACGACTCTGTTCTTTTTGACGGTCGCTGAAGTCGGAGCATCCATCGCAACTTTACTTCTATTTACTTTCCCTCTATTCGTGTTCCTTCTGCAGCAGATCCTCTTCAAACAACAAGCAACTCCCATGCAATGGCTTTCATTAGGCATGGCTCTTTTAGGCGTATTACTTATCGTGCCGACGGATCAAATTTCTCTGAATATCAAAGGAATTCTATGCGGCCTTGGGACTGCGATCACCTATGCAATCTACCTCTGTTATGGAGCGCACTTCACAAAAAAGCTACCCGCCTCCATATCAAGCACTTACCTCACAACAGGTGCATTTACCGGATTTGCGCTCCTCACCTATTTCACTCAAAACTCTTCCCTACTTCCCACAAGCGCCACCGAATTGCTAACGATTCTGAGCATGATTGCGATCGCAACCGTAATTCCCCTTCTCTGTCTCATGCGCGGCATGAAACTACTGGGAGCCGCTCAATCTGCCATGCTATTTACGATTGAGCCCGTAATTACGATCTTTTTTGCCGCTCTTCTTTTTAAAGAGCCGCTGACCATTCGCATCTTAAGCGGCAGCGCTTTGATCTTGCTCTCCGCCCTGCTCCTGCAGCGGAAAAACGTTTCTATCGAATCCTCCGACACGGAAATAGTCTGATCAAGCAACTGTAATTTCTTTCGTCAGATAAACATCCTGGATCGTATTGAGGATTTTGATACCCTCTTTCATTGGTTTTTGAAAGGCTTTGCGCCCCGAGATAAGCCCCATTCCGCCCGCTCTCTTATTAATCACAGCAGTGCGAGCCGCCTCAGCAAGATCATTCTTGCCTGCCGGACCGCCCGAATTGATCAGCCCCATTCGACCCATATAATTATTAATGACTTGATATCGCGTCAAATCGATGGGATGCTCGGAAGAGAGCTTTGTGTAGACATCTTCCGATGTTTTTCCAAACTTCACGGCAGTATATCCGCCATTATTAACAGGGAGCTTTTGCTTGATGATATCCGCCCCGATCGTAACGCCAAGATGGTTGCCTTGGCCGGTCAGATCGGCCGCCTCGTGATAATCTGTAGCCGCTGTTTTGAATGCGGGATTGCGCAGATAACACCACAAGATCGTTGCCATTCCCAATTGATGAGCCTGCTCAAACGCGCGGCTGATTTCCACAATCTGCCGACGGCATTCGGGCGATCCAAAGTAAATCGTAGCTCCAATACCGACGCACCCCATCTCATATCCTTGCTGAACCGAAGCAAAGAGAGTCTGATCGTGGATATTTGGATAAGAGAGAAGTTCATTATGATTGATCTTCAGAATCATGGGAATCTTATGAGCATACTTGCGTGCGACAGATCCTAAAACGCCAAGTGTCGAGGCAACCGCATTACAGCCCCCCTCAATCGCCAGCCGAACGATATTTTCCGAATCAAAATATTCCGGATTCGGGGCAAAAGAAGCCCCCGCGGAATGCTCGATGCCCTGATCGACCGGAAGAATGGATAGATAACCCGTTTTACTCAAACGTCCGTGGTCGAATAACTGCTCCAAACTGCGCAGTGTACGAATATTGCGGTCGCTTGGACTAAAGATCCGATCCACCCAATCATGCCCCGGAAGATGTAATTTATCTTTGGCGATTGTTTTGCAAACATGATTCAAGAGTGATTCCGCTTCATTACCTAATAACGATTGGATCTCAGAAAAATTCATAAGCCACCTTTTTGAGTAAAGTTCAGGTTCAACCGGAACAGATCAAGGATTATTTGTGCCAGAATTGCTGGATTTCATCAAAGGTTTTACCACGCGTCTCGGGTACTTTTTTCCAAGAAAACCAGATTCCCAGCAAGCACATGATCGTAAAAAACCAATATGTACCTCCGATTCCAATCGCCTGGACAAGAGGAAGAAAAGTCAATGCGATGAAATAATTAGCCACCCAGCTCGCAAAAACCGCCACACCCACTGCACGTCCACGAATTCCCAAGGGATAAATCTCCGAGATGATCAACCAGGGAACCATTCCCAAACCAATTGCAAAGGAAGCGATGTAAACCATCAAACTAACAATGGCCACAACCCCTGCCTCAGCGGCACATGTAATGAATGTCGTGCCCAATACCGCCAAAGAAAGAGCCATTCCTCCCAAACTAATCATCAGCAGCACGCGTCTTCCGGCCTTGTCGACAAGCCACAATCCGATCATCGTCATGAGCGCGTTTAAAATACCTACCCACGCTGTCGCATAGATAGCTGACTTGGCAGAGGCCAAACCGGCAAATTGAAATATATAAGGAGCATAATAAATCACTGTATTGATCCCCGTAATCTGCTGAAATACGCTCACGCCAATTCCCACAATAAAAGCCGTACGAACAGCCGGATTCAAAAGAGCGCCAAAACTCTTGCTCGTCGGTTGATCTTGCATTTCTTGACTCGGCCCATTCGCCGTTTCCAGGTTCAACCGATGAAGGATCTTATCCGCGGCAGCTATTTTACCTTGGCTGATCAGCCAGGCCGGTGATTCCGGTATAAAAAAAAGACCAAAAAATTGCAGACCCGCAGGAATGAATCCAATAGTGAACATATCGCGCCAATCAGATGAACCTGCGTAGATATAGGAGACCCAAAAGGCAGCCAGGATTCCAAACGTAATCATCAATTGGTTCAAGGAGACTAGCGCGCCTCGATGAGTTTTTGGTGCGATTTCCGCAATATAAAGCGGTGCGATGACCGAGCCGATACCGATTGCCAGTCCCGCGATAAAACGCCCAAACATAATCAATCCATAACTTTGCGCATCGTAAAGACAAAATGTAGCGATTAACAAGAGCAAAACCGTTAAAAACAACGTGCGCTTACGACCCAAATAATCCGCAAAAAAACCGCCGAAAATAGAACCGCCAACGCCGCCAATCAAAATGATGCTCACAACCATTCCCTGCTCAATGACGGTCAGATGAAATTGTTCTGTGATGAATAGCAAAGCACCCGAAATGATGCCAATGTGATAGCCGAATAAAAAACCGCTCAATGCGACGACAAGAGAAACAAAAATTACATCCAAAGTCAGCGTGTATTTCGAGCTCATATCCATCCATATTCAAGCAATTTGTATACTGCCGTCGGTCTGAAGCTTTGATTTTTGAGGGCGAGATTTTGCGTTCCGATGTATTGCGGAGATCGAAGCCAACTTGCAGCAAGTTAGCGAGATCGAGCGAAATATTGGAGCGCAAAAGATGTCGATGAAAAATCAAATGTTCAGCCCGACAGCAATATAAC
>CAISYW010000197.1 GCA_903889795.1 uncultured Chlamydiae bacterium | reverse complement strand
CCCGGCAAAATTATTCGGTTCGCGATAATTCATATCGGTAATTTGGACTAACCCCGAGGTTTCATCCACTGCGCAATTAAATGCCCGGATATTGACATGGTGATTCAGGGCAATATTGGCGCTGAGCAACTGATACATGATTTGTTCCGGCTCGAATACAATCACAATCCCATTCGGACCGACGGCATCGGCAAAAAACAAGGCGTGCGTGCCTATATAGGCTCCTACATCGATGCATACCCCATCCATCGGAATATAGGGCGTTAGGAAAGCCATCTCGCCCTGCATCCATTCTCCATATTCTTCCAGGCTCCGGCCGACCAGCTCGTCATTCTTGTTGTAGATCATTTGCCCATAACGGGTTTTTACTAATTTATTCAGCACATCCTTCATATAAAATCCTTTTTATTAATGATTTGCGTTTATTTCAAATAACTCTTTCCATCCGGCCGCGATTTTTTCCCATGTATATTCTTGGAGGATGAAATTTCTCATTTTCTTTCGATCGTTCAAAGAGATTGTTTCCGCTCCACTCATCGCTGTTAAGAGAGTAGATAGATATTCTTTTGGATCCTCGCATCTGTAGCCATGGCGAACTGTTTCGCTCAGCGCCGATCCTTCGATGACGACAGGGATCGCGCCGCCCATTTGAGCGCGAATCGCCGTGGTGCAAAAGGTTTCAGGCATGATGCAGGGATAGGTCCAAAACGAGGCTTTACTATAAGCACAGTTAAGCTCCGGATGTCCGACGAGGCCATGTTCGCAAACATCGGTGAGGCGCGGGATTTGCTGTCGCATTTTTGCCTCCTTTTCAGGAGATAAACAGCCCCAGTGCTGCCAACCATAATAAATATCCAGAGTCGCGCGCGGATATTGCTCTTTGACGGCGGGCCAGATATCGAGCAAGATCTCCAATCCTCTCGCGTAATTGGAGCCATAGATGCATGAATAGGGATTTTCTCTTTCAACGGGATCTGAAAATTCTTCCGGATTGATCGCATTGCCGAAGACGCTCGTAAACCGGGCGAATTCAGGATTGACCGATATCCATTGTTCTCTTTGCCATTCAGAGATCCAGAGTACATCGTCGAACGCCTCGATCATCTCTTTGGATAATCGCCGATCGTTAGTATCTGCCGGCCAGAAATAAACCTTTGGGACATGCTTCTTTAATTCATTGGCGATATGCGGCATCCGCCAAGAAACGGCGATATCGATCGATCCGTGAAAGGGGCGGTCAAGGCTGACGAACCGGGGATTCGCACTCAAAGAAGAATGTCGGGAATGAGCAGGCGGATCAGCGAATACGATGACTTTATATCCAAGATCGGCCAGCTTTTGCGAAACATAGATCACCGCTTCCTCCGAACCGGTGATCCCTCTTTGAATCGTATCGGGATCCCAAGGCATTATCCGAGGAACTTTATACGTAATGATGCCAATCGTCTGTTGCTGCATTATCCATTCCTTTTGTTTTTTGATCCGTTTTTAAAAGGCTCGAATACCGAGAGGGATAAATTCTTCTCGCCGGCTACCCGCAGATCCTCGGGAAGAGTCGGGATGGCCAGCATCTTAACGAGAGCGTCGTAAGATTCCTG
>CAISYW010000196.1 GCA_903889795.1 uncultured Chlamydiae bacterium | reverse complement strand
TACTATACTCAAGAGTATGGGAGAGTAGGTAGCTGCCAGTTTTTCTTTCAACCCCGGCTCGAGCAATCGAGTCGGGGTTTTTTTTTGGAGTAAAAATATGGCTGCGGTTTGTAAAAATTCTGTTTTGCGAAATGACTCCTCTCAATCATCGATTGATCGGCGTTTTGTCTCCTTGGTCAAAGCGCCTTTAACGATTGTTCGCTCTGAGAATCCCGGATTGCTCAAAATCTCGATCGTCTTTGACGGACAATTTAAACCATTAAATCCCATTTATCCGCTGCCTACTGAAATCAGTTTGGTCAATGGGGCTTTAAAATATACATGGTCAATTTTAACGTGCTGTAACGGAACAATGTTTTGTTCTCGTTCGGATAAGTCATTATTTTTGATTAAAATGATTTGGTGGGAAATCCTGCGTCTTGGCATTCCTCCATATATGGATTCGCGTCTGTGTGCCTGTATTTCTCGAAGTGAGTTAAAGGAATTTTTGACAAGAACTCTTCTCACTCTGGGTGTTCGGGAAACTGAGATGATTGCCTTTACTTCCTACTGGGACGATACGTTCAATAAGGATCCCTTCTTCCTAAAATATCCCTATCTTTTAGTTCAGCTGATCGAACCTGATGATTTACATAAATTTGTTCCCAAAATGGTTCTTGAAGGAACCTCTGCCACTCAATTTGCCATAAAGCGATTTTTTTTTCGTTTTAAGCCTGTTGAAGATACAGAGCGTGGAAAATCTCCTGCGCGGTTTATTTTCGAGTTGATTCCTCATGTTCCGGATCTGAATGCTGTGATTGATCTCGGAGGGGAAGTTGTTCCCGAAAATTTTTCATCACCTCAAATGTCTGGGATGAAAGAACCTTTTCGTGGCTATAAGGATTCTTTTATCAAGAAGTTTATTCTTGTCTAACAGAGTGCTAAGGAATAGAGCGGCGACTCCCTAAAATCTGATTTCACCGGAAATATTGATCGCGTTTTGGTTGAAAAAACGTGATTCGATGCTAATGGAGCCTTTTTTTCCACCGACAATAGTGGCGCCAAAAGCTAAACCCCAACGCCGCTTGTCGATTACTGAAGAAGAATAGCTCTGTGCAAATCCATCATAAGTCGGCATACGAACGATTAAAGTGATTGGATCCGGAGTGATTTTTGAATAGAGGTAAGAGAGGTAAATGTAGGGCGAGAGCATTTGAATGCGATAGGCGATGCCGAGTGCTGCTTGCTGTTCTGAATAATTCAATTTGAAGTTTGATACGACGTTATACGCATAGCCAGATGATGCAAGATAAATGGGTTGTTGATCTGATTGGAAATATTTCAAATCCACTCCAACGAAAATCGATTTGGTTTGATAAATCAGAAATTTTGCACCGACGCCCCAGGCGAGTTGCTGTTTGGTGTAAATGTCGTGGTCGATTTGCATCTGCGCGCTTCCTACAATCGCGTTCAGATCGAGCCAATTTTTGAAGTTGAGCGTGACGATTGCGGCGTTCGTTGACATTTTTGCGTATGAGGAAGGAGTGGACTTTCCATCGATTTGGAATTCTTCATCATAACGTTGCCGATAGAGATTGTCGGACATATATCCAATACGGACGCTGGCCCAGGTTGGCGGGGATTTCAGTAATCCGTCCGATTCGAGAGCCGGCATGGCGGGATTGGCAAAATAAGTCGCTGGTGCGGCTGTTGGAATCAACAGGGCGATTGCGATTTTATGGATGTTTTTCCAAAACCACATTTGCATGAAGCATCTTTTGCGAAGTAAAATTTTATTTATGACTACCGCTACCCATTCGCTATATATATCACAGCAAAAACCGATCTACAAATATTTTAAAGTTCTTGCGCAATATATTCCAAAGTTAATATGGAAAATATTAACACTCACAAAGAGAGCGAACATGTCCTTGCGGGAAACGATGAACCAGATGAATCGCCTTTTG
>CAISYW010000195.1 GCA_903889795.1 uncultured Chlamydiae bacterium | reverse complement strand
CGAAGCTCCATGACCATTTCTACTCTGGTTGAACTGCCGACTTCCTTTGTATCAAACGCGCCGGCAAAAAACAATTCGCCCAATGGCACAATATCTTTCTTGCTCGCGTAGTTGTATGACTGATAGCAGATTTCTTTGGGTACAATCGCTGCGGGAGCTATCGCCACGACAATAACACGATCCCGAATTTCTTTTGGGGCGTTCGCCAGAGCGTTTCGGACATGGATCGCTCCCTGGCTATGGCAGAATTGGAGATATTTCGCATTTGGCCGGTCGGCATTTTGCTTATGAAACTCATTCCATGAGTCTTGCAGATCATGGCCCGTCTTCGGAGACTGTCCGGAATAATTCAAAGTAAAGACCTCCAAGAGATCTATTGCAGCCCCGTGGGAGCAATTGTAGATTCCCTCGATGCTTCGGCCGGATGCCAAGCCTGCCAGATAGTTGGCATGCGAAGCGGCCGCATCCATCGAGGTATTGATTCCATTAATGCTTCCGATTTTTAGATGAGGATCCTGAATGCCGGACGTCGTAAAGCGCGAGGCTGTTGCTTTTGGGGCGGGGGAAACGGTGTCATTGGGATTCAGCAGATCGGGCTCGATTATGCCATGCCCGATCGTTTCCAGAAAATTGACGAACCAGGATTTTTCGGAGGAAGAAATAGGCGCTTGAGAGGGAGGGGGTGTTGTTGCACCGGCAGGCTGAACAATACCGGAAATTGATGCAGATGGCTCAAATTGGGTCGATAATCGCGGCGCAAGAAGAAACGGCGGCTGTGAGTCGGATTTGAGCGGAGAGCCGGATGCGGTCAGGTTTTGCAAAATGCTGAGATAGTTTGAAAATTCGCCGTTGATTGTTAACCCCTGCGTTTCAAAAACCGGCTTCGCAGTGTTGAGATATGATTCAAGCGGCTTGATTGGCGCGAGGTTCAATGATCCTTGAGTCGGTGGCGGCGGCGATGCAGGGGGATCGCTCTTCGGCGGCTCTTTTGCGTCAGGCTCGTCCTCTTTCTTTTTTGATGAACCGGCCGCCGCTGCACCGGCTGCGGCTGCGGCAGAAGTTACTGCCAGAGCAACAAATCCGGCAATAGCGATAACTATTGCACCCCCGATCAGGATTTCTTTTTTGTGCTTTTTCCAGACTTTTCCGCATTTCTTAGATAATTTTTTGAGATCCCTTTTTAAACCCCTAGGATAGTCGTTGTCGATAAAATGGCTGAAAGAGTCCAAATCTTTGGAAAAATGATCTTCGTCGGCTCTATCGATGTCTATCCAGGCAAGCCTGTCTTTAAGATCAAAGGCGGGAGACGGGGAATTTTGAAAGAAAATTTCCAAAATGCGCTGTTGCACTTCGTTTTGAAAATCAGATGTCTTTTCCAAGGAAACCGGACGTCCGTCCCATATACCGGTTTCCAACGCCCAATTCAGACATAGGGAAATATCTCCGAGAGAAACGATGTCATCTATATCCATTGACATATTTAATCCTGATAGTGGGATAGTCTCACTGAAAGGGCGTGAAGATTACAGATCGGATATTTGAAAATCAAATTTTTTGAGCATTGGAGATCAAATCGATTTTCTTCCAGGCGCCTTGCCTGAATCGATATACCGGGAGCGATTCAAAAATCGGGAATAGGCAAGGAGGCTGCTTGCATTTGTGTCAGGCAGAGCCGACGCCGAAGCAACCCAACTTGAATAAGTTGGGTGATGGAGGCGGACACAAAGGCAATGCAAAGCCAACGCAGCATAAACCGATTTTCGAATCACGAGCGGTATATACATAAGAGGTAATTGCAAAACTCGCTTTGCGAGAAATCAAACCAGTGAAAAAATCATCGAATTTGACTCTCAAAGCGAGTTTCTCGGCGTCTCTCTAAGTGTTATGGCTGTTTTCCGTATATTCGCTCAAAGGCTGCATTCAGAATCATCCCGAGAAATTCGCTGTATTCTATTTCGCGATAGCCCGCCATGATGTTGATATGGCCATCCCAGCACCATCCGGGATTGGGGTTGGCTTCAAGTAGTTTGATCGTTCCATTCGCATCGGCTCGAAAATCAAAACGTGCATAATCGCGGAATTCCAGACGCTCAAAAAGGAGCTCTGAATAATCGATGAGCGCTCGGCGCGTCTCTTCATCGAGATGGGCTCTTTTATTTTTGATCATCGTCCAATAGGGTGAGCTGGGTTCCCATTTCGATTCATAGGAAAGAATTTTGGGAAGTTCCTCGGGCAGTAAGCTATAATCGACTTCCAGAATCGGAAGAACCTCGAATCGATTGGAGTTGCCAATCAGGCCTACGGTATATTCCGGACCTTGCAAAAATTCTTGTACGAGGATCGGAACGCCGGGGACCATCGTGTGCAGCCGGTCGATCTGCGCGATCAGCTCTTCCGCGTTATAGACAACCGCCTGTTTGGTAATGCCGATTGAGCTGTCCCCATAATTCGGTTTCAAAATGGCGGGGAAAATTGATGGAAGCCGCGCTCCCTGATCCGAAGGATCAATGTAGGATTCAAGCGGGACGGGTATGTCGAGAGAGTCGGCAATGGCACGCACATGAGCTTTGTTGTAGCAAAGCCCTAAACAAGCCGGGCCAGCGCCTGAATAAGGGATTTTTAACATCTCTAATAAGGCAGTGATATGGAGCTCGAGAAAGGCGTCATTGTTGAAGCCTTCATCGCATAGATTTAAGACAAAATCGGGCGGGTTTTCCATGAGCCGGCGAATGAGCGATTTATGATCATCGATCATTTCGAACTGGAATTTTTTCAGCTTGGCCAAACCCTCTTTCATCCGCTGGACGGTATCAAGGTCTTCTTTGTTGTATCCGCCCCCACGTTTGATTTTATCGGGAAGACGAGGATCTCCCAAGAGTACGGCCACGCGAGTGGGCGCTTGGTTTAGGGGAGCTCCGACAGTGGCGCAGATTTTTTTTGGCGCTTTTGCCGTAATAAAGAGGCGTTTCGCCATCATGCCGAGATCTTGATTGCGCGGAGAATCGGGCGTGACGTTTCCGTGACAGGCAATATCGAGATATCCCACTTGCTCTAAGAGCTCCTGGATTTCTCTAAAAGTATAGAGCCGCTCAGCATAGAACTGATCGGCAAGAACGCCGCGTTCTGCATGCACGATGACTTCGCGGCAGACAACCCGCCTTCCATCGGCGGAAAGAGAGCGCTCGCGGCAGACAAAATGGTTATGGTTGATCCATTCCCAGGATCGAGGCTCGAAATGGTTGCGCATCCAATCCCCATCGACTAGGTCGAGGAGCATTCTGCCCTCTGATTTGAGGACGCGTTTACATTCTTGCAAAACTGATAAATCGTCTTCGACCCGCTCAAAATAGCCAAATGAATTGCCCATGAGGAAGATGCAATCGCGCGAGCTTTCGGGAAGTTTGAATCGGCGCGCGTCGCCTTCGGAGAAATTGACTCGAAGCTGCATGTGCCGGGCGCGTTTTTTTGCGAGCCGGATCAAGAATCGCGAGCGATCGACTCCTAAAACGTTTTCAAAACCGCGCTTGGCGAGCTCTAATGAATGGCGCCCCTGCCCGCAGCATAAATCGAGCAATTCCTCAGTAGGCTTCAGATCGGCTAATTTAATTAAAAGATCGACCTCGCGTGCGGTATTGAGGGGGTTTTCAACAACATCCCCATCTGTTTTGAGGTAAAGGGAGTTAAAAAGGGACTTCCACCATTCCGGGGGAAGGTGCTTTTCAAGATCGGATACGGGTCCTAATGTGCGGAATACGGAAGTTTTACCATTTTTACCTCTGGGGGGAGGTGAAATTGCGGGAGAAGTTTTATCGATAAGCACGGCTTTGGCGTTCATAATCTGGGTCATTGGTTCTAATACATCTAAAATGTTAGAAGTTGGACGATATTTTGAGAAGCGTCTCTTGCTTTTTTTTCTTCATTTCTTGCTAAGAGGTGGACAAAAAATTACAATCCCCAGTACATTTTTGTTAATTACAAGATTTACTCAATAGGAGAATCAAGGCTATGATTCAAAAAAAATTATTGAAGCTGGCAATCGTTGGCTTAACTGCGGGTCTGTTTCTTTCAGCTCAGACTACCCAGACAAACAAAGAAGTTCCACCGCCAAAAAAAGAAGTT
>CAISYW010000194.1 GCA_903889795.1 uncultured Chlamydiae bacterium | reverse complement strand
GTTTTAGTTAGTATTGACATTATGCTATATGTTATCACATAATGCCACTAGTTTAATTAACGGGAGTTTTAAATGGCAACTGATTGTCCAATTTGTTTTTTAGCAGGTGGAACATTTCAAATTTGCGCACACCGCGTTGAGGGTAAGATAGTCAACAGAGTTCATCCAGATTTATTTCATTTGCATTGTCTGCAAGAAATTCACAATGCCCGATGTCCGATGTGTCGGGATGTGATGATATTGCCTAACGAAAATCATCATCCCTTGCATCAGGCCGTTCAGTCGATCCGTCGAGCGGTTGGACCTCTGCTAACGATGAGCTGGTGGAAAGATCGTCTTCAGCAGCTTGTTGACGCTGTTCATCGAGTGGCTGGGCCTCTGCTAACGATGAGCTGGTGGAAAGATCATCTTCAGCCGCTTGCTGACGCTGTTCATCGAGTGGCTGAATCTTTTCTGACTATGATTCAGAAAACATTTAGTCGATCCATAATTCCAGCCGAGATTGAGTAATCAAATTTTGAAACGGATGTCATAGGCTTTGGCCATAACCATTCGTGGGATACTGTCCTTGAAATGCTGCAGAAAAAAAACATTTCATCTTGGGCTCGAGGAAATCTTGTTTGCGCAGCTGCCCAAGAGAATCGGCTCGACATAGTGCAGAAATTGCACAAGCGCTGCAAGTTGGGTATTTAGGTACAATCCGAGAATGGGCGAAATCCGTTTGGACTGACCTTGCCCCTTTCTTTAGCCCAGCTTCAGATAAAGGTTCCTGTTAGCTTCTCTCCTTTTTCTTCGCTTCTGGCTACTTCACCGGGCGTCTTTTGCGTCTCAGATCCAGCATCTCTATCAATGCCACAGTCCGTCCACATTTTATCAACATTTCATTGTCATCAAATAAATATTTCGTTAATTTCTGATTAAGCCAGTGAGATGATTGACAGGGGCGAAAAACTTCAACACAGAGATTGTATGTCAGGATTTTACGCATTTAATTCAGTTTCACCACAACATACCAAATGCTATTTGTGTACATTTTTTTTAGATGATGGAAGAAATTTACTTGGCCATGACAGCCATGGTTTTCATGAGGATTGTATTATGACAATCCTTCGCTCAAATCCAACAACGCATCTTGCATGCCCCATCAGAAGATGTGATTTTGTAGCGACTCATATCCATGGAGAAAGTCTCGCGATGATTTTAAAAGCCATGGGCATTAGACCGGTTTCTGTCGGTATTTTATCACAGCCCGTTGTATCGACGAGGATAAAGACCCTGTTTGACTCAGATGGATTCATGGCTCTCGAGGGCACTCCCTCATCCGGAGAGGCTGGAAGAGCACTGACCATTGTTGCTCATGATGGCGATGATGGCCGCAAAATCGGACAGCTTTTGAACTATTTTCGTTCGAAAAATGTAGACGTTCCTGAAGTGGACCGCGGAGAAGCCGGTTTAACCGTCATGAATAATAATCAATTTCATGCATTCCAACTCCTCATCCAAGGCGATCAGCCTGTTGACAGCAATCATTTTATAGCCATTTCGATGCGAGCAATCAAAATTAATAAACCTGAGTATATTCGGGTTTTGTGGCGTGATAAACAAACCGATTCGGCTCTGAAAGCCGAGCTAATTAAACAAGCGCTTAAAGTTGAATCGTTTGAAATCGCTCGGGAAATGATAATATCCGGAAAATCACCCATTCCGGATGAATATACAAATGAGTTTTTTCTAATCGCTGCGCGATTCGGGCAGCAAGGAATTCTAGAACTATTACGCAAGCAGCCGATCACTTTAGCCTTTTATGAAGAGGGAATTCGATTATCGAAACATAATCATTTTCCCAAGATCGCTACGTGGCTTGATGAAACGCGTTGAATGATACCGAAACAAAACACAAAAATCGACTTTTCGGCTAGACCTAAGCCGAATCTTTTTTTAACGTATTTTTAAAGAAAAGTTTATATATACTGCTGTCGGTCTGAAGATTTGATTTTTGGCGACAGCTTTTCATTATTTTTTTATATATATCTCAGGTTCAGAAACTTGCGATTTTTTAATTATCTAACAAAAACTCAAACAAAGTTAGTTTAAATTTATTAACATCTTATTAATTAACAATTATAATAATTTTTGGTATAATAGTGTCAACAAAACAACACAGCTTAACTAAAAAAGAATATGACCGTAATCACCAGCGATGAGTTTAATCAGACACGTCAAAAACTTTTAGATAACATTACAAAAATTATTCGTAATAAATCTGAAAATACAGAAATCTCTGGCATTCAATATCATGGAATTATGGATTCTGTGGATGCGGACAAAGCTGTTCATAACTTATTTGTTTCTTATATTGTAAATGGACTTCATTTAAACCGACAACTAATCCCTATCATTCCGGATGATTATAAAATAATCACAGAGGCTTCATCTACACTAAACAAAACGGCCCTCGTAGGGCATGAAAATCTGGTACAAGGCGGTAAAGTTGAGAATCCCGACGTTAAAAACCTTAAAGGCCCAGGATTCCTCTCCTCAATCACGAAATTGCTGAAAAGGGGGAATACTCATCTTAATATTGAACGGAACCAAATAAACGCATGCATTGGAATAGCCGGCTTCGTGATTCTAATCGTAACTATAATGCTTGCAACAGGACTTTCAGCCGGAGCAATAGCGGGAATAGGAGCTGCAATTGTTTTAAGCGCAATCATCATTATTGCCGTTTTAGTTGCTGCAAAAAAAATAAGCCCTGCGCAAGCGATCGTATATGGATTATTAATTATTCTGATGCTGGGATTAGCCGTAAGTCCGGTCGGCGCGACAGCTCTATTGGCTTTCAAAATAATATATGGAGCAGCTCTCATTGCTCAAGGAGCCGTCTTTAACATAACGCGAGCTGTTTTAGGATTGGGAATCGACGATCGCAAAAACCATCAAATTGCACGCGGCTTGGGTGACAAACCTCTTCCCATAAGCAGTTCGATATTAGGCAATTTGTTCTTGACCACAAGAGGCCTCGGCTATGTGGTGCTAGGCGTTCTAACAATCGTTTCAATCAGTCTCAGCATCGCTTTACCCGGGTGGCAGGCGCTGGATGAAACCGTAAAGTGGCTTTCACGCTCGATCTATTACTTCATGAATCCCTTGACCTGGGCGCCCAGGATCGTAACAACGATAATGGACAAGATCAGTCTCACGAAATACCAAGATCAACTCAAAACGTTGTATGGTGAAGGCACACCCGAGGAGTGCACAAAGACATTAAGATGGCTCCAACAAAATTTGATTCATCTTGATTTTAGCCCAATCGCGTCCAGAACATCACTAGAAATGCTAATGAACCACATCCACACTGCAACAAAACAATCTGATGCTCCGCTAGCTACCTATGAAGATCTCGAAAAATTAATCACAAATAACAATTTTGAAACGGCGAAGGCCTTCATTCAACGTCTCATGGAAACAAATCAACGGAAAATCGATTTTGCAAAGATACAATTGCGAATTTACATATTATACGAAATTATTAACCCAATTTTGTTTTTGTTGGGTGATTTGATCACTATTATACCGGGCTTTCAAAACTGGCTAACAGAAAAAGTCTTCAATTTGCACCCCCAGACTTCAATAGTTGTCAATCAGGTTGCTAGCGAGGCAATAACAAATGCAAGCGCTATTGGTGATTCTTGGCAAAGCCTGCTTTCAACTTTGAGATCCCTATTTGCTGCAAAAATATATATTGAAACCAGAGATCGGATTGATAATCCGCCTACGGTGGACAATGTAAACGTAAAACCCCAGAAGGACACTAAAGATCCGACAGAACCGTGTCATGAATTTTGGCTCCTCTTTTGGCGCTTAATTCATGAAAAGATTATTGAAGGACGAAAAAACAAAAAGTTATACTAATCCACTCGGCAAACAGGTGACTCAGGCGGCATAACGAACATCCCTAGCCTGAAACAGTTTTCGTATTGTTTCTGGTTCTTTTTGAAGTCCTGCCATTGTCGAGTGCAATTGATCTGATAGTTCTTTTTGATTTCC
>CAISYW010000193.1 GCA_903889795.1 uncultured Chlamydiae bacterium | reverse complement strand
TTTGGTCAATTTTAATGTACTCATCGATCGGAAGACACCTCTTTCGGCCAATATTTATCAGCAATTTCTTTCTTAATACCCACCTCTTCCAACTTAAAAATTTCCGCTAAAGTCAACCACCCCAGATCGAGAGCCGCTTCCAAAGGCATATTCACCTGCAGATTCATCATGCGCTCTTCAAACAAAATCGAATAACGCAGCAGCTTTTCATCCCAGCGGGACAACTTGAATCCCATTGCTTGACGCTCACGCGCCTTTTTAGAATCGGCATAGAGACGGATCATCATATTGGCCAGCTCATTATGATCTTCACGTGTCACCTTGCCGATCACCATCTGCTTTAAACGCGACAGAGATCCAAACGGATCGATCACCCCATCGTGCAGGTAAAATTGACCTTCGGTAATATATGCCGTATTATCAGGGATAGGATGAGTGATATCGCCACCCGGCATCGTCGTCACCGAGATAATCGTGATAGATCCCCCGCCGTCGATATCTACGGCTTTTTCATAACGAGCGGCTAAATCGGAATAGAGGGAGCCGGGATAGCCTCGATTCGACGGGATCTGATCCATCGTAATGGCAATCTCTTTAATCGCATCTGCAAAAGCGGTCATATCTGTCATCAATACAAGAACGTCTTTTCCCTCTAAAGCAAACTTTTCCGCTACGGCCAGAGCCATATCAGGAACGAGAAGGCATTCAACCAGCGGATCAGTCGCCAGATGAATGAACATGACGCTCTTTTCTAAAGAGCCTGATGTTTCAGAATTTTCTATGAAGGACTGGTAGTCATCGAATCGAAGACCCATTCCGGCGATCACAACCACGTCGACATCCGTCTGATTCGCAATTCGCATCAAAAGCTGGTTATAGGGTTCGCCGGCGACAGAAAAGATAGGAATCTTCTGCGACTTAACAAGACAATTAAAAACGTCAATCATCGGGATATTCGTGCGAACCATTTCCCGGGGAATAATCCGGCGAGTGGGGTTGAATGAAGGCTGTCCAATATCAACAGGAACCCCAAAAACCTCGGGTCCATTATCGATTGGCATCCCCGCGCCATTCAAACGACGGCCGAGAAGCGCATTCGAAAAAGTCGCCTGAATTTGATGGCCTAAGAATGTCACATGATCACCGGTAGAAATTCCTCGGCTATTCTCAAATACTTGCAATGTCACTAAGTCGCCTTGAAAATTGAGAACGGATGCATAAGTCGAGGTTCCATTGCTCTTATGAATCTCAGCCAACTCTCCCAAACCGATGTTTTCGGCAGCCACAGTAATCAAATTTCCGCGTAAATCAACAATACGGTCATAAATTTTTCTCATGAATGGCTCGCCTTTTTCGTCTCGATTGTTTTTTTGATCCGATGCACTACTTCCGCATAGCGATCGGAGCGGAATGGCAAGTAATTGAGATTGCGTACCTCATTTTGCAAATTCAAAAAATAGCTCCGAGCCTCATCATGGGTATCAAAATGAAAATGGGCATCAAAAATTGTTTGAATTAAACGAAATGCCTCAATTTGGCGCTCCATCGAAAAGTAGCAATCTTCACGATCAAACGCATTTTGCTGCAGATAACAAATCTCATATAAATCGGCCTTGAGATAGAGAACCATATCCTCTAAAGCCACACCCTCTTCGCCGACGACCTCCATCCGCTTCGCAATCTCATCGCCTTTTTGCAGAATATTCCCGACATATTGAACTTTCTCAGCCCAGCCATGAAAACGATCTTCCAGCTCAACCCCCACTCCCATCAAATATTTAGACCAGGAAATCAGAGGATCGACTGCCGGAAAGCGCCGCGCATCAGATCGCGATCGCGATAATCCATGGAATGCCCCGACAATGGCGAGAGATGCTTGCGTCACCGGCTCCTCAAAATTTCCGCCGGCGGGAGAGACCGTGCCCCCAATGGTCAATGACCCGGTCTTCGAATTCTTGAGCTGAATCACGCCGGAGCGTTCATAAAAAGAACTGATTCTCGACGAGAGATAAGCGGGAAAAGCTTCTTCACCGGGAATCTCTTCGAGTCGTCCCGACATCTCGCGCATCGCTTGCGCCCAACGCGAAGTAGAGTCCGCCAAAAGCAAAACATCCAATCCCATTTGACGGTAATATTCAGCAATCGCGGCTCCCATATAGACAGAAGCTTCTCGAGCTGCGACCGGCATGGAAGAGGTATTGCAAATCATGACCGTCCGTTTCATGAGAGAGTCATTCGTATGGGGATCGATGATCACAGGGAATGTACGAAGAGCTTCAACAACTTCGCCGGCGCGCTCGCCGCAAGCCACAATCACAACGATATCGACAGCGGAATATTTCGAAAGGTGATGCTGCATGACCGTCTTTCCCGCGCCAAATGGGCCGGGAGAACAAAATGTTCCTCCTTTTAACACGGGAAAAAGCGTGTCGAGGATCCGCATTCCCGTAGTCATCATGCGGCTAGGACGGATTTTGATTCCTTCAACAAGGGGGCTTTTGATTGGCCAGCGCTGCATCATCTTAAAAATCAACTCGTGGCCTTTTTCATCAATTCCACGTGCAATTTCATCATCAATGGTATAGAAGCCGGTTGGAACGATCCTGGAGATTTTCACCTTGCCGAAGACCGAAAAAGGAACCATGATTTGATGCTGGAATCGATTTTCCATCACCCAGCCTAAAGATTCTCCGCGGATTAACAAATCGCCAACTTTAGCCGTTGGATTGAATTCCCATTTTTTTTGCCGATCCAGGGCGGGTAAATAGATCCCGCGCTTCAGATAGACTCCTGAAGTTTCAGCAACCTTTTCCAAAGGATTTTGCAATCCATCGAAAATCGAACTCAGCAATCCGGGGCCGAGCTCAGCTTCAAATAAATGGTCAGCAAAATGAACCGGTGTATTGAGTTTCACGCCTCGGGTATCTTCAAAAACCTGAATTTTTGCCTCGTTCCCCGTGATCTCAATCACCTCGGAAAGAAGGGATTCATCACCCACCTTGACATATGCGATCTCACCCTGGCGGATATTTCCCTCGAAGCGCACATGCAAGAGATTACTAAAAGCCTGAATGACAACCCCAGTTGCTCCCCGGTTTTCTTTCATGAGTTTGATCCTTACGACAAATCGTTAATGTCAAATCCGAGTTTACGAAATATTTTCGCGAACTATCGGCAAACCTCCTGCAAAGCCATACGCCCTCTTTCTTCGTCAAGCTGCTCCCAGGCTTCCACAATCGAAAGTCGAGCGAGATAGCCCAGCACTTGATCAAGGGCAAACGGCTGACCCGCTTCTAGATCTTCGATATGGGAAATGCGTATCTGCAAAATGGCACGATAAAGCTTTTTAGGCTCAGATCTATTTTCCAAAAACACTCTTTTTAAATCCTCATATTCTTCCGGCAAAATCGTTTCTTTCTCATCTTTTTGCGCAATCAACTGAGCGACAAACGGGTCGAAAGGATCTTCAAACTGCAGTTCTCGAATGAGATCTCTATGAGCCGCCTTCGAGCGCAGGGCAGTTAAACAGAGACGAATCTCTCTCTCGATCCGATAATAGTTTCGCAAAAAGCCTTTCAGATGAGGCATTATTTCACGATATAGCGAGGCCATCAGCGAGGGAAAATATCTCAATCGATCTTCCTCAGATTCATAGCGATTCAAAAATGCAGAGACAAAAGGTGGTAAATCTCCGCCAACCAAAAGAGTCTCCTCTAACTCATTTTCTTTTAGATTGCCGCGGGGATCCAGCGGCTCTCGAAGCCAAAGTGCTCGAATATTACGAATATCAGCAAGACGCTGTAATATAACGACCTGACTCCAATCAGACGGACCAAGATTAAGAGCGACCATCTGACGTGCTTCTTCATATGTCATTTCGCTCTTCTGTCCCAACGAGATCGGAGGAAAAGCGCTAATGACAAAATAGAAATCGCACATAGTCTACACCTGGAAGACAAGATCTCGAAAATCGTGGCGAATAAAGTTTGCAATCAATTCGCGTACAACGCGATCTGATATATCAATTGTAATCTGGCGATCGCGCAGCTTGATCTGAACCCCGCCATCAAAATCTCCGAGAATCACCGACTTTTCTTGAAGGCGCTCGATAAAATGTTGAACGAGAAGACTATTTATCGTCCTTGGAGTGATCGCCTGGGGTATAATGACGGAGAGATTTTCATCTACTCCCTTTTCCTGCAATGACATAACACAAGAATTAATCAGATTGGAAATCAGCTTTGGATCTGCCATTTCTTTGGCGACATATTCCGCCAGGCCATGGAACAGAAGCTCTTTTTCGATTTTTTGTTTTAGGACTTCAATCGCCTGGCGACAAGCTAATTGCATCGATGATTGAAGTGTTTTTTTCTTCTGATCTATTTCACGATCAGTTACTTCAATCATGCTTTGCATTTTCTCTTTAGCTTCGCGAATGAGATCGGCAGCCTGCAAATGAGCGTTTTCCAAGATTTCGCGCGCTTCCTGTTTAGCCGGCTCTAAAGTCTCGACACGCAGAGCATCGCAAATCTTTTGAATTTTGTTCTTTCCGTTATCTAAACCTTTCATCGGGGAACCTTTTTTAGTCCCAAAGCCTTAATTCTACCTAAATCGAGATTTTTGGGTAGGAATCATTATGTTAACGGATTCGGGTAGAAAAAAAAGACTTTACAGTGTAGAAATAAATTAGAGATACAACTCGGGTGTTGATATGAAAAAATTTGTTTTTATTTTCACATGTGCCGCATTTTTTGCAAGCTCGCCGGTTATGGCAGAAAACACAAAAGGTCAAGGTGCTGCAGCCGGAACCGTCGCCGCATCTGACTCAGGTTTTGCGTGGGGAATTGGATTAGGTGCTCTAGCTGTGGTTGGCACTGTCGTTGGCATTGTTGCTGCAAGCGCCTCGCAAACACAATCTTTTTCGCATTAAAAGAGAGTTTTAACGCTAAAATGTGAATTGAAAAAGGCTCTCTCGTGAAGACATTTTACAAGATTCTAATCCTAATGGTTCTTTTTTTTAACACAGCGCCGCTCCATGCACAATGTTGTCAAACGGGAGATGGCGCCGGTTACAGCACGCGCGATGCTACAGTTCTATCGATGATGGGATGGGGTGTCGGCCTTGCCGTGGGGATAGCCTTGCTCTGCGGATACCTTGAACAAGACACCTCTCACGGCCATTGATAACCTTGTTCAATAACGTACTGAAGCTTTTTTTTCTTTTTCCTTTTTTCCTCTTTGGCGCCTATACCGAACGCGACTCAAAAATCGGCTTTGGCCAAGCCGAAAATCCGATTTTTGAGTCGCGTTCGGTATCCATCCCATTTTTTATTCCGCCGGATGGTTGGGAATGTGTAAATCCACAAAAACTCACTTCACCCATCCAGGCAGCCTTTCTTGGAAAAGGTCAATCGGATTTCCGGCCTTCTCTGAATTTAGCGACAGAAAAAACCGATGTTACTCTAAAAGAATACATTAAAGCTGTCCGCAAAATTCATGAATCGGAGATGAATGCACAATGGCGAGACCTCGGCCCCTTTACTTTTAGCTCCGGCAAAGGAAGGCTTGCCGAAATTACAACATCGTCGCCTCTTGGAGTTGTAAAGATGCTACAAGGCATCCTGGTTCAAGACGGATGCGCCTATATTTTAACGGGCGCTGTCTTAAAAGATGAATTTTCCTCATGGCAAAAAGATCTTCTAAACACCATGCATTCTCTGATGGTCGTTCCCGACCTTTTCAGCGCAATCGCCGACCTATCCCAACGAAGCCGGCTACAAGAAATTTTCCGATCTTTTGATCATTTATCCTCAGCTGAAGAGCGCCAAATTCAATGGTCTCGCTTGCAAAAAATCATTCTCGACGATTTTGCTTCAATGGGATCGCATTGGCATCTACTCATTCTGAAAGAAGGACATAAGCGCATTTTCAGTGAATCATGATCGACAAGCTGGACAGAAACACACATCCCAGTAGAATGAGGATTAGACAACTTCAACAGTGGCTTTTAGATCATGAAGAAATTCGTTTCTTTACTCACAGTATTTGTTTTGATCGCGAACATCGGACTCTTTGCCGAAGGAACTGTTAAATCAGAAGCGACCGGTTCAACCATACCCGAGACTTCTGAAATTACTCCGGCGCTTGACAGTACAACCCAATCTACTTCAGGATATTCAACGATCGGTACCGCAGCAGCAAAATCAAGTCAGGCCGGCAGAACCACTTCATGGCAAAACTGGGTCTTTGCAGGAACTGCCCTTGTCTTGGCAACGATCGGCATCGCGGTTGTTACATTCAATAAAGGCAAAAACAGCACTACAGATCAATAAAACATGAAGCGTTGCAACAAATTCCTTTTTCTCGCGGTCTTTTTTTTTAGTTGTTCTCCTCAATCAAACTGGCAATTGACCTCGATCACCACAGGGCAAAAGGACTTTGATTCCACCCGCCTTTCATATTCAACAGAAGATCGACTCGCCGGTATGAACTTAGATTTTTTTTGTGCAAATGGCCTTGTCACAGCCTATCTCAGCACCTCAGGCCGCCGTTTTAGCATGGAAAACGATGCAAAAGCTCTGATTCATTTTAAATCTGAAACAGTTGAAATTCCTCTGACTATCCATGAAGGCCGCATGAGGGTACGCCTGCCCGATGAATTGACTGCGAAGACAACTGCCGCCTTGCAAGATGGAGAAGCTGTGACTATCATGATTGGCTCGACTGCGCAAACTTTTCAACCGGATCAATTTTCTATATTTTTTAACAAACTAACGAGTGGAAGTAACAATTTCTTCGACTCATTTCAAGGAACATTGCCATGAACCAACTTGACCTTCTCAAAAAAATGACAACCGTCGTAGCAGACACGGGAGATTTTGAACAACTGCGCCAATATAGCCCCACAGACTCCACCACCAACCCCTCTTTAATCTATTCAGCCAGCCAACAGCCGCGATACCAGCATCTACTCGACGAAGCCATTCGCTATGGAAAATCCCATGGTAAAACAACATCTGAGCAGCTCTCTGCAGCCTTAGATAAGGTTTTCGTCAATTTCGGACTCGAAATTCTAAAAATTGTACCCGGACGGGTGTCCACAGAAGTTGACGCCCGCCTTTCATTCGATGTGCAAGCCAGCATCGAAAAAGCGCGCCACCTGATTTCACTATATGAAACTGCCGGACAAGATCGTAAACGGGTTCTCATCAAACTTGCTACAACCTGGGAAGGCATCCGAGCTGCCGAAAAATTAGAAAAAGAAGGCATCCATTGCAATATGACGTTATTATTCAGTCTACCGCAAGCGATCGCCTGCGCGGAAGCCAAAGCCACCCTCATCTCCCCCTTCGTCGGCCGCATTTTAGATTGGTTTAAGAAAAACGAGAACCCAAAGGGTTACGCTCCTGCTGACGATCCCGGCGTTAAATCCGTGACTCAAATTTTTAACTATTACAAAAAATTTGGCTACCCTACCCAAATCATGGGTGCGTCATTCCGCAGTAAAGACGAAATCACCGAACTGGCGGGATGCGATCTATTAACGATTTCTCCCAATCTTCTCGAGGAATTAAAAAACTCTACCGCCCCGCTCCCCCGCAAACTTGACCCTCAAACCGCGAAAAAAAGTTCCCTCGAAAAACTCCATCTCGATGAAAAAACATTTCGTTATCTATCGAATGAAGATGCGATGGCGACCGAAAAGCTGGCCGAGGGCATCCGCAATTTCGCCAAAGATATCGTTAAATTGGAATCGCTATTGAAAACGAAGTTTTAATCACTATTTTTTGAAGAACCCCGCTCTTACATGCGGGGTTTCCTCTCTAGAGAATGAATCCAATTCTCTTTCAAATACGGCAGAACGAATGCGAGAAACGTCTCGGGATCTTTACATTCAGCCATAAGAATCTCATTGCGTTTTTGCATTAATGAATCACAGTTTTTGCAATAAAACCCCATGAGCTGTTTGACTTTATTTACGCGTAATTTGCGAGGCATATCCGCGGGCAGCTCCGAAATATACATTCTAAAATAGCAAACCAATTCTTCCCATTTCGGTTGAAATAAAAATCCTGAAAAATGGGAACGAATTTGATGAAAGAGAAAAGGATTCATCACAATTCCGCGGCCAATCATCAATCCATCACAGCCGGTCATTCGCAGCATATTCAAAGCATCTTCCACAGTATTGATATCTCCATTGCCAACAAGCGGGATCTTCAAAAACGCTTTAGCTTGAGCAATGAGATCCCATTTGGCGGAGGAATCATATCCTTCTGCTTTTGTTCGAGGATGAAGTGTAATGTACTGTACGCCGCTCTCTTGCGCCGCCGATAGATTCTCAAAAAAAAGAGAGGTATCTTCATAGCCGGATCGCATTTTGATCGTTACGGGAATGGCGACGGATTTGGCCACCGCGTTAACAACTTTGAATAAAAGAGAGGGATCTTTTAACAGACTGGAACCGGCGCCCCGGCTCGTGACAATGTTAGATGGGCAACCACAGTTGACATCGATCCGCAAAGCACCTCTTTGGACCAGTTCCTGCGCCATCGCCGCCATTAAAAGGTGATCCGATCCCATGATCTGTGCTGCTAAAGGAATCGGTATGATTTCTTTGGATTCATATCTTCGCGCCAGACTTTGGACGTGGGCATTGCGAGGAACCCGAAGAAAAGCGCACACGGCCTCATCGAACCCTCCAATAGAGGCTATCGCTTTTCGAAACGTTCGATCCCCGACTCCTTCCATGGGAGCTAACTGAAGATATGGACAACCGTTTTCATCTTTTGGCAGAACGGATACAGACATTTAAATAAACCTTATCGATTTGACTCAGGGAAACCCCATTCCGCGAATCTCCCTAACTGTTTATACATCCAGTCCAGAACATTATAACAGAGCCAAGCGAATCGAGCACCCTACATAAAATCGTCTCAAACAATAATAAAACTATTTTGAAACCGTTTTTTTTAATCCACCGCAACAATATGCGAAGAGAATCAATCCATTATGGCCAGGAATGGGCTTGCAGCAAACGATGCGTTCAACATCGACTATATACCGAACGTGACTCAAAAATCGGTTTTGGGTTTGAGCGAAAGCTCTCGCGAATCGACGATCGTAAGTCGCTTCATATTAGAAATATGGGCCGACTTACGATCGTCGATCCCCGAGGCTTTGGCCAAGCCGAAAATCCGATTTTTGAGTCACGTTCGGTATACA
>CAISYW010000192.1 GCA_903889795.1 uncultured Chlamydiae bacterium | reverse complement strand
ATTTTATAATATATAAAAATATTTTTCAAATAAACATGCACAAAGTTACAGCATTTAATTTTTTTTATGCGAGAAAAAAAAGCGTTTGGCCGCCTCTACACAAACCACATAGCCCGCCACAATTCCTGCGACCACACCATAAAAACTCATCGGTATCGGAACGAATCCGAAGAGCTCCCCCAGACTCGAGAAAGGCAACACACAGAGTGCGAAAAGAATCATCACTATAGCCAGAGACAACCATTTCCCCGGCCGCGATTGAAAAATCCATCGGTGAGTACGAATGGCCAACACGACAATCGTTGCCGAGGCAACGGATTCAATAAACCATCCGGTGCGAAACGTCTCTTGAGATGCATGCATCCAGAAGAGAAGCACGCCGAAGGTCAGATAATCGAAAATCGAGCTAATCAATCCAAACACGATCATAAATCGGCGAATGAGGGGCAAATCCCATTTGAGGGGCCGCCGCACCGTTTCCACATCGACTCGATCTGAGGCAATCGCCATCTCAGGAAAGTCGGTCAGTAAATTCGTGAGAAGAACCTGTTTGGGTAATAAAGGCAAAAAGGATAAAAAAAGCGATGCTCCCGCCATGCTGAACATATTGCCAAAATTCGCGCTCGTTGCCATGTAGACATATTTGATCGTATTCGCAAATGTACGGCGACCTTCTTCAATCCCCTCCTGCAGCACTGTGAGATCTTTTTCCAAAAGAACGATATCCGCCGCCTCCTTAGCCGCAATAGCGCCGCCTTCGACAGCAATCCCCACATCCGCGCTATGCAACGCTAAAACATCATTAATTCCGTCGCCTAAAAACCCTACAATGTGGCCTGTTCTACGCAGAGCGAGAATAATCCTTTCTTTCTGATTGGGCTCGATTTCGGCAAAAATGTTTTTCTCCCGAACGAGGCGCGTCAGCGCTTCATCGCTCGTACGAGACAATTCAGATCCCGTGGCAAGATGAGCATGAGTTAAACCAATATGACTCGCCACTTCCAATGCGACGTGTTGATTATCGCCGGTGATGATTTTTAATCGCACACCCCGATTTTTCAGATTCGAAACAACCTGGGCAATATCGGGTTTGATCGGATCCGTAAAACGCAAAAATCCGACAAATGTAAATTGCTCTTCTTTGTCCAAGCTCTCTTTTTGCGCATAGGCAACACCCAACAGTCGATGTCCTTGTTTGCTCTCATCCTCATAAATTTTCACGATCGCTTCATGCTCTTGCGCCAATGGAACAAGTGCCCCATCATCACACTCGGCCGTCGTGCAAACCGATAAAATCTGCATTAGAGCGCCTTTGGCAATAGCCAGGGATTGATTACCCCGTTTGATCAAAACCACCACTCGCTTTCGCACGAAATCGTAAGGCCTTTCATCGATTTTCTCCCACCCGTCTTCCACAGCGAGCCCTTTCAATATCGCCGCATCTAAAGGGTTTTCATACCCTTTCTGAAAATAGGCATTTAATGCGCCGTAGCGAGCCGCCGTTTTACTCTCCTCTCCTTTCAAACCAATGACGCCCGACAACTCGACAACGCCCAAAGTGATCGTACCCGTTTTATCCACACAGAGCACATCCATCTGCCCAAAATTCTCGATTGAAGGAAGACGTTTAATGACGACTTTTTTTTCAGCCATTCTACGTGCGCCGTGAGATAGATTGACGCTGATGATCGCGGGAAGCAGCTGAGGAGTTAACCCAACAGCCAGAGCAACCGAAAAGAGAAATGAATCGAGAAAAGATCGATGAAAGTAAAGATTAAACGCAAAAATCGCGAGAACGAGAATCATGGTCACTTCAAGGAGAAGATAGCCAAATTTACGAACCCCCGTCTCGAAAGCCGTTTCAGGCGGCCGAAAACGGATCTGATGGGCAATCAGGCCATATTGCGTCCGACCTGCCGTAGCAACGACTAGAGCCCTCCCATTCCCGCTGGCGACGGTGCTAGACATGAATAGAGCATTACCGCGCTGAAGAAGGGGAATATCTTCGGAAATGCTTCCCGGATTCTTTTCTACCGGATAGCTCTCTCCTGTAAGCGTTGCCTCGTTTATAAACAGATGGTTTGAGTCGATGAGAACGCAATCGCCCGGAACGGTATCGCCGGCTTTTACTTCAACGACATCGCCCGGAACGATCTCATCGATCAAAACCCTCTTCACAACACCATCGCGCCATACATCGACTTTCGTCGCAACCAGCCGCATGAGCTTTTCTAGCGATGTGATGGCTCCTCTTTCTTGAAAAAAACCGATCGCACCACTGGCCAGCACGATGGCGAGAATAATTGTGGCGT
>CAISYW010000191.1 GCA_903889795.1 uncultured Chlamydiae bacterium | reverse complement strand
TTTCCGCTGGAATAGTGCCGCTGGATGATCAAAGGATCAGGCGCCGCGACCACCATGTCTGTAACGCTTTCGAGATACTCACCGGTAGAGGCATTGACAGCTCCGGCAACGATCGCGTCAGAATCAATATCATCGAGGCCGAAACGAAAACATTCGGCTGCAACAAGTGAGTGAACCAATAGTGCGAAAAAAAAGATCAGCCGTTTCATTGAATCGCCATAAATTGAAAAGGCTTAAATAGTAAGATTAGATCGAAAATAATCAAACAAAAATATCAGATAAAATTACCAGTTGAGGAGTTCAAAGCCTCCCGATGAACGGCGTCTCTTATTAACCGGGGCGGTAAACAGGTGACAAATAGCTTGCTGCGGCTGCGACATATCGATCCTTCATCGTCGTCTATAGTTCTACTATAGACTCCTCCTTCGGACCTCTGCGCTTCGATCTGTCTTTGCCTCGCTGCGCTCTGTGTCACACCTGTTTACCGCCTTGGTTAATAATTGCCTGGATACACCAGTTCTGGACCGAGCGAATCGACATCGGAGATCTATAGGCTTCTACCAAAGTGGATATGTCGCAAATCTCCAAGGAGGCAATGAGAAACTCGCTATGACGTAGATCGGATCGAAATGAACCAGACTCGTTTTGGAATCAACGCGATTTCCGGCATATTGCCAGGGATTATTTACTCGGGAAGTCACCTGCACGATCCTATCGGCATCGAAGATTGTCTCCTCTCCGAATACTGAATAGCGATAGCTCGCCACTTCTGCGCATAGTTTTTCGAATTTTAGAGAAATTTGCAATCAGAGATGGGATAATATAATTTATTTACCTTGATTATTATCTGTTTCTGTTTTAAAAATTAACATTTAAAATTTTTTAAGGGAAAATTAAATGAAAATTCGATCCGAATTAAACGATCTGGCTTCAGATATCCGTGAAGCAGTTACGTCTTGGAATGGTGGCGAGAAGATCAAAATTGGCGAGATCGATTTAACTGTTGCTCAGGTCTCGAAAAATGTCTTGGATAAATTGAATGAATATTTGCTAGAGGAAAAAAGTCTAAAATGTCGTGTGGAAACCACACAAAATCTTCTGAATGTTTTGGAAAAATTCCGCGATAGATCCTCTAATCCGGATAGTAAAAAAGATTTATTATCAGTCATTTTAAAAGTTGATCATATTAAATTTTTTGCGATCCAAGAGCAAAAAAAAATCGAAGGAAAAATTTCTGCGCAAATTCTAAATAAAGTTAATGAATATATAAAAAATACATTCTTAGACAATCCTCACCAAAAGATAAAAGATGCCGCTTTCCGCACATTAAAAAACGTTGGTTTTTTTGAAGGTCATTTTGTTTCAGCTGATCGCTTTGGTTCTGTTCAAATGGTTTCATTTCTAACCCTCAAGCAAGATTTGGAAATATTCCTTTCTTCTTCTGGTCATTTGCTAACTGCAGACCAGCGCTTGGAAATTGAAAAAGCTATTCCATTGCTTCAGACTGGTGCCGAAATGCATGGTAGGATGTACAATTTATATTGCCTTGCTCTTGAGAACCAACCTGACGATTTTATCGAAATGAAAATTGCTGATTTGGCTTACGAGTTTGAAATTGCGATTGATAACCTTAAATTGGGCCAAAGTATGATTATTCCTGGAGGATGTCAAGGGCATGCCGTACTTTATGAAGTTCAGCGAGTTCGTGAAAAGGAGTATCATTTTTCTATCTTCAATACTGGGCTTGGAAATGAATTCGGACAAACAGTTTTTGATCTAATAGGATCTTCTCAGAGTCGAACCTCACTTTTTACTGGTCTCACAAAAGAAGTTGTGTCTGATCAAAAATTTCTGATGAATCTGATACGTTTCAAGACAAAACCTTCAGTGATCAGTATGAATCCTGTTCATCAGATAATTCAAAAGCAGCTCGGTAATCCAACAACCAGAGAACTTCATGATAGCCAATCTTGGGGAACCTGTTCTTTTGACTCTGTTTCAGCTTTTCTGGAATACATGCTTCGTCCTTCTCTTTTTATTCCATTCCAATATGATATGATGTTGAGAGCTCGAAATAAGTTGAATACGTTGTTGCCAAATGGACTTGTTGAAAAGTTATTTCCTGAAGCGACGCTTGATTTTATAGACAAAAAATCCTGTCAGACAATTTCTGAATGGAAAAAGAAATTTGATGAACACTGTACATCAATTAATGACGATTTAGTCATCGCTAAAATCATTCATGATATGGGAATTCACGATGAAACTACCTTTAAAACTATTCTACAACTATTAGTTGATAATGCTTTCTCTCTAGCTGACACTTTACATAGTTCGGTCTCCCCGATTAAAACAGCATTTTATATAGATTATGCTGCCTTTCTAGTAGGAATGACTTTTAGCGGACCTTTGGCGCTATTGGTGGCCTTTGCCGGAACGGGTTTACTTTTAAAAGCGTTAATTGATAGTCCACCCACTCAATCATTGGAGACTGCTTGTCGCAATGAACAATCTAGATTAGAAAGTATTCAAATGATTGTTGAAAAAACAGCACCTGAAGAAGTTCAAATTTTAAAAAATCGAAGAGAATCGCTTGCACCGACCTGTTTTGTTCTTTTACCGGATAGTCTTCATCAGCCCATAAATCGCGCAAATCTTGCAGGATTGAATCTCCGTACTGTCCTGAGTTATTTGGAAAACAGATATTTAGAAATAGCCCTTTGCTCAGCTCCGCTTTTGAATGCAACTTTCTCACCTTTACGCGAAGCCCTACAAGGATGCAATATGTTGCCGATTCCTATAAAATGATG
The DNA here is from genome assembly GCA_903889795.1 of uncultured Chlamydiae bacterium. Classification (GTDB taxonomy): domain Bacteria; phylum Chlamydiota; class Chlamydiia; order Chlamydiales; family SM23-39; genus CAISYW01. The sequence goes on along the minus strand of CAISYW010000191.1, from coordinate 2,420 downwards.
AAGTTTTTGTTATTCGACGGTCTAATAATTGTTTAGTGTGAAACTTGTGTTTTTATTTGTTAAACATTTTTTAGGAGATGTATATGATATTCGTACATGATGTTGTTAGTAGATCTTCTTTAATCCTTTTAAGAAGCAACCAATTAGTTGCTCGCCATAAAGCCATTACCAACACTGTTTTAGGAGTGTTGATTCTGGCATCCACGATTTATTTTTTTCGCGGTACTGTAAACAGTTTTCTGGTTAAATATCGTATCAATCATCCAAGTCCTTGTGCTCCTGCATTTTGTCAACAAAATCCGTTTAACGGTTTTTTAGAAGGTGGCTGTTTTTGTCCTCATCGTTAATGATCCTGCTAGAGCTAACGTGTTATACTGCTATCGGCCTGAAGCTTTGATTTTTGAGGGCAAGATTTTGCGTTCCAATGTATTGCGGAGATCGAAGTCAACTTGCAGCAAGTTAGCGAGATCGAGCGAAATATTGGAACGCAAAATCTTGCCCTCAAAAATTAAAGCTTCAGGCCGATAGCAGTCAGATCGAGATCGCCAATTTCTCTGAGATTCCGAATTCCCATCGGACCGCTCACGGTAATTGCATATTAGCCAACCGGCGAATCAAATTGTTTTAAAGAAGTAAATTTGTCGGCGTTCATCCTCTACGGAAGACCACCCCCCTTAAGTGCTTGAAGTTACCCACAAGTCCTCTATTTAAAACAAAGGACAGGATTACGCCATGAAACATGGCTAAAGATAACGCTGCAAAGCGCAGCTAAGGATATGCATGTCGGGGAAGCACCCGAACCCCAGAAAAATAAAAAATATATTGGGTTGCAGGGCCCCCTGCACCATGCATATCATTAGCCTTCGTTTCGAAGGTGTTATCTTGTTTAAAAAAAGAAATTCAGGTTTCTATGAAAGATGTGGGTAACTTCAAGGCCTTAAGGGCGGGGTTTTCATTGCAAGTTGAGCTTTTCGGCAATCGCAGCGAGCTGTTTTTCAGCTTGCTCGAGAGCTTGTTCGAGATTGCGAACGATTTCGGCGGGAGCTTTCGCTTTAAAGTCGGGATTGGAGAGTTTGATTTTAGTGGTGTCGCGCTGTTTTTCTAACTTCTCTCGCTCTTTATTGAGGCGCTCTTTTTCCTTGGCTTTAAATGAATCGGGAATGGGCACCAACATCTTCAGATGGCCGACGAGTGCGCTAGCGCCAAACGAAGGGAGATCGGTTTCATTTTTGACGAAATAGATCCGATTGGTCGGTGTCAGCGCGAGGAGCATTTCCTGGTGTTCGATAGCGATTCGCCAATCGCTCTCTTCAGGAGAGCCGTAGATATAGAGATCCGTTTTTTCTGACGGGGCCAATTGCATCTCTGCACGGATATTTCGCACGGCGTAGACCAGTTGAAGCATTTGTTGAAAAATCGATTCAACATGGGGGGAGATGTGTGATTCGTCGAGAAGAGCCGGATAAGGAGCGACAATGCAGGACGGAGAGATCAGAGCGGCAATCAGATCGTGGGTGTAGGGATCGCTTTTTTTAGGCAGTTTCAGATTCGGGAAGGATTGCTTCAATAGTGAAAAGATCTCTTCCGTAATAAATGGGGCGATAGGGTGGAGCAAACGAATCGCCGCACATAGAATGATCGCGAGCAATTTTTGTTTGTTTTCCCTGAGCTGAGGAGTGCCTTTTTTGCCAAATAAAACCGGTTTGGCGATTTCCACGTAAAGGGCGCAGAAATCATTCCAGTAAAATTCATAGCCTCGCATTGCAGCGCGGTCAAACGTGTATTCGGAAAAATTGCGATTGAGCTCGGCGACGGTTCGATTGAGAACCGATAGTATCCACCAATCTTCCAAAGAGAGAAGAGAATAATCCAGATCAAGGCTGAGAGCATCCGCACTCAAGGCGGGCAGATTATTATTTGCTTCCAAATTGAGTAAGACAAAACGCGCGCCATTCCACATTTTGTTGGCAAAGTTTTTAAATTCTTCAAAGCGCCGGCGATCGAGATCGATTTGTCTCGCTTGCGTCACGCTGGAGCAAAGAGCCATTCGCATTGCGTCGGTTCCATACTCATCGATGATCTCCAGGGGGTCGATGACGTTGCCCTTCGATTTGGACATCTTTTCCCATTTCGAATCGACGTCGGATGGAAGCGCTTCACCAAGATCATAGCGTTTTTTTTCTTCCGGCTTCACATAGGCAATCGAACCGTCGTCAGATCGCCGCCAATAGGACTTTCCATAAATCAGGCCGTGTAAAAATGTCTCATGAAAAGGCACGTCTTTCATAAAATATTCGCCCATGAGGATCATTCGGGCGACCCAGAAAAAGATGATGTCGTGGCCGGTGACTAAGGTCGATGTGGGGTAAAATTTTTTCAGATCGGCGGTCTGATTCGGCCAACCAAGTACGCTCATCGGC
>CAISYW010000190.1 GCA_903889795.1 uncultured Chlamydiae bacterium | reverse complement strand
CCTTCCACGGTGAATATCATTATTGTGTAATTTGTGGCCGGCATCAGTTGGCTTGCGCGCCCGGCTGGCTGCGCAAACGGAGCGAAGCGGAGAGCAGCGCTTCAGGTGTTGGGTGGATTGTGATGTCAGGTTATGAGCAAAAGCGGAAAACCGATTTTGCGGATGGAAAGAGTTCTGGATGGGGACGGAATATTGATTTTGATTGCTTTTTCATGTATTTCTTTTTATTATGAACTCAACATGCTCACCCCGCTTCCCGTAAGAACAGCGCGCTCAGGGTGGGCTTTTTGTTTTTATGTCAGCACCCTCCTCTTCTATGCTGGAACAGTATACAAAACCACCTTTAAGCCATAAAGAGCAGCTACAGCTTCTGAAAGATCGCGGTCTGCTTGTTGAGGATGGTACGAAAGCCCTGCATTTGCTCCATCATATCAGCTACTACAGGTTAAGCGGTTACTGGCACCCGCTTCTGCTACAACCCAAACATCTGCACCGGTTCAAACCGAACGCTTCATTTAACAATGCCTTCAAACTCTACTGTTTTGACCGGGAGTTACGGCAATTAGTGCTCGGTGAGATCGAAAAGATTGAGGTTGCCGTAAGAGCCCAAATGATTAATACCCTGTCACAGGCATTCGGTCCGACATGGTACGCAGATACTCAGCGGTTTAACAACAATCGAGCTGGTCACGACAGGACTCTTCAGAAGCTGCTTGATGATTTCAGGAATAGCCAGGAGGAGTTTATTGTTGCATTCAGAAAAAAGTACTCGGACAATTATCCGCTGCACAGCGGACCCAGAGCGCTCCAGATGGCGGGCGTGGCGGGAACTACGGGAGGGATTTCTGTGAGTGATTTTTACTGATGGTGAAATGCTGCAAGCTTCCGACATGGAGGGGACGCCAAAAGGGTATATTGCCCGCCATAACCTGACCTAACGGCTGACGCTATGGCAAGTGCGGGAATAAATTGCTGCTCAACTGTCAACCAGCACAAATGTATGTAAAGATTTCAAATGTTTCAACGAACACGCATACCCGCATTTGCTATAGCATTTGTTAGCGGTATGTGGCTTTATTTCAAGCTTTTAGTCGGATAATTTCGTTTCTTATTTGCTCAATTACTTCTATATTATAAATCGTCTTTTTCCCTGCTGAACTTTTAGTAGAATAAATGAAGAATACTTTTCCACCGAATTCCTTTTCAAACTTTGCATGATTGACTTTGTGCATTTCTATCCATTGGTATTGGTTTAATGCCTGACCAGAAGCAATCGGCTTGATTTGAATTCCAATGAATTTGTCATTAATTTTAATAAAAAAATCAACACAATAAGCTCTATCCCAATTATCTGGTGCAGGTTCAATTTTTCTTTCTACCGCTCCTTCCAATTGTCCGTAAATTGTCTCTATTTCAGTTTTATACCCTTCATAAGTTCTGTTTAAAACAAGATTGTAAGCATAATCAATGCATTCATCTTCTGAAATAGACAACAATTCATTTTGAACAACTTCAGATAACTTGACAAAAAGGGTTTGTCCAAGTCCCGCAATGTATTCTCTGGTAATTCTCAAGCCATCTTTTTTCTTTTGTGTGGCTTTTGTAAAATAGAATTCTTCCCATTCTTCATATTTTGTCGGGGCGCAAGTTCTAATAAGCTCAGAAGTTGAGCCAACACTATGAGCTTTATTTAATCCCCACCGATTCATTCCATAATTCAAAAGTGTTTCTCTTTTAAATTTTAAGTTTTCACCGTCCGAGCCTGTTATCCATTCTTTTTCCATATTATATTTGATTATTAGGGTTGTTATTATTCCAAATTGTCCTTAGATTGTCAGCTCTGTTTTGCAAATCAGGTATGCGGATCAATAAATAACGAATTGCTTCTTGAGCTTTTTCAGGAGTGTCTATTTTGAAATAACCATGATTAGAGCTTCCGATTAAATTATTTTGTTCATTAACAAGTTCCCTAATATATTTCCTTATAGTTTCTTGAGTTCTACCAGGGTCAACACCTTGTAAAAGTTGATTAAATATTTCATCAGCAATTATGTACCCAATAGTATTGTTGATGATCTGTAAAATACGGGCTTTAATTTGTTGTTTGTTCATGACTGAGTTTTAAAAACTTATCTTTGAATTTGAAATCAATATCACTATCCACTTGCACCAAACCGCTCTTGACTAAATGAGCATTGATAAAAGTTTTGTTTTCTAAATACAGATAGCAAAGCAAGTTGTTTTCTGCATCGTATTTCATATTATCAAATTTTAGAAATACTCTTTTCCCTTTAGTCTTATCCGAAAGAAAAGTTATTGCTTTGCCATTAATTAGCGGGTCTTCTTTAATACCAATTAGTTTTATAGTAAGGTCGTTGCTCAATCTAATTTTTTCGGAGCTAATAATTTCTTTAACGGTATAAAGTTCTTCTCGTTGGGATGAACTGTCCTTATCAATTTTGGAACCGAACTGTAATTTTTTTACATCAATTTTCTTGTCCAGAGTGTGCGGGTCTTTGAAGATGTAAGGTAGTTTGCTGATTTCATTTTCAAAGTCAATCGTTGATTGATTTTGAGTTGCAAACTCATAAGTTGTTCCATTCAAGTCTTTTTGTCGAACTTCTAATTTTTCCTTTATAAATGGGAAAAATTCAGGATTGATTTCAAAACCAACAGAATTTCTGTTTAAGTTTTTTGCTGCTAATGCAGTTGTCCCACTACCTAAAAATGGGTCAAGTACAGTCTCTCCAACAAATGAAAACATTTTAATTAGTCGGTTTGGCAATTCTTCTGGGAACATTGCGATGTGTCCATTTTGTCTTGCTCCTGCAAAATTCCAATGTCCTGCAAAATTAGTGTTCCACTCTTCGGCAGTCATTTTAGAAAGTTCTTTCTGTTCTTTTGTTGGTTTTGGTGCATCACCGAGTTTTTTAAAAACAAGAATAAATTCATAGTCGAGTTTCAAAATACCGTTTCTTGGATAGGGATAAGAACCCATTTGAACGCCACCGCCTGTGGTGTTAGAAGTTGTTACTTTTTGCCAAATGATTGCACCCATATAGTCAAATCCTATGTTCTCGCAGAATTTGATAATTTCTTCACGAATAGGGATGACTTTATAACGACCGTAATAAACTGCTCTTGCAAATTGGTCGCCAATGTTAACACACAACCTGCAACCATTGTGAAGAGTGCGATAGCACTCTTTCCATACTAAATTCAGATTGTTGATGTAATTTTCATAACTGTCGTGGAAGCCAATTTGATTGT
>CAISYW010000189.1 GCA_903889795.1 uncultured Chlamydiae bacterium | reverse complement strand
TGTTTCCAGCTTTTGCACGCATTGCTGAAATTGCTTCACACAGGTTGCTTTGATCCAATCGGCCGCTTTTTTTCCTCCATGGCCATCCATGATTCCAAAGAATTGGGCGTAATGCGCAGATCCGCCGATCCGGATCGATGCCTCGCACGCCAGATGGCTGTCTTCCATTGTAGGACGTTTGCCCTGGCAATGGGATACCCCAAACTCATAAGGGCCGACGGTTTTTTCTTCGCAATTGATTTTCAAAGAATTCGATCCTGATACAGCTTTGAAAGCTGGGTGATCCGGCTCTTTGATCATCGCTTCTTGCGCATACAGCATTTTTTTGCCGAGGCTTTCTGCAATGTGATCCAGTGAACGGTTGCGATGTTCGAGCAAAGCCGGTGAAATGTTTTCTTTGCTAATCGATCGATGAAAGAGTGAGTGGATTGCAGAGTGCATGCCGAGCCGGATTTTACTCAATTGGAGCTCAGTGATTCGTTTGATTTTTTCTAGCGCTGCAAAACGCGTTGTATGAATATCCGGTCGCGATCCGGTCGGTAAAGAGCTGGCAGGTTTGATAGCGTTCATAATATGATTTTGTAATGTTTTGATGAATAGTAATTTAACTTATTTAGAGTTAAAAAGATAGTATATTAATATGTTACAATATAATTACCTTTTTAGTATTACGTCCGCTTTCTTGCTGAAAGTTGATTTGAAAAACCGTTATTGTACCCGGGAGCTGTCCTCTTCAAATAATAATATGGAATGATGTCCTGATGAGGCGATGATCTTTTAGATGAGAAATTTGCTCTTTTTCTTTCGATTTTTTTAAGAAAAAAATCGGAAAGAGAGGGATTTGAACCCTCGATACCCCTACTTATCAGAGTATGCGTCCTTAGCAGGGACGTGCCTTCAGCCGCTCAGCCATCTTTCCAGTGGGTGAAAGCATACGAGAAAAACATTGTTTTTCTCAAGAAAAGTCGCTTATTCAAAAAAATAGGGCTGCGAGATGCGGGCTCCGTTCAAGGCGTTCCAGTAGGATGTCATCTGCGATCCATCAGGATTTTGGACGGTAATACTATAAACGGGGAGAAAAATTTCCGTCGTTTTGCGGATCGCAAAGTCCGGGCCAAATGCCGCGCGCGCAACTTGTTCAATCTGAGAGCAGCGAAAACGCTTTTTGGCGCGAACTGCATGTTTTGTGTGCTTCGTGACGAGATTTTGATCGAGCCTTGTTTCGGGAACGACTTGTATGCGAGGATTTTGAAGATGCAGACGATAGACATTGCCGCTTTGGACGATCAAACTCTTTTTACGGCATACATCGGCCCACGTGTCCAGAACATGATTTTCGATGTTGAGAAATTTGGATAGACCTTCTCGGTCACATGCACCGCCATGTCCCGCCAGGGCATTGATGATTTTAAATTCTTGCCTCGTCGCGTTGGATGCGATGCAATCTCTAAAACCGTGGGTTTTTTCCCAGGTGCTCGTATTGATGACCATTTCGCCATCCTCTAAGCCCCAGAGAATGACTCCCTCGTTCGTTTTGTCGTAGCTGCGGTTATACTTTACCTCCATGAGAAGATAAGGGTAGAACTTTAATGAAGGCGCCAGAAAAGCGTGCTCATTGTCTTTGAGCAACTCCTTTTTATGGCGATCCATAATGGTTTCCGCAGAAAAACGAACTTCGAGAGTTTGAAAAGTATTGGCGGTAAAGAAATCCTCAACTTTTGTGCGAAATGAGGGCGCAAAATTCCACGCCCACACCGCAGAAAAAATGGCGATAACACAAATGGTGATAATCGTTACGTAACGCATAAGCTATTCCAAACCGTGTTGTAGCGAAAACGATTTTTTTCGGATACCTCTATTCTTTCATCGATAAGAGAAATTCCGCGTTGCTGGATGTCTTTTTCAAGCGAGAAATGAGCAAATTCATCGCATCGAGCGGCGTCAAATCGGCAATTCCCTGACGCAATAGGTAGATCTTTTCCAATTCGCCCGGATGATAGAGGAGCTCTTCTTTTCGCGTACCGCTCTTGATCAAGTCGATTGCAGGATAGATGCGGCGGTCGGCGAGGCGGCGGTCGAGCACAAGCTCCATATTTCCCGTGCCTTTGAATTCCTCGAAAATCACCTCGTCCATACGGGAGCCCGTATCGATGAGCGCTGTAGCGATAATCGTCAGCGAGCCGCCTTGTTCCAAGTTACGGGCCGCGCCGAAAAAGCGCTTTGGTTTGTGCAGGGCATTCGCATCGACACCGCCCGTTAATATTTTGCCTGAGTGGGGCTGGACGGTATTGTATGCGCGAGCAAGACGGGTCAGAGAGTCGAGCAAAATGACCACATCGTAGCCGCATTCGGTAAGCCTGCGTGCCTTTTCAATGCACATGTCGGCGATGCGTACGTGCTGCTCCGGGGGTTCATCGAACGTTGAGGCCACGACTTCGCCTTTGACCGTACGGATCATGTCGGTCACTTCTTCCGGACGCTCGTCGATCAGCAAGACGATCAGGATCACTTCGGGATTGTTGGTCTCGATTGCGTTCGCGATGTTCTGCAACAGTACGGTTTTACCGGATTTGGGAGGAGAAACGATCAAGCCCCGCTGCCCTTTGCCGATCGGTGCGGCGAGATCGAGAACGCGCATCGACAGTTTTTCTCTGGCCGTTTCCATTACGAGGCGTTTTTCGGGATAGAGCGGTGTCAAGTTCTCAAAGAGCAGGCGATCGCGCGTCTGCTCAAAAGTTTTGTTGTTGATCCGATCCACTTTCAGCATGGCAAAATATTTTTCTTTATCTTTCGGCGCGCGGATGGATCCATAGAGTGTGTCGCCTTTGCGGAGGTCGAATCGGCGGATTTGGGCTGGCGAGACATAGATATCTTCGGCCGAAGGAAGATAGTTGTAGTTAGGCGAACGTAAAAAGCCAAAGCCATCGGGAAGAATTTCGAGAACGCCTTCGCCGTAAAGCACTTCATTGGGCCGGTCCGAAATAGTCTTGACGACTTCGAAAACTACTTGCGATTTGGTCAAAGAAGCTGTGTGCTTCAAACCAATGCTGCGCGCATAGCCTTGTAATTGGTCAATATTCATCCTCTGAAGATCAGAGATTTTGGTGACGGTTTCATAACCAGTGGGTGGGCGTGGGTTTTCTAAATTCTGTTCGACCGGCGGCTGTTGCTGTTCATGATTCATGAAAGATGACCTCTAAACGATTTGTTGGTTGTTGAACTCGATGACTTGCTCGCGTAAGTTGTCGAGCGATCCATTATTGTTAATCACATAATCGGCGCGGCGCGCCTTCTCTTGAGGAGGAAGTTGTCGTTTCATACGGCGTTCATATTCCTCAGGATTAAAACCGGCTTTGCAAAACCGCTCGCGGCTTGCTGTTTCATCTGCGGTAACAGCAATGACCACATCGTAGAATTTGTCCTGACCAATTTCAAATAATAACGGTGATTCGACGACAAAAGCAGTGTACAAGCCATGATGGCAAGCCGCTTGGTATAGTTCTTCGATCTTGTGGAGTACTGCAGGATGCAGCAACTTCTCAAGGGCATGTAATGCTTCCGGGTCCATGAAAACTTTATCCGCAATGACTCGCCGGCTCAGATTCCCATCTATGAGAATATCATTACCGAGAAGGCGTATGACTTGCTGACTAAGTTTGGTATTGGGGGAGAGCAATTCGTGGACTATCGCATCTGCGTTGACTACAAAGGCTCCGAGTTCTTGAAAAACCCGGCAAACGGACGTCTTACCGCTTGCTATCCCACCTGTGATCGCAATTCTTTTTAACTTTAACATTCGCCCCAATTTTTGCCAACGGAGATGGAGACTTCGATGGGAACATGGAGCTGAAAAACGCTTTCCATTTTTTCTTTTACCATTTTTTCAAAATGCAAAATCTCCCCATCGGGAACTTCAAAAATTAATTCGTCATGAATTTGAAGGATCATTTCCCCTTTCAGGCGCAAATGATCGATCGAGCGGTCGATCTCGATCATGGCCATCTTGATCAGATCAGCCGCAGTGCCTTGCAGAGGCGTATTTACTGCGAGGCGTTCCGCTGCGGATCGGACCATTGGGTTCTTGTTGTCGATTTCGGGTATGGGGCGCTGACGGCCCGTGAGCGTCGTTGCAATGCCCGTTTTGCGCACCGCCGCTTTACAATTTTCTATATATTCCGCTACGCGGGGATATCGCTCAAAATATTTCTTGATAAATTCAGAGGCCTGCGCAAATGAAAAGCCGGTTTGTTTGGATAGACTGTAGGGGCCCTGGCCATACAAAATCCCGAAGTTGACCGCTTTGGCTTGCGAGCGCATTTCAGAGGTTACCCGGTCTAAGGGAACATCAAAGACAAGAGATGCGGTATAGGCGTGGATGTCTTCTCCATTTTGAAATGCCTTGATCAGCTCGGGATCTTCGCTAAAATGCGCTAATAAGCGCAGCTCAATTTGCGAGTAATCTCCGCCGACAAAGCTCCAGCCCTGCTTTTCGGGCAAAAAGCATTCGCGGATGCGGTGTCCCTGCGGTCCGCGAATAGGAATATTTTGCAAATTCGGGTCTTGGCACGAGAGACGGCCCGTGGCTGTGGTCGATTGATTAAATGTGCAGTGGATGCGCCCCGTTTTTGCGTTGATCTCATCGGGCAGGGACTCAATGTAGGTCGAGCGCATTTTTTCGAGCGTTCGGTACTTGAGAATGAGGCTGGCTACGGGATATTGTTCGGCCAGAGCTTCCAGTACATCGGCGCTTGTGGAAGTGCCTGAACGTTTTTTGCCCGGCATCTGCATTTCCAGTTTTTCAAACAGGATCTTGCTCAATTGCTGGGGCGAGTTGAGGTTGAACTCTTCGCCGATTTCCTGAAAGATCTGTTCTTTGAGAAGAATGATTTCTTTTTCCAGCTCTTTGCCGTACACGTTCAGTTTTTCGCGGTCGAGAAAAATGCCCTTTCGCTCCATTTTGCCGAGGATGGTGAGCAATGGAATTTCGACATCATGGAGTAATCGATCGAGCTTGGTGTCTTTTAGCTCTTCTTCGAATAATTCTTTCAGCCGCGCCGTATAGTCGACATCTTCGCAGCAATAATTTTGAACCTGTTCAATGGGAACCTCGCGCATGGTTCGCAGCTGTTTGCCTTTGCCGATGAGATCGGTAATGGGGATCTTGATCTTGTTGAATTTTTCCAAGGTGAGTTCGTCGAGATTGTGCCGGCGGTTTTGCGCGTTGAGAAGATAGGATGCGAGGATGGTGTCGAAGGAGATCTTTTTCAGATTAATCCCCGCATTTTGCAATACATGCCAGTCGTATTTGAGATTGTGGCCAAAAACGCCGCCGGTATAGCGATTAAAAAAATCATGCAGAGAACAGAGAACTTTGAGAGGGCCCAAGTTCCCGTTGCAGGGAATATAGGCGGCCTGGCCCGGCTCATAACAAAAACCAATGCCGACCAGTTCGGCGACCATTGGGCGAATGTCGGTCGTTTCGGTGTCGATGCCAATTTCTTTTTTTTGTAAAAGTTCGTTAAATAGCGCTTTTAAATCGGCTTCGCTGTCGACGAGGACGTA
>CAISYW010000188.1 GCA_903889795.1 uncultured Chlamydiae bacterium | reverse complement strand
TATTATGAATTATTAAAACCTATCAAAAACAGACAAACCAGAATTAACCTATATTATCATTTTAGCACAACTGCCATTGATTCACAATAGCACTAAAAATTTCATATAAAAAGATCTATTAGAAAAGATGTTTTTGAATAAAAATGCCAGACAAGCCACTCCTCTTGCGATCGCAAAATAGGCGGAATAGACTTATCTGGCATCTGCTGAGAAAGGCTAGATTTTTCCGGATTTATTCTGTTTTTTTTCCAGCTTCTTCACCTTTCGTTCTTTCGGTGTCAGTGTTGGCTTTTTTCTTTCATCTTTACGATGCTTTACTATTTCTTTTGTCATAAAAACTCTCTTGGTTATTAAGGAGATGCAGAAAAAAAAACAATTTCACGCAGCTTGCGTAAGGTTTTTGGTAAAACAGCGATTGAAAAAACAGACCAACACATTATCAGTTAGCGAGTTGATAAAATCGACATTTTAGCCGAAAAAACATCAAAAAGCGCAAGAGACAGACTCAGCATCTCCCAGGGTGCAAAATAATTCTGTCCAAAAATCAAATTAGCAGATTTTTTGAGAAAAAATCAACAAAATCAAGAATGAATTATAATTACAGAGTCAAATCTTCAAACAAAACAAGACAGCATAATTCAATAAACAAATCTATCAATGGAGAAAAAGCTGATCTATACTCCTTCCTGTTCAATCGTACCCATTCGGATTAAATTGAAAGGAGTATATAATTGATTTATTATCTAAACCATTTCCATAAAAAAAATCGTCGATATACATAAATCAAGCAATCTCATTATAATAGCACCCCATCCAACCCCTTTTTAGGAGATCCAATGACTATTATCGGAAGTTTTCCAATCAATCAAATCAATGGTAAGGATGAATTTTTCGTTCTGAAAAACCATCAAAATTCCCTGAAAGGTTTAATATGGGGTGCGGTGGGATCATCACTAACAGTTGGTACCCTCGCACTTACTGCATTTACAATTGCGACAGTTGCAGGAACCATATTTAGCCTCGGCCCTGTACACACATTCGCTCCTGACTTTGTTACACGCTCACTTCCGTTGCTTGCGACCGGAGTTACAGCCACGATTGTTACAGATTATTTAGCCGTCAAAGGTACAGGTGGCTGTTTTTCGAACGCGGTGTATCACTTAGGACCGGAATACCAGATTGTCAAAGCATAAAATCCATTTGAGGGAACCTCGCTAACTTATAAAAAGTTAGCGAGGTTGAAAAACGGCCTTTAGTTATTTTGTTATCGGCCTGAACATTTGGTTTTTCATCGACATAGAACCAAATAAATTATATCTAATCTTTAGTAAACGCCAAGAATCCAAAAGTATATCTATATTGCCCTGGAGAAAAATAGCCGGGGTAAATCACAGGTTGATCGACATTCCAATCAACTTCGACATGGGCAAAAGGATTCTCAGCCGAATCATTTGCGACAATCAAACCATACCGCTTTGCGGTTGAAATCAGACCTTCAGCTTCTTGTCTACAGAAAATAGACCAAGGAAGTCCAAAAGGAGTCTCCGTTGAACGAAGCTTTGGATCCCAATAATCAAAAGACAATAGCAATTGACCCTTCGGCTTCAAAAGCCTAGAACATTCATTGAATAACTTATAAGGATTAACTCCATGCTCAATGACTGACAAGCATGTTATCGCATCAAATGAGCCATCTTCCAAATTTGTGTTTGTTATATCCCCGATCACATGGGTTATTCCATCTTCCTCCGGCACGGCTACAAAATCTATTCCTATTTTCTTTCCAATCAGCCCCATTTTCAAACAATTCACTAATACGACTGAACCTTGACACCCCATATCAAGGACATCAACCTTACTGTTATTGGCGAATTTTATGTTTTCCAGACAACCCAAAGACAGACTAAGATCCCAATCTTTAGGTGGACAAGAAAAATTTGGCAATAACCCTTTATCTAAAATAATTTGAGTTGCCTTTTTAACTTCTTCAGGATTTTTAAGTATCATTAAATCACCGTTTATTAAGATTTTTTAAAAATATTTTATCACACTGTTAACATATAACTTTTTCTAACGATATTTAAATTGAGAAATGAAGTATTACACGGTAATGAATCTCTCAATAATAGCTATAAGTTCGTTAGCTAAATTCTGCGGATGCCAAGCTTGCATAAAAGGTTCCAATGGGGCAAATCCATTAGCGACAATTTCAGGGATTGTTTTTTCTTCAATGAAAATACTAGGCTGCGCGTTCCAAATATGCCTAAACATATATGATTTACTAATGATGATCGGACGTCGAACAGCAAGAGCATAATCAATCGTACTCGAGATTCCACGATGCATGTCATCATATAGGAATATATTAGCCGTATTCTGAGCGAGAAACTGCATTAAATCAAGAGTAGAAAGAAAATCATGACTGGTAATTAAACTAATTCCAGGCTTCTTAATTAAATTCAAAGATTCAATAACCCGTTGGCGCGCTCCAACACCATATGCATCTCCAAACTTAGCAAACCCAATATGCATCCTGATCACGGCATTATCATATTGTTCTTGTACTGCCTGTATAATTCTCGAAAATCCCTTATTGGCGAATCCAAAACCAAACGTTCCGAAAGTTGGAACTTGGGGAATAGGATTAGTATTGCACATCTGATATATCGGTCTGCTGAACTTAGAAATGTGCGCGTTCTTGATAACAAGAGATGGATCGCTGCAGATCCAATGGTGGAATAGACCGGGCTGAATTGTATCCGCTTCTTCTTGTGAAATTTCATGATATACGCCAAAACAGACTTTCTTAGTCTGCTTGATTAGACTAGAACTCACAAATGGCTGTGTACATGGATGATAATTGAAGATAATAGCATTGGGGTTGTATGTGTTGACGGCATTCAAAACATCAGAACTAGAGGCACAATACGCGATGTGCCATTTAGTAGGGTGATTGGCCGAATTAACTAAGTTATAGAGATTGACTCCGAATTGGTAGACACCGCAGGAAGGTTCATTGCTATTGATAATTAGTACGTTCATTAGTTCATTTTCCGGTAAAAATGATTGTGACTTTGCGCTTTATCTTTTATATAGCCCATCGAACCTAGAATAGCTGCTTCTTCAGCGTTTCTATTGTTATAAAGACATTCAATTACAAAAAGTGTTGGGTATAAATTTTTATTAGTTAAACCTTTCAGAACATCTAGCTCACCGCCTTCAACATCAATGGAAATCACATCAACCTTTTTAATGTCGGCTAGATCATGATCGTAGAGGTAATCCAAAGTCCTAACATTTACCTTAATGATCTTCTTGGCTTTATAAAGACCATTTGTCATCTGTGATCCAACGTGTGACCACGGCTTAAGAGAAGAGAAAGACTCCATCGTTACTACTCCTCCTTCGTAACCCGCATTATCTTTAGAGAACATGATTTGAAAATCAACATCATCAGCGATGTAATTAGATAATGCGACGTTAATTATTCTGTTACCAGCCTGTCTATGCATTTCAGCAAATACTGGATTTGCATCAACTCCAATAGTCGACCACCCGGTTTCCTTAAAATGCCTCGAAAGAGAGAGGAAATCCGGCCTTGCAGCACCAACCTCGATGAAGGTTCCCTTGTAGGATAAATCGGGAAAATACGATCTGATAACTTTGTCTGTTTCGAATTCACCGTAAAAATTCATATATTTCTCCATTAAATATTATTAAAACCTATAAGCGCTTCTCTATAAAATAACTATCAAACCAAAAAAAACACATCGAGTTAAAAAGAAAACAATCTAGAAAAATTTAGACTCTTTATTTTTTATAACAAACCGCATAATAAATAGTCAAAAAATAAATCTAGCTGCAAAAACAACTATCAATCAACGCGACAGACATTCGCGATGATTGAGAATTCGATTTATACTGCCGTCGGTCTGAAGCTTTGATTTTTGAGGGCGAGATTTTGCATTCCAATGTATTGCGGAGATCGAAGCCAACTTGCAGCAAGTTAGCGAGATCGAGGATCATTGGAGCGCAAAAGATGTCGATGAAAAATCAAATGTTCAGGCCGACAGCAGTATAAATAAGAATCATAGGAGGAAGCAGCTCCTCCCATGATTCTGTTTTCATTTTAAGACAGCTGAAGTAACTCTGCCTAAATTTCCGATTCCCATCGCAAACCCGCCATTGCCAAGTACATTCGCAACTGTAATGATCGGATCAAAGAGAATATAGAGGGCGGTGATGAGAGATAACATCTCTCCGCTGAAGCCCAGGTACGTTTCAAGTATCGGAAGCATGACAAGAATACCTCCGCCTGGAACAGCAGCGACAGAAAATTTTGCCATGACAAAGTAGCTGGCAAATATTAAATAACTCAAAAACGCCGGCTCAGCAACTCCAAAACTCTTCATGATCGCAAAAGCAAAAACAGGAATCGCAAAACAATCTCCAATCAAATGGATATTCACTGTGGCAGGAATGATTGCTTGCGCTAAGTCGGGATTTTTCGAGTTTTTTTCGGTTCCTAAAATCGTCAAAGGCATCGCTGCTGCACTTGACATACTACCAAACCCTGCAATAGCCGCGGGAAGCATGTTTTTAATGCTCTGAACAAAACGTCTATACTGAAAGCCGGTTGCGAAAAAATAAATCAATCCGATGTAAGTAAAAACAGCCCCGGCCACTAAAACAAAAATCAAGGCATAGTGGCGTAGAATTAGGCTCATCACCCCATCATGCATCATTTTGACGATAAATCCTGCGATGAACAGAGGAATAACATAGAGAATGGACTTCAATAAACAACCAATGAATTTCTCAAGATGAGTTGCAATTTTCTCTGCAAAAGAAGGTTTCAGCCATCCGCACAAAATTCCCAGCAGCAAGCCGGCAAACATCGCTTGGCTATTGCCCACTAATTTTGGTAATGAAAAGTTTCCGAGGGGAATTAAAGAAACGCTTTCAGTTGGAATAGCCATTGATAAATCAAACTGATAGGCAACGGTGCCTATAAGGTAGCTCACCATGGTGGAGAAAAAGTTCGACACGCAGATGGCAATTAAAATTAATAAAATCCATTTCGAAGCATTTTTAGCTAATTGAACCGAAGTTTTAAACAATAAACCAAAAATCATAAAAGGAAGCAAAAAAACGATCAGAGATTTGAGGGATAGACTGATCCCATATAAAACAGATTTGCAAACTGGCGGAAGCCAATCGAATGAAATTCCCACCAAAATAATCATCGCCAATAGAAGAATTGGCATTTTACGGAACATATACGTCTCCATTTAAAACTTGTTTTTTAGAAATCTTTAAAAATTGATAGAAAAAAAGGAGATACTACCGGCTGACGCCGGTCGTCGTGGTGGTAAAAAGGACTTTGGTTTGACAGGAAAAAAAATAACGCACGTTAAAGCCTCATTAAGGAAATTGTCTCATACCGGATATTTATCGAGCAATCACCTGTAATTTTTTTGAGAATTGCATCAATTAACTAACTAATAATTAGACGGATAAGAATTGATATTTAATATCGTATTAAAATTCACGATTTTCCAGATGAAATTGAGCATCCGGCGCAATGTTTTTTAAAAGCGCTCGCGCAGACCTTTCATAGCCGATCTTCGCAGCACCCCTCTCAACGAGGACCACCTCGACAATTTCATCATACCGGCGCAGATCCGTTACAAGAGCCACTAAAGCCGCCTGAAGAGGTGAAAGACTTGGATTAAAAGCGGCGTTCTCTAAACAGGATCCAGAATAAATTTTCCCATCACTCGTATGAATCGCCACACCCGACTTAGAATGACTATAAGGAGCATAAGAGGCGCAGGCAGCCCTTAGAGCTTCCGCTACTAGGGGAGATTCATGAGTAAAAGGAGGATAAACATCCGGCAGAACGAATAAATTGGTGGCAAGACCGAGATTTTTCGGCCCAAAAGCCTCAGGTAGCAGAGAAGAAAGATTCCTTGGCGGAGTATTGGGGATCAGAATCTGCAATTGCCCCTTTTCATCGATTTCATTTAAAAATTGTCTGCAATGCCCACAAGGCGCTGCAGACAGAGCCATCGCAACAATTTCTGTTTCGCCATGATTTCTCGCATTCACGATTAAAAATTGTTCGCCATGGACAGTCGCATTCAAGGGTTGACCTGAAAATTCCAAATTGACCCCGAGATAAATATTCCCACTTTTTCCAAGAGCGGCGACTCCAACTTGATAATTAGATATAGGAGAACGAGCGAAGCGCTTTGCGATCGGGATAAGCTCAATCAGTAATTCCTCCACTTCAAGCCCACTCATCGGCACCATTTCATTCACCCGTTCTGCAGAGATAACGAAGGGATTAGAGGGAATCATTGTCTCAAGTTTTTTCATAGCTGCTTCCGAAAAAAAAAATTTGAGGAGGATTGGCAACGATTGCAATTGGTAAAATCATGGAACTGAAGACAAACGCTGTTAGAGAGAATTTCATGATTCCTTCAAAAATCAAAGCTTCAGGCCGACAGCAGTATAAGATAAAAAAATAATGTGATTTGCTCAATTAAAACCTTCCTGCTACTGAACCCCACAAACCACAAGTCGCTGACAAGCAATAGTTTTCATTGACATTGCAACCAAATAACGGTACAATTATCAGGTAAATTGAATGGATTTTCATGAAAGTTAAGTGTTATAATTTTTTCTTTCACCCATTTTCTGACTATCATTCCAATAATAAAAAAATTATTTCGGTAATCACCAATATCGCTTTAGCTGTAATCACACGCGGTCTTTATATTCCTGTTTTTGTTGCAATCCATCTGGCTGAACGAATTTCGAAAACCGACACCTCAACTCAAAACCAAAGGATCCCTGCTGCTGTGCTTCATTCGCGAACCGGAGTGGATCGAGAAGCTCTGAAAAATAAACAAAAAAATCATCTAGCCAAGCTCCAGGCTTTAGCAAATAGAGGCGAATGGCAGGCCCTCCAAGAGCACACCAATCACCCGGACAGCTCTTTTGATTGGTGGATGTTCCCCATCAATCGAGAGAGTGCAAGCTTCGGCCGGCAGTATCAGCTGACCAATGAAGATGTGGAAGCACTTAAACGAGACCCTGCATTTATCCAGAACTATCGAAAAGGGGTCATTCTCGTTGCAAAATCTTGGGGATGGGATCTGGAAAATCGACGCGATCTCACCAATAACAAACAGCATTGGACTAACTACCAAGTTCGCCTCGGTAAAATGGTCCATTCATTAAAACTTTTCGGGCAAAATGATCTTCTTGGCAATTTAGTCCATTTTATCGAACAAAAAGACCTTCGTCCGGGTCTGGATAAATGGATCCAGAGGATGTTATAGAAATTTTCCTGAAAATCGAGGATCATTGGAGCGCAAAAGATGTCGATGAAAAATCAAATGTTCAGGCCGACAGCGATATAACATCCTTCCCTTTAATTGACCTTATCTATTTCTTAATATAACATCCTTCTCAATCAATAGGGGGATAAAATGATTAATCCGATCAGCAATTCAAAAATTCACAATTATACGTGTTTTGAAGAAATTAATTCACCCCAGGAATTGCAGTATTTTGTCGGAAAAGTTGTTAAATATACAAATGATTCAGGGAAAACTTGGCATTATTTTCTGTTAAATAAATGTGTTAATTTTCATTCACCTAATGATTCAGGGAAAAATTGGCTTAATTTATTAGTAAATAAATGTGTTAATTTTTATTCTTCAGACGACCAAAATCAAATTAATGGGGTCTTATGTTCCGCCGAGAAAAAGATCTGGCATAACCATTTGATTTCAACTAACATCTTCTTCACAAAAGATGCTTTTCGAAATGAAGCAGGAAAACCAAGGGCTTACTTCAAACGAGTCTTTTATAGTGAATTTAAGCATCGATCATTTGCCGGAGTTAAAGGAAATGGGCGGCTTCCTGAAGCAGCCGCAAGTAATTTTATTATCCAGCATCCTATGTCGTTCGCCCCCTTGATCCTAGTGAGATCGGAAAAACCTACTGAACTGAAAATTTCAATCTTATTTAACGAGATTCATACTCCCCAAAATCCTATTGCTCCGAGCCCTTCTTCTGTCGACAAAAGCGGAAAATATACATGGAATGTGATCAGTCAGACTAATGGTTCCATGATCAGCCAAGACCAAAAAGGTGTTATACAACGCATTGGACTGATTTGGTGGGAATCTTTTCGAAAAATCAATCCACCCAAAATCAATCCGGAACAAGCCTTTTGCGTGAAAAAGAGCGAATTGAAAGTTTTTTTATACCAATATCTACAAAAAATGGGTGTTCAAGAGAAAGAATCTGCTGCTTTCACTGATTATTGGAATGAAGTGATGACCCACGAAGCAAACGTCAAAAAACACGACAACGTTTTGATTCAGCCAATTCAAGCCAAGCACATTGAAAACTATCTCCCTAAACTCGAAGTAGAAAATAACGGCGATACCTCCTTCAACGTGAATCGATTTTACTTTTTATTCAAAACGGTCAGCGGTGCAAGACAAGGAAAGAGTCCTGAATCTCTCCAAAATTTACCAAACAAGAATTTGGGTCCAAATGTCGTTCTGGATCTAGGCGGCGAAATCATCGATAGGTTGCCCAACGGAAAATGTGATTCGCAACCATTCAATGACAAATTCATCCAGAAATATATTAGACTCCTTGCGTAACCAAGCTTCCGCCGCTTACCGCGATATCAGAAATCGAATGGCGACTCAAGTCCGGTCATGAACTTGGCCGCCCGCTCCAATGAAATCATCCTAAGTTCTGAAGTGACCGAAAAACGTCAATTTTTAAATTTGATGTTTCAGAACTTGAAATCAAATGTTCAGGCCGACAGCAATATAATTCTCGATGACCGGCTCCTGATTCGCAAATCGAACATTCGCTGGATGTTCGATTGTCTTCATCAGTCCGCCGGTTCGGGACATGTCCCTCACTTCTCGTCCTAAAAGAGCCAAGACTTTGGCTCTTTTTCATCGACAAAAAAAAAGCTCCCAAAAAGGGAGCTCTATTTTTGCCGATGACCGGACTCGAACCAGCACTCTATTGCTAGATGTAGATTTTGAGTCTACCGCGTCTACCAATTTCGCCACATCGGCATGAGAATATAGGTGACTATCATAGAGAAGCGGGTCTTTTAAAAAAAGACTCTCGCGATCTGAAATATCCCAAATCCGAAATCCTCAAAGAAATTGAAAATCTTTTCAAATCAGCACCACCAAAAACAAAACAGCTTATCTATTTGACAGGAAACAACTTATACTATTATTCTTGAACAGATCTACGTAAAAAGAACTCAATCGCGCGGATAGCCGAGATTGGCTCTTTTCCAGTCGTAAACCACACGCTCTTTCGCATCGCGATCGAATCGCACCTGCAGATTTATATAGGGATGAGGATGGCGATTGTCCCCATTGCGCCCCTCGAATGCGCTCTGATATTTAATAAAAATTTCTTTATTGAACCAGGGCTTCGTCGTTACTTTTACATCGGATTTGTCATAACGCTGGAATTCTTCAAACTCCTTTTGGCCCTTGTACTGCGGATTCGTTTTATAATAGTCCATAATGATCTGGATCACCTCCATCGGACGCTTCTCCATATCCTGGACATAGAAGTCCACTTCTGCTCCGAGCTGATGCTTCGAAAATCGATTTTCCTTCGACGGATCGACATAAGTATTATGAGCGGGACATCGATGGCCGCTCGTAATGATCACCCGCTTGCCGGTAGATTTTTGCACATGATTCAGAAGATCGAGGAGAACCGGATAGACCCCTTGCTGCGCCCGCAAAATGGGAAGACCATGGCGCGAGCTCCCCTCGCAATCGGTACATGCAACGGGATTGGCGGGATCACTTTGATTTAAAACAGGAGGATTAACGGAACTTCCTTTACAGCGAAAGAATTCTTTCGTAATCCGCGGCAGATGATCTTCCCACGGATACGCAAGCCGCGGCGTATGAGCCGGAGGCGCAATGGTGCAGTAATTTTCATCGTGCTTGCGATGAATATATTCGCCCTTGCAGTTGCGCCGGCGAATCTTATCCTCTTCCGAGCGCTCGATGCCGGAACAGCCAAATAATATGAGAGCCATGGCCAGGATATGTACGATTGCCGTATAGTCCCGATTTTGGGGGAAATGCATGTCCGATCCGGTGCTATCGCAACTTCAAAAAACGGCCGCGCTGGCAATGCACAGCCAAAACGTTGAAGAGGGCGTTCATCATTTGTCGCACGCCTTTCAACTCTTTTCCGAAGAAACGAGTCGTTTAAAAGAAGACTATGCCAAATTACAACAGCGGCTGCAGACAGTCAATCAGGAATTGGCGGCAGCCCACCGCAGCCTCCTGCAAAAAGTATCTGAACTCAACTCTGTCACCCACTACCTCAATAATATTTTACAAAACATTTCCCAGGGTATCCTTTTCATCGATCTCGAAGGGCGTATCACGACTTTAAACGATGCCGCCGCCCGCTTATTGAATGTCACAGTACAAGATGCACTCTTTAAAAATGCCTGGGATCATTTTTCAGACGACTTCTTCGGATTTTCTCTCAGAGAATCACTGCGCTTTGGCCTCGCCCAACGACTCATCTACAAAACGATCCAACAAGGAACTGAAACGAAAGAGCTGGAAATTTCCACCACATTTGTATTTGAAGGACCCAAAACCTATCACGGCCTCATCATTCTATTACGCGATATCACTGAAATCCAACGCCTCCAAAGAATAACTCATCGCAACGACAGGATGAAAGAGCTCGGAGAAATGGCCGCCACCGTCGCTCATGAAATTCGCAATCCGCTGGGTGGTATCCGCGGATATGCAACCCTTCTCTTCCGCGATCTGGCCGATCAAAAAAATCTCCAGGAAATGGCCGGTTTCGTCATCGAGGGCACGAAATCGCTCGAATCATTGGTAACCACGATTCTTTCTTACGCTCGTCCGGTGCAAATTCAACCCCAGTCCGTGGAGCTCGGCGCATTCCTGAAACAGCTCGGCAAATTCGTTCGGGTCGACCCTGCCTATCCGGTAAACGTCAAGATCGAGATTCATATTTCCTCGGATCCAATCTTAGTTCCCGTTGATCCAGAGGCTCTCAAATCATGCCTATTGAATCTGATCTACAATGCGTTTCAAGCTATGCCCCGAGGCGGTTTGTTGACCTTGACTCTGTTGAAAGTCGATAATGTCTGTCAGATCGCCATCACCGATACCGGAATCGGAATCGACCCCAAACAGCTGCAGCAACTCTTTTCTCCTTTTTTCACAACCAAGCAAAAAG
This sequence comes from uncultured Chlamydiae bacterium, assembly GCA_903889795.1. GTDB lineage: Bacteria > Chlamydiota > Chlamydiia > Chlamydiales > SM23-39 > CAISYW01. Next base: position 1,836 of record CAISYW010000188.1, on the reverse strand, counting down.
GCACGGGGTTAGGACTCGTCGAAGCACAGAAAATCGCTCAAGCGCATAGTGGACAAATCGATGTGCGCTCTCAAGTCGGGCGCGGAAGCACTTTTACCCTGATTCTCCCATTGAAGAGGTAATAAAATGATCGAACGCGTACTCGTTGTCGATGATGAACCCCTGATGCGCAATTTTACCGCAGAAACCCTCAGGCGCATGGGAAAAGAGATCGTCACTGCATCGAATGGTCAAGAGGCGATCACCCGCTTGCAGCAAGAGTCATTTGATTTAATTGTATCGGATCGAAAAATGCCGATCAAAGATGGCCTGGAGGTATTAAAAACCGCAAAATCACTCCATCCCCACTGTTTTGTTATCATGATGACCGCTTTCGGCAGCATCGAATCCGCTGTCGAAGCAATGCGCCTGGGCGCCACCAATTATCTCATCAAACCCTTTCCCCCCGAAGCGCTCGAAGCGGCCGTTGCGCAATGCGAATCGCAATCGCGCCTCATCAAAGAAAACCGGTATCTCAGAGATTCGATCGGACTGCCCCAGCTGGTCGCCAACAGCCCCGCAATGAAACGTGTTTTGCAAGATCTAGAAAAAATCGCCAAAAGCCAGGCGAGCGTCTTCATCACCGGCGAATCAGGCACCGGAAAAGAAGTAATTGCAGGAGCGATTCATCAGCTCTCCAGCCGGTCAGCTTATCCGTTTGTGAAAGTCAACTGCGCTGCAATTCCCGAAACGCTCATCGAATCGGAATTCTTCGGCCACGAAAAGGGCTCCTTTACCGGCGCTCATATTCGCAAAACCGGAAGATTTGAGCTCGCTGATCAGGGAACGCTTCTGCTCGACGAAGTCACGGAAATCCCTCTTTCACTGCAGCCCAAATTACTGCGCGCGATTCAGGAACAGGAATTCGAGCGCGTCGGAGGCACTCGCCCGATTCGAGTGAACATCCGCTTTCTCGCCACCTCCAATCGCAATATGCAAGAAGCGATCGAGTCCAAGATTTTTCGCGAAGATCTCTTTTATCGCCTCAACGTCGTGCCGATTCATCTGCCGCCGCTACGCCAAAGAACAGAAGATATCGCTTCTTTGTCCCAATTTTTTTTAACGCGCTTTTGCGCTGAAAATCATAAACCGGAAAAAAAATTCACCGATCGCGCGATACAAAAACTGCTCGCCTATCATTGGCCGGGCAATGTCCGTGAACTCGCCAATATCATCGAACGTACCGTTGTATTGGATTGTTCCGAGCAGATCGATAGCGAACATCTCTGCCTCGAGCCCATTTCACCTGAAAAGCCCAAAGAAGACGGCCCGGCCGGGATGACTCTGCATGAAGTGGAGAAAAGACACATTCTCAGAACGCTTCAAGAAAGCAGCGAAAACCGGACAAAAACAGCCTCAGCATTGGGCATCAGCGTCAGGACACTGCAAAACAAGCTGCGTGAATATCATTCATAACTCTGGACTATGGGCACATTCCGGCCTTTACTAAAGGCTTTTCGCGTAACACGGATACTCAGCGGCGCTTGACGGCGTTTAAATTCCGCCAGATGAATGCGATGAATGATCTCTTGTACAAAGAGGTAAGAGACTTTTCGTTTTTTGGCGATCTCTCTCGGCGAGAGACGCTCCTCGATGTAGTCCTCAATGATGGGATCGAGCGTGTCATACTTCGGTAAGGAATCCAAATAACTCTGATTGGCCTTTAGTTCAGGGGAAGGAACCTTTTGCAGAATGGATAGCGGAATGATTTCCCGCTCTTGATTGATATAGCGCGCCAGATGATAGACGTTGGTCTTGGTCACATCGGCAAGAGGCGCCAAACCGCCGCACATATCG
>CAISYW010000187.1 GCA_903889795.1 uncultured Chlamydiae bacterium | reverse complement strand
CACCGCTATCGGGAGCAATGACGCTAGCGATCATCTTGAGAAGAGTGGTCTTCCCCCGTCCGTTATTACCGATGACCGCAATCTTGTCGCCGCGATGGATTTCCAAAGAAAAATTGCGAAAAACAGGATGGCCATCATACGACTTATTGATTCGGTCGAACTTGATCAGCACTTGCCCGGATTGCTTTGTGGGCACCGGAAAACGAATATAGGGGCGCTGGATGTTGGACTTTTTTAAATCCATTGGCTGTAAGCGCTGGATTTCCCGAATGCGGGACTGGACTTGACTGGCCCGCGTTCCCGCGCCGAATCGAGCCACAAATTCCTTCAGCTGAGAGATTTTTTTTTCTTTGGCCTTATTCTCATCCTCGGCACGCGAGCGCACAGCCGTTTTAGTGAGAAACATCGAATCATAGTTGCCGGGATAAAAAATAATCGTTTCATAGTCAATATCGGCAATATGGGTGGCAACGGCGTTTAAAAAATGGCGGTCATGGCTGACCACTATCAGCGTTCCTGAATAATTATGTAGAAATTCCTCAAGCCAGGATATCGATTCCAAATCAAGATGGTTTGTCGGCTCATCCAATAAAAGAGCTTCGGGATGGCCAAATAGTGCCTGGCAAAGTAAAACCCGAAATTGACGGTCGGTGGGGATTTCGGACATTTTCTTGTGGTGCAGATCATTGCTTAGCCCCATGCCGACGAGCAAAACTTCCGCATCGGACTCCGCGTTATACCCCTCTTCTTCGCCAAAAACCTCTTCCAACTCACCCAAACGCATGCCCACGGCATCGCTCATTTCCACTTCATAGAGCTTATCGCGCTCTTGCATCGCATCCCACAGGCGTTGATTGCCCATGATGACCGTATTAAGCACAGTGAACTCGCGAAACTCTTCGATCTTTTGCCTTAAAAAGCCTACTTTTTTCGGCAAGCTGACAGATCCGGAAGAGGGAGGCTCTACGCCCATAATGATCTTAAGCAAGGTCGACTTGCCCGATCCATTCGGACCGGTCAAACCATATCGGCAGCCTTCATTGAATGAAGCCGTGATATTCTCGAAAAGGGTGCGTCCGCCGACGCTTTTGGTAATATCTGTTAATGTAATCATTGGAAATCGCAAACATTTTAACAGAAGTGCCAATCATGATAAAAGGGATTTATGGAATTTCATCTAGCCGTTGAGCGTTTTCTCAACCATCTGAAGCTGTCAAAAGGCGTGTCCGTACACACCTTGCGCGGCTACTCAACTGATTTGCAAGGATTTAGATCTTTCTCTCAAGAGAAGGACAGCCTGCCGCTCGACACAATCAGCAAGCGGCTCGTCCGGCGATATCTCGCGCATCTTTACGAAAACAAGGCGAGCATCCGCACCACTTTGCGCCGTCTTTCCGCTCTAAGAAGTTTTTTTAAATTCGCGATTCGAGAAAAACTAACCACCGAAAATCCCCTCGAGGAGATCGAAAGCCCCAAACGTGAAAAAAAACTCCCCGTTTCGATTGAATACGCTCAAGTGCAGCATCTCCTCAACCAGCCCGATTTGACCTCCTATTTGGGTTTAAGAGATCGGGCGATCATGGAATTACTCTATAGCTCCGGCCTCCGCCTCAGCGAAGTTGTCGGTCTTTGCAAACGAAATTTGGATGTGAAAAGTCAGCAATTGAGTGTTTTTGGGAAAGGAAAAAAACAACGCATGACGCCCATCACGCAAACGGCTCTCGACTGGATCCTAAAATACTTAAACCATCCCGAACGAATGCTCGACGCAACAGATCATCGTGCAGAGGCAGATCCCATCCCCATTTTTTTAAATCGGTGGGGCAAACGGCTCAACGCCCGTTCCGTCGATCGCAATTTTGCCGCCTATCTCAAATCCAGCGGCCTATCCGAGCGCATTACGCCCCACACAATCCGTCATACTATCGCAACCCACTGGCTGGAACATGGAATGGACCTTAAAACCATCCAAATTCTGCTCGGCCACACCTGCCTGGCCACCACAACCATTTACACACACGTCTCTTCCAAACTGAAACGCGAGGTATATGACAAAACCCACCCTCGCGCAAAGTGAAAATACGCAACACACGCAAAACCAAAATCTTACAAACATCTGTTTAATATTTTTTCAACTAATAAAACAAAGAAGAACGGGTAATTTAAAAAATGTTTTGCAGAAATTCCCAAAATTAGATATGCAAATAAATAGACCCAAAATTTTGTGGAGTTTACATATGTTCAGTTCATTGTTGAAAGTAATGCCGATCTTAACACTTGGGTTAGGAGTTGGCCTGGAAGCACAGAGCAGTCAAAAAAACACGAAAATGCAGCCAACATACCGGGCAGCTTCTGCGGTATGCGGCGTGAATGAGGGAGAATGCTGCTTAGCCCGTAGTTGCAAATGCGCAATGGGCGGAGCGTTGGAAATGGACTTCCTCTACTGGAGAGCAGATAATACCGGCTTTACTTTTGCTTATCAGCAAAAAGATGAAAGTGCTACTAATGCCTACACTCACAACATTGGCAGCGTCGTTCGCCTCAATTCAGATTGGGCTCCCGGATTCCGCCTCGGCGGCGGCTGGAACTCTGATTTCGACCGTTGGGATGT
>CAISYW010000186.1 GCA_903889795.1 uncultured Chlamydiae bacterium | reverse complement strand
GGAGAAGCCGGATCAAAGCGAGCTTTAGCTCGCGATCTAAGCGAGGAATTCATTCTTGATTACGAAGGATTCCGAGCGAAGATTGATACGGCAAAGCCGCAGCAAGCTATTTGTCTCATATTTGGCCAGCGGGTTAATAATTCCAAAACTCGCTTTGAGAGTCAAATTCGAAGCCAGAGGAAAAAGGGCGGGGTTTCCTCGTTAGAGGATAAAAAATACACCGATGTTGTTTTGCAGATTAATAACCAACTCAGGCATATACAAAATTAAGGTAAAACAGGTTTCGCTGCATGCCGGATAATGAACCTCCCTTCGAGCCGCACATTTCCGCAAAAAGCAACATCAAAGAATTTTCCATACGCGCAACTATTCTCGGAATGATTTTTGGCTTTTTCTTTGCCGTAGCTAACGCCTATCTGGGACTGAAGATCGGGCAAACGATATCTGCATCCATTCCCGCAGCTATTCTGTCGATGGGATTGATGAAGATCTTTTTCCGCAACACCACGATTTTAGAGCATAATATCGTCCAGACGATTGCGACTGTCGGCGAGGGTTTGGCAGCCGGAGTTGTATTTACGATTCCGGCACTGTTCTTTCTCGGAGAAGCCCCCACTGTGGGACGAATTTTTTTACTCTCTTCATTGGGCGGCATTCTCGGCATATTATTTATGATCCCCATGCGGCGCTTTATCATTGTCGATGAACATCGCAAGCTGCCTTTTCCCGAAGGCACGGCCTGTGCAGAAATTTTAAAAGCGGGAGAACAGTGCAGCAAGTCAGCCATCATGGCTCTATGGGGAATGATTGGCGCCTCAATTTATAAAATCGGCTCCAGCATCTTCTTCCTCTGTAAAGAAACTCCCACATGGACCTGCAAATTTTTTCACAATGCGCAATTTAGCATCGATACTTCTCCCGCCCTTCTCGGCGTCGGTTATATCATCGGCCCGAGGATCTGCACTTTGATGTTTGCAGGCGGGGCGATGGCATGGTGGATGATTATTCCACTGATTAAAGTGTTCGGCCTGGGCAATACGGCCATTTTTCCCGCAACAGCTTCCATCCCCATTCTTTCTTCCAGCGAAATTTGGAGCTCTTACGTCCGCTATATTGGCGCAGGAACCGTCGCTATTGGCGGCGTACTGAGTCTCTTTCGCATTGCGCCGCTGCTTTATAAAACCATCCGCGTCAGCTTAAAAGAATTGGTCGGCGGGTTCAATGCTCGCAAGGATCTGGAGCGAACAGACAAAGACATCTCTATGGCTTGGCTGATCCTGGGATCGATTGCAGTGATTTTGACTCTCTGGCTCTTTCCCGGCCTGCCGATGAACTTTTTTACCATTCTTTTACTGACCGTTCTCGGGTTTTTCTTTGTCGCCGTCACATCGCTCACTGTTGGTCTCGTCGGAAGCTCATCCAATCCCGTTTCAGGAATGACCATCACCACATTGCTCATCACATGCGTCGTTTTCGTGATGCTGGGATGGACAGAACGAATCTATTTGATTTCTGCCATTACAATGGGCTGTGTAGCCTGTGTGGCGATCTGCCTGGCCGGAGCCACTTCTCAAGATCTCAAAACAGGATTTTTACTGGGCGCCACGCCCCGATCGCAACAGCTTGCAGAAATCGTAGGTGTCATTATCCCATCATTAGCGCTCGGCTATACAATTTATATTTTGAGCTCTGCCTATCAAATCGGATCGGATCGAATGCCTGCGCCGCAAGCCATGCTAATGTCAATCATCGCGAACGGAGTCATCAACGGCCAGCTTCCTTACTCTCTTGTCATCATAGGAATCATCATCGGGCTGATTATGGCCATGCTCAGGATCCCCATCCTGCCATTTGCCCTGGGACTTTATCTTCCCTTCTCCCTAACAAGTACAATGATGGTTGGGGGAATTGTTCGTGAAATCGTGAATCGCAAAAACTCTTCGGAAGGCGCACAGGAACGGGGAATTTTGCTCTCCTCCGGACTTGTGGGCGGGGATGCGATTATGGGCGTAGTCGTCGCCCTGCTGACAATTCTCGGAATCCTTCCTCAAGATCATCCTGCCTTTTTCCCCGACTGGGTGAGCTTAAGTTCATTCATCTCTTTAGCCCTCATCGTTACATTTGTCATTTTATACAAACAAACCAATCGGCCCTATCCCAAAACAGAGTAACGGATCATCCTTGGATTGACATTCCGAACCCTCGATTAGTAACATATTTTCGTTCCAAAATTTAAAAAACAGGATCCGCTTCGCTGGCAGGATCGCCTTCGGCGGCAGGATAAAATAGGTTTTTATATTAGACTCCTTGCGTAACCAAGCTTCTGTCGATGAAACTGTTATAGTGGAACTCAAATGTTGCAAATGTTTATTACCAGAGCATCAAGCCCAAACGATTAACTACCTTACTGAAGCTTATTTACCTATTGGTCTGTTGGTAAATTTTGGTCATAGAACCATAGAATATAAAAGAGTTTTGCAATCGTCTCTGAAGGAGTGGAACTCAAGGCAAGCGATGCGTTCATCATCCTCTTTTTCATCCTGCCGCCGAAGGCGATCCTGCTAGCGAAGCGAATCTTGTTTTATCAATTTAAATCCGGTCATTTAGAGCAAGTACTGATTTCCCGGATGACGCATAATAAAGGATCAATGTCGGCGGGCACGAAGCTGTCCAAAATGGCGCGCTTGCCCTTTCCACCGCAATAATGGAAAATTGAAGCCTCCTCATTGGCGCCCCACGGAAAAAACCAATTATATGCCGCCGGAAGCTCCAAAAGAGCCGGTTTATGAAGAAAAATCGCACGGGATAATATTTCTTGATCACCCGGCAACTGATCTTTCCACTGAATCAGGGAATCCGCAAACTTCTGAAGAAAAGATCCTTTGCGAAAGGCGATCACTCCCGAGTTATAGTGAATTTCGTTGGGAAGCATAAAATCGAAATTCTGCTCGCGATCTTTTACGACGGCAATCTCAAACCCGAGATAAAGCCCCTGAAAAATTGGCTCCAAATTTTTTCTCACCTGACAATCGAGGTCTAGCCAAAGCCCATACTCAAAGGGAAATTGTAATAAAGCCAATGGCTTTTTTAACCAGGCCGAACGCACATTCCCTATCCCGGGACCATAGCGCTCTTCACCCGCTTTTCTTTTTGCACTCGAGAGATCTTCCGTCAAAGAGATCCGAAGAGAGGGAATTTCAATCAAAATTCCTCTCTCATGACACCATCTTCGACCCTCTTTTGACATGCCGAAATCAACAAAAACAACAGGATAATCATTATGAGACTGATAATGTCTCCACCACCATGGCAAAAGCCATTCTTGCCTGAAATCACATGCAACAATGATTCCTGAATCAGGCGCCATGTTCCCCCGCAGATTAATAATTGCGCAGTCCCGTGTGTTTATCAAACCAGGCTGGGTCGTATTTAAATGTTTGTCCATCGACCTCAATCGTGTGATAGACCCACTCTTCATCATTTTCACGCAGCAGCCGATCGCAGCCCATGACAAACCCCTTGAAAAAACCATAGCGCTGCATGGCCAGCTGCATATAGCGTGAGGAGGTAGGCCGAAAATGGCTGCGCGGCCCATCCACCGGAGATATGACTCTCTGATGAAAGCGAATGATGGCATTGGCAATCCGAACGCCAATGCCCTGTTTTTTCGCAGCCTGCTGCTCTTCAGACCAATGTAAATTCGAATCGCGTCCCCACGGCTCGCAAAAGGGCTCCCTGGCAAATAACAAAAGCGGAAAAAACAAGACAATCAGAATTTTAAAACGCATAGAGCATCATGAGCACAGGGAAAAGCTTATGTTCATTCAGGATACGAGAGGCATTGCGCTCATAGACCTTTTCATTGAAGTATTTCGCCTCTTCGCCCGCACCATAAATGCCGCCGAAATACCACCCCGCCTCGAAACTGGCTGTAATAATTCCGGCCGCTACATGGTTATGATGAAAAAATTCATAAGCGGCGGCAATAAATAAACCGTTGAGAAGAAAGGCAGTGAGGGCGGATTTTTTTTGGCCGAGATAGAGATAACCAGCTCCGGGCAAAAGCGCATTGAATGTTTGCGCCGTAGCCACAGACTTTCGCTCTAGGTTATAGCGAGCCAGCAGAGAATCGAGATAAGAAGGATGCTCCAAATCGTTGTTGATCACACTTATTTGATCTAAATCGCCCGCACGCAACGCACGCGAAATTTGAAGTTTTTCTGCCGTCTGAGGAAAATCCTTTTTCATCAATTCATAGATACATTCTTCTTTTTCCGGACAGTTCATTTCGTGATAGCACTCATAGAGAATCAAAAGCAGGTCGTGATAAGCGGGAAAACTCTTATCCACATTCGCCAAATGGCTCTTGTTGACGCTCTCAACTGCGTCGTCGTAATGCTTGCCCAGATAATAACATAAAAGAATGCCATACTGAATTTGCGTTTTACGAGCCAAAGAAGAGGCTCCAATCAGAATTTCAGCGCGCTTATAGGTAGAAACCGCTCGATAGAGATCGAGATCTTTAAGAAACGCGTCAGCGATAATCAATTCCTTGCCCCAATCGGAGATTTTCTCTTCATCATTCAATGACGAAAAAGGCGTGTGCAAATGCGCAAGATGTTGATCTTGAACCTGATAACTGAGGCGCGGTTCGATTTTGTCAGTCACCCGATAACAACCGGCAATGATAAGCGATGCAAAAAGAATGGTTAGGAGCTGTCTAAAAATAACATGAACTATTTGACCTGCGCGAAATCGCCTAAAATCGACGATCAAAAGAGGGGTTGTATCCCTGTGAATACTACCCCACTTTTGATCGTCGATTTTAGGTTGATTTGGCGCGGTGAAATGGTTCATGTTATTTTTAGACAGCTCCCTAGAAGTTTTTTATTCATCGTCAGGAGATTTGATGAGCTCCATCCCCTCATCATAATTATGTTCTAGCGCCGGAGTTCCTGCCTGATTGCGGAAAAACTCTTCCTGATCAGCTGTCAATTTTTTCATTTCTTCGAGAGAATTGATAATCGTGGGCCGTAAAAAGATCACGACATTGGTGTTAGAAATCGTATCACCCTTGGAAGAAAATGCCGCGCCGAGGATCGGGATGCCGCCTAAACAGGGTATGCCGGTTTTCGTTCGAACATTGGAATTGTTCACCATGCCGGTCAAAATCAAAAAGTTTTTATTCGGTACATGAACGGTCGTATCCATGGTCGTTCGACTCGTCGTGATGCCCTGTGCGCTTTGAGTTGGACTAAAAGTAATGGTCGAACCGGATGTATTCTCAAGTTGCGTTGAGCTATCCAAAGAGATCTCCATCGTAATAATTTCGGAATTACCCAAGACAGGAGTAATCGAAAGACTGAACCCCACATCGCGATATTCAAGGTTCGTCGTGGACAAGGTACTCGTAGTCTGGTTCGAAACAAAGGATCCGGCAAATGGAATGTTTTTTCCGGAGAAGATCGTCGCCTTTTTACTGTCTTGCGCAATGATCTTGGGTGTCATGACAACCGTGGTTTCTTTGTCTTGTTCCAAGGCATTGAGAAGCGATCCAAGAGATACGAAGGCATTTCCATTATATTTGATGATATCGCCGATCACTCCCATCTCAAAGTCGGGAGCAAAGGGAATCATTGAGGGTTTGGGAGTTATAGCTGGCGGATTAATGGATCCAAGGGCGCCCTGAAAAGTATCGCTACCATAAGGGACTTTATCGGTGGGTATGAAATTATTGAAACTTGTGGAAAGCTTGTCTTTATATTTGACCTTGCCGCCCCATTCCAAACCAAATGAAAGTCCGTTGGTCATTTCGGTCTCAATCACAAGCACTTCAATAAACACCTGTTTCAAAGGAATGTCGAGGTTTTTAATGAGCTCTCTCAGACGTGTCAACGTCTCTTGATCACCTGAGCAGAGTAATGAGTTCGTCACTTCAATCCATTGAAGCGAATTAATCGAATTGAGCAGGTCCTGGTTGACCGTTGCATTCGATAGCGTTAAATCCTTTGCGATCTGGCGAAGCGCGCTTTGAATTTCACCGCCCTTATGGAACTCCAGCTTATAGACCAGAAAACTCGTATTGTCGATCGCCTGAATAGAGGAGTCGCCGGTAGCGCCGCCGGGAAGATTGGTGGCATTATCGAATTCTTTCAAAAGCTGTTTCACGCGATCGAGTGATTTTTGATCGCCCGTAAATACGAGAGATTGTGTTTTTTCGTTGTATTTCATCGTCTGTAAAGTACTGAAAAGCCCAGGATCATTCAGTCCGCTCGCCTTCAAATTTTCGCCAAAGTCGTGCATGGTCGTCTCGAGATCCGGGCCGGAAAGAGATTGAGGCTTATAGACGAAAAATTCGCTCGCGCCAACGCCAGCCTCTTTGGGAGCCGCTTTTGTGCCGGAAACATCAAATTGGCTGACAAGAGCCTGCACTTTGGTCAAAGCCTCCTCAGGTCCGGTGAACATTAAAGAATTAGTCTCTCTAACATATTTCAAACTTTCCAGAGCATTCATAAACGCAACATCGCTCGTGCCCGACTTTTTCAAGTCGTTCATAATCGTTTTGATCGAAGCGGTAATTTGCGTTCCGGTAGCGTTCTTCAACTTATAAAAGAAAAACGTCGATTGACCCACATTAATAGGAGCTTGTGATGACGCATCGATCTCTTTAAGAAAAATCTGAATTTTTGTAATCGCCTCCGGCGTACCGTTAAAAATAAACGAATGGGTACTATCCACATATTTCATCGATGATATAGCGGAAAGAAGAGCGGGGTCCGACATTTCCCCACGTGTCAAGCTCGACTGAATTTCAGAAAACGCTTTTTCAATTTTCGCAGATGAGACGTTTTCCGGCCTATACATAAAGACATTGCGCGCAGGACCTACCGCACGGGGCTGATCATATTTTGCAATGATCTCTTTGGCCTCTTCAACGGCTGCGGGATCTCCGGTCAACAATAACGAATCGGTCTCCTTGATATAGCGCATATTCTCAAGAACTTTCACGAGCGGCGAATCCTTCATGCCGGCCGCTTTCATATTCCTGAGAATATTCTCAAGATCTTCTTCCACAACCTCGCCATGGGGATTTTGCAGCTTGTACATAAAATAATTGCCCTTGAGAGCCAAAGGCGCTGCGCTATCGATCTCTTTAAGAATTACCTGGATTTTTGTAATTGCCTCCGGCGTGCCGGTAAAAATAAATGAATGAGTGCTATCCACAAATTTCATCGATGATATGATCGCAAGAAGACTTGGATCCGACAGCTCGCCCTGCGTCAAACTCGCGCGTATCTCCTGTAAGGCTTTCTCGACTTTTGGTACGGAGGCATTTTCCGGCTTAAACATATAAACATTGCGAGCAGGAGCCGCCGCACGCGGCAGGTCATATTTGGCAATGATCTCTTTCGCCTCTTCGATGGCGGCAGGATCTCCGGTCAACAATATTGAGTCGGTCTCCTTGATATAGCGCAAATTCTCAAGAACTTTCACCAGGGACGAATCCTTCATGCCCGCCGATTTCATGTTGCTGAGAATATTCTCAAGGTCTTTCTCGACGATTTCTCCATGAGGATTTTGCAGCTTATACATGTAATAATTTCCCCTCATCGCTTCTCTTTTCTGAGAAGCCGCGGAGGGAACGTCAAGAGTGCTGAGTAAATGTTCCACTCGCGACAACGATGTGGGATCGCCGGTAAAGAGAAGTGTATTCGTGTTTTTGACCCACTTCATGCTCTCGAGAGAATGCAAAAGAGCAGGATCGGATAAATTCGCTTTCAGATTATCCAGAGTTTCTTTGAGCAGCTTAACCAGTATCTCGCCTTTTTGAACCTGGGGCTTGTAAGCTAAAAATTGAGTGCTGGGAGGAACCGCTTGTTGACCGATTCCTGCATCAAATTGAGGGACTATTTCTTGCAAACGCTTCAAAGCTTCATCGGAGCCAACAAAGACCATCGAATGGGTCTCTTTAATATATTTCACATTATTAATGGCCTCAACGATCCCTGATTCGGAAAGCCCTGAGTTTTCCAGGCTCTTGGCAAATGATTTCAGCGAAGTTTCAATCTGATCCGCGGACGCTGCTTGAATCTTATAAACGAAAAAATTCTGGCGTGAAGTTGATTTGCTTGCTTTTGCAGACGGCGTATCGACAGTGAGAAGGAGATCCTTAATTTTTGCAAAAGTCGCCGGATCGCCTGAATATAGAAGGGTATTCGTCAGCGGATTGGCTTTTTGAGAGCGGATCGTCACAATAAGCGAGTCGTCGGCTCCTTTCGTCTTAATCAGATTGTCAACCATCTCCTGCATTGATTTTTGGATCTCTTCAATGCTGCGGTTTTGAGGGCGATAGACGAAAAAGGAAGCCTTTGATTCGCCGCGATCGCCGATATCAAGCGAAGCGACCAATTCCTTGACCTTAATATTAGATTCCGCAGAGCCAACGAACATCAATGAGTTCGTCTCGCGAATCCACTTGGCGCCATCGATGGTTTCAATCAGATCGTTTTCCAGAATCCCGCTTTCTTGCAGATTATTCGAAATATCTTTTAGGGAACGAATGATTTCATCGCCGCCGCGATGTTCCAATTTAATGACAAAAATATTTTCCGATTTGATCTTACGCTCCGACAAGACAACTTTTTTCGGAGGAGTATCCAAACTGGCGAGCACAGCGGCCGCTTTTTCGTTCAATTCGGGAGTCGACACAATAAAAATCGCGTTCGCCAATGTTTGGGGCACCAGAATAAATGGGTTTCCCTGCGCGATCGGATGCATGATCTGGCTCGCGAGTTCAATCAGATATTCGGGCTTGTTATATTTGGATTCAAAATTCCGAATCTCAAGGGACGAGTGGGGCGAGTCGAGGTTCTCGATCAAAGCCGCGATTTTATCGACGACCGAGGTCGCATCTGTCAAAATCAGCTGGCGCGTTTCATGAGAGACTTCAATGAGCGCCTCTTCCGAAATCATCGGACGCACAATCGCCGCCACAGAATCGACATTCGCGTTTTTTAAACGAAAGACCCGAGTGATAATTGGTGCATTGGTGGTGTTTTTTTCATCACCGAAAACCAACGTCGCAGGCTGGCGGACGGAAGTACTTTTGTGGATGACGAGATTATTGCCTTGCTCAAGGAGCGATAATCCATGAATGCGCAAAGTCTGAATCAACGTCGCCATCACATTTTCCGGCGTGATCGGAGCATCGGAAACAACAGTCACCGTAAAGGGCAATTCCACTTCGTTGAAGATGAAATTCGTATTGCAGATTTTACTTGCGAATCGGATGTATTCGACGATGGAAACGGTATTGTAGTTGATCGTATAGCCGTCTTTTGAGCTGACAGGAAGTTGATGCGAAGGCGCTTCGCCTTTTTTATCTCCTTCCTCAGCCCATATAGAAAATGGAGCAGCGGAGATTGCGGTGGCAAGAGAAGAATAAATCCAAATCCGAATCATGCGTTCATGCTCTGAAATGTGACAATCAACCTTTCTGAATCGTAAAATAGTCCATCAATAAAAGCAAACACGAGAGCACAGTTTTTACAGAGATGGCTAATTAAATTTTCAAATATACTGAGCGCTCAATTTTGCACTTAAGGAGACTCTGGGAAACCCCATTCCGCGAATCTTATGATTCTTTTCGCGAACTTTCGATTTTTCGAACTACGTTAACTTACTGGAAGTTAACTCCGTTCTCCAAAATCACAATTTCGCAAAAATAATTCAAAATCTTCAGATGGCGAGTTTCTCAGCATCTCCCTAAGCCGTTTCCAAAATACGAATACCGAGAGCTTCTCCAAGATAAACAAGTTCTCCCCGGCCGATCTTTTGACCGTTAACCGTCAAAGAGACTTCTTGCTCAGGATGGACAGGCAACTCCAAAAAATTGCCGGGCGCTAGTTTCATTAGCTGATCTACCGTCATACGGAGCCGCGCCAATTCCACAGTGATATGTAGCGGCAATTCCTTAATTGCCATCGCCCGCTCTTCTTCGGCAGGCAAAGGATTTTCAGGTCCGATTTTGTCAGGTTCACCTGGCGTTTTCATTATTTCCTCATAAAATAAGGCATAATCGAGCATTTTTAATTTGTTTTCTTTCACATTGACGTGAATGAGTGCGGTTGAGCCCAGCATCAATGCGGCCGTTCCTTCGCGATGACGCGGATCATAGCCGCCTCGATCGAGAAGAACAAAATCCCCAATTTTCAGTTGTTTCCATTCTTCCGTCGTCAAAGAAATTGTTCCTGTGCAAATGCTGAGAGGCACTTCGACGCTCTGTGCAAGCGAAGACATACAGAATAATTCGCGAAGCGACGCAAAGTGGCGCTGCCAGGAAGTGAGAAATCGGGGAGATAAAACCAAACAGCCCCAGCAAGAGCGCTGTTCATATGAGAATTTGACGTCGATGCAATAGGCGTTTTTTTCAAGACTACCGCCCTCATCGTTGATTTTTAACGAAAAACTTTTGAGCGGCTCCAACCCTTGCAAAGCATCCAGCGCCTCAAGAGCCAGGTAGCGATAAAAGCCTTCTTGCAAAACTTCCGAGCTGATCGCCTTGCTGCGGGTTTTACCATTCATCAGCCAGGAGGTGAGGTGGGCTACATCTTCGCGTCCCATTAGCCAAATCACCTCGCCTGCGAGAGGGACAATACCAATTCCCAGGCTCACGACATTCGAGCCCAAACCTTCTTTAACCTCGCCGGCCGCGCACCAAGAGCACTCACCTAATTCCACAGAGAAAGAGGGCGCGCCGTAATGGGTAGCAATCAATGATGATATTTGGGAGATATCAAATCGAGGCGCGTTACCATAAAGCGGAATCCGATCGAGCTCTCGAAGCGCACTATCGACTTTGCGCGCCCAAGCCAAAGGAAGCTCATGCGTCATGTAAACCTCTGCTTCAAAATGAACATTTACTTTAAATTTTCCTTGGCTCCGCCTTCTTTTTTTCGTCGAATCAAGTGACGGTGCGGCGAAAGCTCTGATTCAATCCGGCCAATACGAAATGAAATGCGCCGATCTTCATAGGCAGTAATAAAAGCCGTCGATAAATTTTCAACATTGTTTCTGTTACTGAAAAACTGAACTGCTTCAGGCGTTCCAATAAGGCGGATATTGAAAGAATCGGGCGCGGTTGCATATTTTTCAATGACAATTGTCGAATTAAAAAAAACAGAATCCTTAAAGGCGGGAGAATTAAGCACCACTTCCGTGAGCGAAATTCCCTCTTTGGATGCGCCCATGAATACCATCGTTCCGACCATTTGAAAAAAGAGATTCGCTGTTTGCGCATTCAAAAAAGGTGAAGCCGAGGTCTGAGCCGCTTCAGCAATTCTTTGACAAGCCGGCGGAAGCGGCTCGGGCGGAGTAACGGCAGTTGCATCGCCACTTTTAACTTTTTTCTTCTCACGCTCTTTTTGATCTCGCACCTGATCATAAGCGGCCTCTGTTTCCGAATAAGGAAGCAGCACATCTTCTTCTTTCCCGCCCCTTACCGGCGTCATGCGAGTTTCAGGCTCTTCTTTTTTAATTTGACGGGGCATCTCTTCCGATTTCTCTTCAGATATGAGCTTGGCTTTTTTATCAATTCTTGAAGCACTCTGCCAAGGAGATTGCGTAATTTCATCTTCCTTTTTCAATCCTTTCTGCAGCAGAGGAGCTTCTTTTGAGGTTACTGATTTTTTTTGAGCGGCAATAATCTCTTCCCGTTGGTTCTTTTCAGATAAAAAAGTCTCTTTATTCTTTTCTGCAAATTTTTGCTTCAACTGCAAAGCTTCTTTCTCTGAATCAGCTTTTTTTTGCGCAGCGATCATTTCTTTTTGTTTTTTCTGATCCGCTAATTTTCGCAAGGCCGCCGGCTCTTCGCCCTTTTGTGATGCACTTTTTTCCTCATAATGAGTTGGCTCGATCGGCTGATCGGGAAGATCGAAACCCTCCCAAAACTTCTCCGACTCGGGAAGATTCTCGTCCACTACAGGTGTAGACCGAGAGGAAACAGAAGACGTTACATCCCGAGCACGGGGCGACGCAATCTCAGGAGAGGATGACCCTTGATAAGCTCCGCCAACGTTCACTTCGGTTGTTCCGTCATCCGTTCCGGCACAGCCCAAAAGAAATCCTTGAGAATCTCCTTCATCCAATTCAGCAAAGCCCAAAGGCGGCTTTGGCGGGTGAAATCTCGGTTCATATGGCGAGGGCTCCCGATTTTCATCAGCAGCGCGATCACCCTCTTCTTCAACCGGTTTTTTAAATGCGCGTTTGCCTCGTTTATCAAGCTCCGTTTCGCTCACCTTATCCACTTCCTCGACCATGCGCATTTTCTTTTCAAATTTTCCCGCATTGGGACCTTGAGCGCCTTTTGCGCTGCGCGGAGATTCGGGAGGAATGGGACCGATTCGATTGGTCATAAATTACGTTCCTTAAAAATTCAGCTACTAAATTTGACTTTAGAATCTCTCGATAAACTTATCAACCTAGAAACGGCGAATGAACCGAGCCAAAAAAAACAATCTTTTAATCCAGAATCGTTTTTAGGTTAAGAGCTCTCCCCTTTCTTTCGCTTTTCAACATCCCGTTTACGGCTTAAATAAGTCGCAGAGCCTTGCTCATCATGTTCCCCTGCTTCCTTGGTCTCCGTCAAATAGCGCACCTCTTTTTCCCATTCCTTTTTATGCATCTCCAGTTTTTCAAGGTCTTTTTTTCGTTGAAACAACTCCTCAGTTGCCAAATCAACCTGCTTTTGCGCTTTGTCAACTTCTGTTTGCTGATTGACGACTTTCTTCTCTTTTTCTTTGAGTTTTTCATCAACGATTTTTAGGTAGACTTTCATTTGCTGAATCTTATCAGTGGTCGTTCCTTCATCGAGAGCGTTGCGCAGCTGCGTCAGTTTTGCCACTTTATGCTGCAAAGCTTCATCGCGCTCTTGCGTCAATTCATAGAGCTTGTCGTAGGCTTTTTCCAATATGATCTTTTTTTCTTCTAGAGCCTTGAGAGCCTGATCAAAGCGGTTTTTTTTAATAATTACCAACTGCTCTAAAGGATAATTCAACGGATTCATACCACTCCTCAGTCAATCAACGAATCGATACACAAACTATACTGCTATCGGTCTGAGCCTTTGACTCAGCCGAAATTCGATTTTTCAAGTACTTTGTGTATATATCACGAACGAACCATTTGGTGAATTGCTGAAATTATCACAAACCCTTAGGAGACTCAGTGAAACCCCATTTTGCGAATCTACTGATAGAGATTCGAGCTATCAGCCCATCCGGCCTGCTTTTTCGATGCGGTTTAAAAACCCCAATGGATCGTAGCCAAACGCGGTGATGCGGCCCGCTGTCTCTTCGAAGATCTTTTGCCCCGCGCCATTATAAGAATAGTGGGTCGAAATTCCTTCGGCATTCGCCTCTTCGATGAGATT
>CAISYW010000185.1 GCA_903889795.1 uncultured Chlamydiae bacterium | reverse complement strand
GCACTGCTTCTGAGGGCGCAAAATCTAGTCGCCAAAAAATTAAGAACCCACTCGCGCCCAGTATATCCATGGGGAATCCTGGTTATTAATTAGTTTTGACAATATTTCCCGAGCAGTCTAAATCTGTAGTGTTTAGGAAGACCCTGGGAAATCCCATTCCGCGATTCTTTTGATTCTTTTCGAAAGCGAGTTTTCCAGCATCTCCATAGGGATAGGTGATAGGCTTATGATTAGAAAAGTTGTTAAATACAATAATTTCTTAATTTTATTTAGCGTAGCTGCTGCGATTGTCTTCGGCATCTTCTTGCCTTCCTTGTTTGTTAACATCAAGTTTTTAGGCGATCTATTTATTAACTTATTAAAACTCTTCGCTCTGCCTTTGATCTGTTCCGCTCTGATTGCTTCTATTGGCGGTATGTCGAGCAATATTTCCAGCCTTAAATCTCTTTCAATGAAAGTAGTCGGCTATATGCTCGTGAGCGAAATCGTAGCTGTTACGATCGCTTTGACTCTTTTTAATGTACTGCGCCCGGGCGTGGGGGGGAATCCCGACCTCATACTCAACGGACAGCCGTTTGATCCGGCTTCCCATCAATCATTTGGATTTATCAATTTCGTATTGTCGATTTTTCCCGACAATATTTTTCGCGCTCTCAACAATTTCGAATTGCTTCCGGTCGTTATTTTCTCAATTATGTTCGGTCTTGGCTGCGCTTTTACAGGCGAGACGGCAAAGTCTTTTGTCCAGTTCGCAATCAGCATTCGGGATGCGTCTACAAAATGCTTGCATGGAGTCATGTTTCTTGCGCCTGTTGGTATTTTTACCCTGGTCGGAGCCGGAATCGCCCAATCGTATCTGGGAGGGGCGTTGAAATCCGATTTTATGGCTCTTCTCGGTTTTGTGGCCGTGCTCTTCATCGGTCTTTTTTTGCATGGCCTATGGCAAATGATTGCGGTTGCAATCGTAACCAGGCAGAAGATTCGGGAGATTCTTTATCAGAGTTTGCCGGTTTTTTCCACGGCGTTTGGTACGTCCAGTTCCGTAGCGACGCTGCCGGTCGCCATGCATGCGGCCGATTGCCTCAAATCGAATCCTTTCGCAACGCGGTTTATGCTTCCTCTCTGCGCTTCCATCAATGTCGGGGGAATGATGATGTATGAGATGGCCGCTGCATTGTTTTTTTCTCAAATGCTCGGACTTGATCTTTCGCTATCCCAGCAAATCCTTTTGGCCATCGCCTGTATTTTTGGAGGCATGGCGGAGGGAGGTATTCCGGAAACGAGCATGGTTAGTCTTGTTGTGGTTTTCAGAATCGTCAATATTCCTTTATCCGCCATCACCATTCTCTTGCCGCTTGATCGAATTATCGACCGTGTTCGAACGATGGTGAATATTTTTGGAAATATGTGCGGAGTGATTCTGGTCAGCCAGTGGATGAACCGCAAACCTCAGGACTCGATAAAGGAAGTGCTCTAGAAAAAAACCTTTTCGACAGAAATTTAGCTGCGCTAGCGATCCCGATTCCCCATGCTATTCCGGCGGCTGTTTCAGCGATTGTGTGGCACGAACGAACCGTATTATGGATTAAAATGGCGTCAGTTGCTGCATAAAGGCCGCATAGGATCTGCTTCGGTTTCGATTTTTCGATGCCCGGCGTAGAAGAGAGCTGGTTCGATAATATTGCCGCAGTCGCAATTTTGAGCATCATGTGGCCCGAAGGATCGAATGCTTTAGTAGAGATTCCAAGGGCGCGGGAATACCAGGTGCCCGTTAGAGCGAGAGCGGTAATCGCAGTCAAATAGACAACCTGTTCCAGAGAAACGTTGTTTTTTATCGCAGTTTTGATTCGTTCGTAAATCCCTTTTTGGCTCGGATCTCGAATGGTGT
>CAISYW010000184.1 GCA_903889795.1 uncultured Chlamydiae bacterium | reverse complement strand
ATGTTACTTTTTCAACCTTTCCCATTTTAGGATTGGCAATGATCTATTCTTGAGCAGCCCGAAGACTAGTATTTTCTTGAGGTGTACATGGAAGCCCATGCTAATAAAGAAATGCAGGCACAAAAATACCCTCAAGGGAATCGTGAATCGAAAACCGGCCATCTCGACGATATATTAAAAGAAAAGCTTGAAATGGCTTTTCATAAACAAACGTCTGAGGTTCGTCTTCACGATCTCGCGAAGATTGCTCTGGAACACTCACCGATTGACCTCGCATACGCGGTCTCCTATCTTCCTCCCAATATTCGTTCTGTGTTGTATGAGAATTTGCCGAATCGCGAGGCTAAAATCCGATTCATCGTCAATACCGATAGCGATACGCGCATTATCTTGTTTCGCTGCTTGCATGATCTGGAATTAAAAAAACTATTTGAAAAAATGCCCGCGGATGAAGCCGTCTGGACAACTGAAGATATGTCTGAGCGACGTTTTCGCCGTTTGATGGAACAGATCGACTCGAGAAAAGCGGCTCGGATCAAGGAGCAGAAAAAGCATCACCGGAACAGTGCGGGCCGTCTGATGACCTCGGAGTTTTTCGCTTTTACGATGGATATGACCATTGGCGAGGTAGCGGCCTATATTCGCGATAACCCGAGAATCGATTTTCTTAAAGGGATTTTTATCCTGAATCATACAAAAGAGCTGCAAGGATATGTTCCCGCCAGAAATCTGATGATCAATCCTCCCAATATCCCTCTACGCCAAGTCATGCGGCCGATCCTTCATAAAGTGCCGGCGGAGGCAACGCGTGAAGAGGTGATTGATATTGTCGAGCGCTACAAAATATCCGCGCTCCCTGTTGTGGATAACAATAACTATCTCATCGGCGTCATTACCCACGAAGATGTTGTCGAAGCGATGGAAGATTTGGCTGATGAAACGATTGCCCATATGGGGGGGACGAAGGAAAAATTTACTTCCCACGATTCCATTATGAATCGATTTTGGACACGATCGCCATGGTTGATTGCAACGTTATTGGCCGGGCTGATTAACGTGGGCGTCATCTCTTCTTTTCAAAATCACATTTTGACGTTTGTTCTATTTTTTGTTCCTTTGATTACGGGGATGTCCGGAAACATTGGTCTTCAATGCAGTACGGTTCTCGTACGCAGTATGGCGATCGGCGCTCTTTCGGCGGCTGCAAGCCGCAGAGAAACGATCATGAAGGAGCTCGGCAGCGGCTTACTGACCGGGGCTATTTTTGGGGTTGGTTCCGGAATCCTAATCTATTTGATCGTACTTTTTGGGGGCAGTGTTCTCGCTTCAGCCAATCCGTTTGTGGTGGGAGCTATTGTCGGAATGGGTCTCTTCGGGGGGTGTATTGTAGGTACTTTGCTGGGAGTTTTTTCTCCCCTTGTTTTTGCCCGAATCGGATTCGATCCAGCCATTTCAGCGGGTCCGGTTGTCACTGCCTTTAATGATTTTCTCTCTTTGACTATTTATTTTTTGATCGCCTGGGGCATCTGCTCAATCTTTTTAGTTTAATATCTATATCGAGCGTATACTGCCGTCGGTCTGAAGCTTTGATTTTTGGCGACAAGATTTTGCGTTCCAATGTATTGCGGAGATCGAAGCTAACTTGCAGCAAGTTAGCGAGATCGAGCGAAATATTGGAGCGCAAAAGATGTCGATGAAAAATCAAATGTTCAGGCCGACTGCAGTATAACTCAAAAATCGACAGACGAATCTTTTTGGTACACTCCCCAGTATTCATTCCTGCATTTTTTCTAATCATTCGAGAATCATATTAAATTTTGAATTTTTTTTTGGGGGTGGAAAAATGTGCTTTCCACCGCTTGATTTTTTGATTGGGCTGATCTATAGTCATGATCGGTTCATATGAAGCGAACACCCAAAAATTATGACGGCATTGCAACGCCAGCGAGAACGATCAAAGAATTACTCCCAGAGATGCTTGGACAAATTCAGAAAAACCACATTGAACCGGGTGAAAATATCTTGAGTGCCTGGCCATCGATTATCGGGCCGAATTTGGCTAAAATGACCGAGGCGATCTCTTTTGTCGATGGAGTACTCACGGTAAAAGTGAAAAGTTCGACACTATATAGTTTGCTCAGTTTGCATGAAAAGCCGCATCTTTTACGTAAACTGCAAGAAAGTTTCCCGAAAACCCAAGTGCGGAACATTTTTTTTCGCATCGGATGAAGTAGGATATGACGACGATGGCAGATAATAAGGAATACAACGCAAGTTCAATCACCGTTTTGGAAGGGCTGCAAGCAGTGCGCGAGCGTCCCGGAATGTACATCGGCGATACCAGTTCCGGTGGGTTGCATCAGCTGGTTTATGAAGCGGTTGATAATTCAATCGATGAAGCAATGGCCGGCCACTGTTCGTTAATCACGGTCACCTTGCGTCCCGACGGCAGCGTGGTTGTCGAAGATAATGGCCGTGGCATTCCTATTGAAAAGCATGAAAAAGAGTCGATTAAACAGGGACGTGATGTCTCTGCTCTTGAAGTCGTTATGACGATTCTTCACGCAGGCGGCAAGTTCGATAAGTCATCTTATAAAGTGTCGGGCGGATTGCATGGCGTCGGGATCTCATGTGTTAATGCTCTATCTAAGAAGTTCGTTGCCGATGTCTATCGCAATGGAATCGCCTATGAAATGATCTTTGAGCGCGGTAAGCCCGTTACATCCCTCAAGCAGGTCGGTAAGACGGAACTGCGCGGAACCAAAGAGACATTTTGGCCCGATGATACGATTTTCACTGTCACGAATTTTGACTATGATGTTCTTTTAAAACGGCTTCGTGAGCTTGCTTTTTTAAATCGCGGTATCACTATTGTTTTTCAAGATGAGCGCGATCCGAATCGCGAAGTGGTTCGCTTCAATTATGATGGTGGCGTATCCTCGTTTGTAGCCTATCTGAATGAGGGCAAAAACCCACTATTTCCCAAGCCGATTTACTTTCATGCGACCAAAGAAGGGATTGACGGTCCGGTTGATTTCGAAGTAGCGATGCAATGGAATGAAACCTATACGGAATCGATCTATTCCTACGTCAATAATATTTCAACTCGCCAGGGTGGAACGCATTTGACCGGTTTTTCGACTGCGCTGACGCGTGTTCTGAATAACTACATTAAAAATCATCCGCAGTTGAAGTCGGAAAAAATTACGGTGACCGGCGAAGATATGCGAGAAGGTTTGACTTCCGTGATTTCGGTCAAAGTGCCTAACCCTCAATTTGAAGGCCAAACCAAGCAGAAATTGGGCAATAGCGAAGTGGCATCGATCGTTCAGCAAATCGTTGGCGAAGAGCTGACGATATTTCTCGATGAAAACCCACAAATCGCTAAAATTATTTCTGAAAAAGCGCTCATTGCCGCTCAAGCGCGCGAGGCAGCAAAAAAAGCGCGCGAGCTGACACTGCGCAAAAGCGCTCTCGATTCGGCGCGTCTTCCGGGAAAACTGACTGATTGCCAAGAGCGCGATCCTGCGCTTTGCGAGATCTATATTGTCGAGGGAGATTCGGCCGGCGGCTCTGCGAAATCGGGGCGCGATCGCCGTTTCCAGGCGATTTTGCCGATCCGCGGTAAGATCATCAACGTCGAGAAGGCTCGCTTGCAAAAAGTGCTGCAGAATACAGAGGTCGGGGCGATGGTGTCTGCCTTTGGCTGCGGGATCGGTTTAGATAATTTCAACCCTGCCAAGCTGCGCTATCATAAGATTATCATCATGACCGATGCCGACGTCGACGGCTCGCACATCCGGACGCTGCTCCTCACCTTCTTCTATCGCCACATGCCGGCATTGATTGAGAACGGTTATATGTATATTGCCAGACCGCCTCTCTTTCGCGTCACGCGCAAAAAAACGAGCCAATATATTCACTCCGAAAAAGAGATGGATGAATATTTGCTCCGATTGGGGGTTAGCGATGTGTTGATTCGCCGATCCGGCGAAAAAGAGACGCTGGACAAAGAGCGTGTCGAAAAATTGATGGAGACTATTGTTGATTTTGAGGGCTTCGTATCCGCGATTGAGCGTAAGGGCATAACGTTTCGTGAGTTTCTTGCAGCGCGCACAGATAGCGGTCTATACCCTCGTTATCAGGTGGCGATTGGAGAGAAAACACAGTATGTATATACCGAAGAGGAGCTAGTAGCCCTTAAAAAAGACAACGAAGATTTTCAGAGAAAGACTCATGAGGATACGCTCGCTTCTATCCCTCCCGAAGAGGTTACCGATGAAATGCGATCGTATGTTCCGAAATCCCTCGGATTTCTTGAAATCTATGATCCCCATCGGCTGGTAATCTACCAGGATAAGCTTGCCTCTTTCGGCCTGAAATTTGATCAATACATGATCTCGGACGGAGCTCTTTTCGATCTCTTGGAAGAGGGGAATAAGACGGTGACGTTTTATACTCTTCGCGAGCTGATCGATGCGGTTCGTCTAAATGGACGCAAGGGAGTCGAGCTGCAGCGCTATAAGGGCTTGGGCGAGATGAACGCCGACCAGCTTTGGGATACGACGATGAATCCTGCGACGCGAATTCTCGTGCGCGTAACGCTTCCCGATGCAATTGCAGCTGACCATATGTTCACCATGCTCATGGGTGAAGAAGTTGAGCCGCGCCGCCGCTTCATCGAACAGCATGCCTTGTATGTGAAAAACCTCGATATTTGAGAGACTATTATATGTCCTATACTAAAGATGAGATTATCGTCCCGCGCAATGTCGAAGAGGAAATGAAAGAGAGCTATCTTCGCTACTCGATGTCGGTCATCATTTCCCGGGCGCTTCCTGATGTGCGCGATGGTCTCAAGCCATCGCAGCGGCGTATTCTTTTTGCTATGCGCCAACTCAATCTGACTCCGGGAGCCAAACACCGGAAATGCGCCAAGATCTCCGGAGATACGTCCGGCGATTATCATCCTCATGGTGAAACGGTGATCTATCCCACCTTGGTTCGCATGGCTCAAGATTGGGTGATGCGCTACACCCTCATTAATGGACAAGGAAACTTTGGATCGATTGACGGAGATCCACCTGCTGCAATGCGTTACACGGAAGCGCGATTGACCTCTGCTGCCATGGCTCTCATGGAAGATCTCGATAAAGATACGGTCGATCATGTTCCAAACTATGATGAAACAAAGACTGAACCAACTGTTTTCCCTGCTCGTTTTCCTAACCTTCTCTGTAACGGCTCTTCGGGAATTGCCGTTGGTATGGCGACCAACATTCCGCCCCATAACCTGGGAGAATTGATCCAGGCAACATTGCTTCTCCTTGATGATCGCAATACGACTGTCGATGATATTATGAAAGTGATGCCGGGGCCTGATTTTCCTACAGGTGGAATCATTTGCGGTTATCGCGGGATTAAGGAAGCGTTTCACACGGGACGCGGCAAGGTAATCCTTCGCGCGCTCATGCGCGTTGAAGATATGCCAACAGGCCGCCAGCAGATTGTCATCGATGAGGTTCCGTACAATGTCAATAAATCGCGCTTGATCGAGAGACTGGCCGAGCTGATCAATGACAAGGTATTGACCGGCGTTTCTGATATTCGCGATGAGTCGGATAAGGATGGGCTTCGCCTTGTGCTGGAACTCAAGAAGGGTGAAATTCCCGATGTCACCATCAACCAACTCTACAAGAATAGCGATCTTCAAGTGACATTTGGATGCAACATGCTTGCTCTCGAGCACGGGTTGCCGCGGACGATGAATGTGAAGCAGATGATCTCTGCCTGGATCGATCATCGCATCGAAGTGATTCGACGTCGGACACGTTTTGAGCTCAATCGCGCCGAAGCGCGCGCTCATATTTTAGAGGGCTATTTGAAAGCTCTCGATTATTTAGACGAGGTCGTTAAAATCATCCGAGCCAGCCATAGCCGCGATGCCGCTCGATCCGAGTTGATGGCTCGCTTTACTTTATCGGAAAAGCAGGCGAATGCCGTCCTCGATTTGCGCCTCTATCAGCTGACTAGTTTGGAAGCAGAGAAGATTGACGCTGAATATAAAGATCTGTTGCAAAAGATTGCCCATTATCAGGCGATTTTGGCCTCCGAGGCCATGGTTCGCGATGTGATCCGTGAGGAGTTAGAGGATCTGCGCAAGGGCTTGAAATCGGAGCGAAAGACCAAGATCGTAGCGGCAGAGGGCGAATTTTTGATGGAAGATTTGATCGCCGACGAACAAGTGGTGATCACGATCTCCAGCGACGATTATATTAAGCGTATGCCGATCGATACTTTCCGCGAACAGCGCCGCGGCGGTCAGGGCGTAGTCGGTATGGAGATGAAGAAGGAGGCCGATACTCTTAAGAATATCTATGTCGCTTCCACTCACGATTATCTGCTCTTATTTACTACGTTAGGCCGTTGCTATTGGACGAAAGTTTGGCAGATCCCCGAAACGGGCCGCCGTACAAAGGGTCGTCCTCTCGTTAACTTGCTCGAAGATTTGCATGAAAACGAAAAAGTGGCTGCTGTTTTGCGCGTTCGCAATTTTGAAGAAGAGGGTGCTTGTATCTTGCTTGCGACTTTGAAGGGCGTTGTTAAAAAGACAGAGCTGTCGGCTTTCAGTAATCCACGTAAGAAGGGTGTTTTTGCTCTCAATATCGATGATGGAGATGAGCTGATCGCTGCCCGAATGACGCGTCCGGGATTGCAAGTCATGCTATTCACTCGCAACGGCATGGCTGTTCGCTTTGATGAGGCGATCGTTCGCGCAATCGGTCGAGTTGCTCGCGGTGTGCGCGGGGTGACTTTGAAGAATGAGAAAGATAAAGTCGTCGGATGCGAAGCGGTTCATCCGGATGAATCGATTCTCGTGGTGTGCGAAAATGGTTTTGGCAAGCGCTCCCAAGTGGACTCTTTCCGTCAGACAAATCGCGGCGGTGTCGGCGTGCGTTCGATTATCACTTCTGAGCGCAACGGAATGGTTGTCGCTGCCATTAATGTTAAAGATGATGATAGCGTGCTATTAATGTCTTCTTCCGGACAAGCGGTTCGAATTCCAATGACCGATGTTCGAGTGATGGGCCGTTCGACACAAGGTGTTCGTTTGGTCAATATCAGGGATGAAGACGTTGTTGTCGGCGCACAAAAAATCGAAGCGGTTGTTGTTGAAGAGGTATAATGCTTCCCTTGCATCGCGGTATATTCATCACATTCGAAGGAGGCGAGGGGGCCGGTAAGTCCACTTTGATGGAAGAAGTGGCGCGTCAACTCGCTTCGGATGGTTATTATGTTGTCAAGACACGCGAGCCGGGAGGAACCCATCTCGGCGAGCATATTCGCTCTTTATTGCTGGATCATTCATCCAATCATCCGCTTTGCGCTTACTCGGAATTATGCCTGTTCTTAGCCGCGCGCGCTCAGCAAATTGAAGAGATCATTTTGCCCGCAATGGAGAATCGCAAAATCATATTGTGCGATCGCTTTAACGATTCGACGATTGCTTATCAAGGCGTCGCTCGAGGACTTGGCTCTGAGAAGGTAGCTCAGTTTTGCGATTTTATCTGTCATGGGGTTCAGCCCAATTTGACCTTATATCTCGATATCGATCCGGAGGTCGGACTCGCTCGCGCCCGTCGTAATCAGCCGGCCATCGCAGGCGCTCGCGGATATGATCGTATTGAATCGGAAGGTATTGCTTTTCATCAGCAAATCCGTGAAGCGTTTTTAGCGATTCATGCTCAAGATTCTCGCCGTTTTACGCTTCTCGATGCAGCGCAAACCCCGGCCATTATTTTTGCCGAGGCGATGAAACGAATATATTCACTATTGAAATAGATGACTTTTGCAAACCTTCTCGGTAACGAGCCCATCAAAACCTATTTGTCGCGCGCTCTGGAATCGGGTCATCTCCACCATACAATTCTATTTAGCGGCCCCGATGGTATTGGTAAGGGCTTATTTGCAAAAGCGCTCTCTCAAACCTTACTCGAGTCAACAGTTGATCGAATCCAGAGGGAAATTCATCCCGATTTGCATTTTCTTCGGCCGGAAAGCAAGAGCGGTACTCATCTGGTCGAGCAGCTCCGCGAGATGATCTCGGAAGTTCATAAGCCTCCTTTTGAAGCGAAGCAAAAAGTTTTCATTATTTATGAAGCGCATCGAATGCAGCCTGCTGCAGCGAATATGCTGTTAAAAACGTTGGAAGAGCCGAATCTCGATTGTCAGATTATATTGATTTCGAGCTCACCCTCTGAAATGCTCCCTACGATTTTATCGCGATGCATTCATTTGGCGTTTCAGCCTATTCCGAACGATCTGATTTCTGCTTTCTTGCAAGAGAGGCATTTGATCACTTCCGAGCGTTCGCAATCATTGGCGCGGCTTTCGATGGGGTCTTTGGGTCATGCGCTGGATTTGATGCAAAATGATTGGAGTGAAAAAGCGGGTCGGATTCTCATTGATGCCATGGAAAATAAAATCCCCAAAATTCAAGCCATCGAAGAAATCGATGCGCTTGTGAGCGAGCTGGAGGGGATCTCTTTTCATCGTCAAGCCGAGCTGCTGCTCTCTACCTATATGATGTGGGTGCGTGATCAGGAGTTAAAGCTGACTTCGGGAGATGAGCAGCTGCTCTACTTTTCTCAATCGACCTCAGTCCATCCGGTTTCTCTTGCGAGAGCTCAGGTTCATGCCGCAAAAGCCAAGATCGCGCTGGAACGTAACGTAAAATTTTCAGCGTGTCTTGATTTTCTTTTGAATCAACGGTAAAATAAACTTTATAATGATTTGTTGCATAATTATTTGCCCCTTTATTTTTACTGTTATTATATTTTTTACAGCTGATTTTTTTTAATCTTAAATAAACGGCAAATAACCTCATTTTGTCGCTGATTTTCAATGATTTATGTTTTTTCGGAATTTGGATGCATTGTTGCTTGTCTGTAATATTATTAAAATTTGTTTATTTAGATGGGGTGTATAGTTTTTGTTTTAATTATTGACTAATTTTAAAAAATGTAGTAATATAAGTAAATACTTTTAATAACAAACAACGGAGACTGTTATGTCTGATATAATTATTAATGAAAATAAATTAATTGAAGTTAGTTCGGCTAATGGTCGGGTTATAGTGACTGGAAGGGAAGTTATTCAAGAAGAAATTTATGATCGCGTAAGTTCTGATAAGGCAACGTTTCGTAGATTTAAGGCAGAATCTTTCTTATCTACCGGTGTTAGTGTAACAAATAGTGTGGTCGAACAAGATCTTAAAGACATTGCTAACGGGGTGGAAGGGGCTTTAGCGAAGCTTTTACAAGATATTGGAGGCATCGCAAATCTGAGTAGCTACAAACAGGATGGAAAAAACCTGATTGAACTTGCGATTGATCAACAATTACCAGCTGCAGCAAGGGCACTGATTGATGCCGGTTTTGATATTAATGCGAAATCGATTAACGGAATTTCAATTTTAACGCTGCTCTGTCAACAAACTTATAATCCCCTTATCTCAAAGGCATTGAGAGAGGCGTGGATTCCCGTTGCGAAAGTGTTGGTTGAAAAAGGCGCAGATATTTCATCGAATAATGCGAACGATTCACCTCTTATAGAAGCTGTTGATTGCGCAGGGAGAGAGACAGGCAGCGCTGAAGGGTCAATTTACTATGAATTGTTATCGGCTATGCTGGCAAGAGGCGCTAACATCAATATGATTGTGTATGTGAAAAATGGAAAAAGTGATGTTCAAATCCGATCACCGCTTTTTACAGCAGCAAGAAATCATAATCCTGTTCTGGCACAATATCTTTTAGATCGCGGCGCGGATAAAAATCAGGTAATCAATACAGGAACTGATTACAACACACCCTTACTTTTGGCTACTTATTATGCTACAAGTCCGGATTTGTCAGAAAGCATTCATAAGGCATGGCAAGCTGTTTATGAAGTTTTAAAAAACGCCCCATGATTTTTTAAACTAGAAACGGTGAATGGGCCAAGTCGCCGTTTCTGGTAGATCGATTCTAAAATAACGTGGCAAAATGCGTAGCGAGGCAAAATCAGATCAAAGCGTCAGCGTTCCGAGTGAGGAGGTCATGGTAAAACCATGGCCGACGAGAAAGGATTGATATGGTAAAGCCGCAGCAAGCAGATTGTCACGTTATTTTGGAATCAATCTACTAGGATTAAGCATCGAAGGTCAGTTTGCCCGACCAACCTAGCTTGGTTCGGAGAGTGGAAAAATAATCCTTTCGATCAAGATTGACAATTTTGAAATGTTTTGTCGATCGTTGAATGATGATTTTTCCATGTGTGGGCAGATCAAATGCATCGATGCCGTCAGCGCGTACATCAATGGGGTCATAAGGACTTAAGTATTCAATCTGAATCTGATGATCCGCCGACAGAACAATGGGGCGGTTTGAGATGGTGTGGGGGCAGATTGGCGTAATGATGATGGCGTCTAGCTCGGGGCTTAAAATAGGCCCGCCGGCGGCGAGTGAGTAGGCTGTCGAGCCGTTCGGTGTTGCAATAATAATTCCGTCCGCGACAAAAGTGTTTACCGGCTGGTTGTCGAGATGCATCGAAAGTTCAATGAGACTGTAATTGACGGCACGATGAAGGACAATGTCATTAACGGCTTGTAAGACTTTTCCATCACTGCGGGTCGCTTCCAGAATGATTCTTTTGTCGATTTTGAACTTGCCATCCAAAAGATCGGCGAGACTGGGGAAAATGTCTTGTACAGGGACATCCGCCATAAATCCCAGATGGCCTAAGTTGATTCCCAGGATGGGTGCGTCGATATAGTTAAATTGATGCGCTATACGCAATAAGGTTCCATCGCCTCCCATCGAAATCAAAAACTTGATCTTTTTTGGATCGGTTTCACTCAGAGGTTGAGCTCCGATCTTTTTTGCCTTTTCATCTTCAGCAACGACGGTAATCTTGCGCTGAGAAAAATATTGGCAGATTTCCTTGGCTAGATCAAACGACAGTTTTTTCTTTTCATTGGGAAATAGGGCAATTAGCATAATCCTGGCTCGCCGGTTAAAACCGCTCTCTTATTTTCCTGGGGCCATTCTTGCAAAATTCGCGATGCGATCGATTGAGCATCTAATCCGATTTCTTTCAATAATTCAGTATTGGTGCCAAATTGAATAAATCGATCCGGAATCCCGAAATTGAGCACTTCGACCTCTTTCCATCCGTTTTGCACGAGGAATGAATTAAAAATCATCCCTAAACCTGCATTAACTGCGTGTTCTTCGATTGTTACGACGAATGAATGGGTTAAAAGCTGATGGTTAAATAACTCAGTGTCTAAAGGTTTAATAAAAATGGGATCGACAATGGTTGCGTCGATTCCGGTTAAAAGCAGTAAGTCTCGAACCTGCAGAGCCGTTTCACAATGATGGCCAAGGGCGATGAGCAAAAGAGAATGACCCTGTACGAGGACTTCACCGCGGCCCAATGTCCGATATTGTAATGGAATCTCGGGTTCTTCCGTTTCAAGGTTGGGGTAGCGGATGGCGGTCGGTTTTTCCCATAATAGAGCGCTCTGTAATAGTTCTTTTAACAGATGACCGTTGCGGGGCTGTGCAATGACCATGTTTGGCATGGCATTGAGAAAGGCGATATCGTAAATCCCGTGATGCGTGCAGCCGTCGGGTCCGGAGATATAGGCGCGATCCAGCGCAAATATAACGGGAAAGTCTTGCATGCAGACATCTTGGAATACATTGTCAAAAGCTCTTTGGAGAAATGTTGCATAGATGCAAACGATTACTTTTTTTGTCCGGTTCGATGCGAGGCCGCCGGCAAATGTAACAGCGTGTCCTTCGGCAATTCCCACATCATGGCATCGATCGGGAAAGCGCTGCTGAAAATCATCGAGGCAAGATCCCGCAGTCATTGCCGGTGTAATTGCAATGATATTGGGATTTTGTTCGGCCATGGATAAAAGATGACGGCCAAAGATCTTAGGAAATGTCGGTAGTTTGGATGGCGAGGGGAGGAATTTTCCGCTAATCAAATCGAAGGGACGCGCTCCATGATAAGGGATCGGATTAGCGATCGCAATGGGCATTCCCTTCCCTTTCACTGTCAAGACGTGGAGTAAAACCGGACGGGTACTGTTTTTTAGCGCCTCTAATGTGGTGAGCAGCTTGGCAATATCATGTCCATCGATTGGTCCCACGTAGGAAAAGCCGAACTCTTCAAAAAAGGGGGCGTGGCTGACCAGATTTTTCATCGATTCTGTCATCTTGTGCCCGAACTTTTCCAAGGCGGATCCGCATGCAGGTATCTTGGCAAGAATTTCTTCGATTTCTCGATAGATCCAGTTTGATGTAGGATTATTGAGTAGGCGGCTTAAGATATTCTTGATATTTCCCACGCTTTCGGAAATTGAGCGAGCGTTATCATTTAAAACCGTAATGAAACGATTTAGATTTTTGGGAACATTATTGAGAGCTTCCAAAGTTAGGCCGCAGGTGAGCGATGCATCGCCTAAGATGGGAATGATATGAGCGGTGCCGTGACTTAGGTCGCGGCTTTTCGCAGCACCTAAACCTAAGGAAAGGGCTGTTCCGGCATGGCCGCAAAAAAAATGGTCATGGGGTGATTCCTTGGGATGGCTGAAGCCGCATAATCCTTTGTATTGGCGGGTCTTTGAAAACAGGTGCGCGCGTCCCGTCAATAGTTTGTGGGGATAGCTCTGATGGCTGACGTCGAAGATCAATTGATCTCGGGGTGATTCGAAAACACGATGAAGGGCAATCGTTAGTTCGACGATTCCCAGATTTGACGTTAAATGCCCCCCATTTACGGACATTACTTCAATAATTCGCCGGCGGATTTCTTCAGATAAAAACTCCAATTCCTGTATCGATAAAGATTTTAAATCGGAGGGCTGAGAAATTCGATTTAATATGTCTCTCACGAAGTGGCCGGATTTTGTACAGAGCGAGAAAATGGCTGGGTTTTTGGTTTTTGGGAGTCGTCGATGACGAGTTCATTTGTGCGGTTTTTGATTAACGTTTCCACTTTTTGTTCCGCGCCCGTGAGGCGTTGGGAGCATAAACGGATGAGCTGGTCGGCTTCTTCGAAGAGTTTTAAAGATTCATCGAGAGTCGTTTTACCCGTGTTCATTTTTTCGAGTATTTGTTCGAGCCGCTCGAAAGCGGATTCAAATGTGTGATCCATTGTTTTCATCAATTTGTAAAGCTGTCGCGCGAATGCGTCCATCCGCTAAAACAGCTGTAAATGGTTGATTGGATTGAAGATCTTTTACAGAGAGGATAATCGAATCTTCATTTTCCGAAAAGAGAATGCAGTAGCCGTTTTTTAATAGGTTTCGGGGATGTAAGGAGGCGCAAGTTGATCGGATCTGAGAGATAAGATTATTTTTAGATGCTAAATTTTGTCTGAATGGGTTTTCCAGTCTTGAGTAAAGCGATGAGGGGATACATGCTCTTTTTTTGAGCGCCAAAACACTTCGCACGGATTCATCGATACGCAAGCTATATGATTGGATTCGTTGGCGCAAATGGCTGATTTGTACGGAGGGGCGTAAAAGCTCAAGTTGCCGTTTTTTGGAGTCGATGCCTAATGTATTGTTTTGTAATGCCTTGGAGATGGCGGCATCGATATCTTGTCTCATGTCATCCAAACGCATGGAAGGTTGCGCGAGGAGTGAGTGGGGCTGACAAAGCAATGGGTGCATAAAAAGAGCGGTCATTCGCTGTCGGCGCTGTTGAATTTGCTGAACCAAGAAATGTTTACTTTGAAAAGCGGCTCTCTCTAAACTCTTTATGAGAGTTGCTTTTTCCTCGATGACCATTTCAGCTGCGGCCGATGGCGTGGGCGCTCTTACGTCGGCTACCCAATCGGCGATGGTGAAATCGGTTTCATGGCCGACAGCGGAGATGATGGGAATCTGCGATTCAAAGATGGCTTTGGCGACGATCTCGTCATTAAAAGCCCAGAGATCTTCAATGCTTCCGCCGCCCCGTCCGACAATCAGGACATCCGCCAAATCAAAACGGTTCATATCATGAATGGCTTGCGCGATCTCGGCGGCAGCTCCCTCTCCCTGAACTTTAACCGGATTGAGAATGACTTGAAAACCGGCAAAACGGCGCGTCAATATATTTAAAATATCTTGAATTACGGCGCCGGTCGGACTTGTAATGACGCCAATGCGCCGGGGAAGTTTAGGAAGCGCTTTTTTATGTATGGCGTCAAACCAGCCGCGCTGCTGTAGTTTTTCTTTCAATTGATGGAGTTTGAGAAGAAGTTCGCCCATGCCAAGAAATTGAATTTCTCTCACGATGAGTTGATAATTGCCGCGAGGAGGATAGACGCTTAGCTCCCCTTTTGCTATTACCTGATCGCCATCTTTTGGCATGCGGGAGAGTGCTGAGGCGCTGGAACGAAAGAGAGCCGCAGAAATTTGGGCGTCGTTATCTTTTAAACTAAAGTATAGATGGCCGGAGGATTGAATTTTTAGATTGCTGATTTCTCCCCGTACTGCAATACCGCGAAAATTGGGTTCCAGTAAGGCTCTGATGGCCGATGTGAGTTCTGAGACGGAAAGGATTTTAATTGTCATGGTGCAATGCTAGCATCCGAGCTTAAAAATTTCCAATTATACTGCCGTCGGTCTGAAGCTTTGATTTTTGAGGGCGAGATTTTGCGTTCCAATGTATTGCGGAGATCGAAGCCAACTTGCAGCAAGTTAGTGAGATCGAGCGAAATATTGGAGCGCAAAAGATGTCGATGAAAAATCAAATGTTCAGGCCGACAGCAGTATATTAACCGGGGCGGTTAAACAGGTGACACGAGGCAAAGCAATAGCAGTATAGAAAAACGACTGATTGTGCTATTTTAGTGAGACTGTGGATTTTCTTGCAAAGGCAGGAAAGGTTATGTATGCTTTTAACTTTAACGGTGTAATGGCATGAGCCGAGATCTAATCATCATTGCTAATTGGAAGATGTATAAGACGGCGCGAGAAGCGACCGATTTTATTGAACATCTCGCACCAAAGATTGAAGGATGTAAAAGTAAAGTTTTTATTGCCGTCCCCTTTACGACCATTGCATCAGCTGCTGCTTGCGCTAAGCATGTAGGGGTGGCTATTGGCGCGCAAAATATGAATGATGCGCGCGAAGGCGCTTTTACCGGTGAGATTGCCGCATTGATGCTGAAAGAAGCAGGGGCAAGTTTTGTTATCTTGGGACATCCGGAACGCCGCCAGATATTTGGTGAGACGGATGAATTGATTCATCGAAAGCTTTTACGTGCGATTCAAGATGATTTACAGCCGATTCTTTGCGTGGGTGAAACGTTGGTTGAGCGCGAAGAGGGAAAAATCCACGAAGTTTTAAAAAAACAAATTGTTTCTGCGCTGGCAGATGTTCCGGAA
The DNA here is from genome assembly GCA_903889795.1 of uncultured Chlamydiae bacterium. Lineage (GTDB taxonomy): Bacteria > Chlamydiota > Chlamydiia > Chlamydiales > SM23-39 > CAISYW01. The sequence goes on along the minus strand of CAISYW010000184.1, from coordinate 8,209 downwards.
AAAGATATCGATAAACTGATCATTGCTTATGAACCGATCTGGGCCGTTAGTGCGCGGCAAACTGCATCCTTTAAACATGTTCAGGATGCGCATTCTTTTTGTCGCAAGTGTGTGGAAGAATTATTTGGCAAACGTAAGGCGAATCGTGTCCCCATTATTTATGGCGGCTCCGTCAATGCTAATAATGTGAAAGAGCTGGTGTCGCAAAAAGATGTCGATGGTGTCCTTGTCGGAGGAGCTTCTCTCGATCCTGATACGTTGAGTACGATTGTTCAAAATTGCGAAGGAATTCGATGACTGTTTTTTTATATATTATGCTCATTCTCTTTTTATTACTTTGTGTCACGCTCTCTTTTGCGATTTTGATACAAGAAGCTAAGAGCATGGGGCTGGGAGCTTCCTTTGGCGGAGACACGGGCGATTCGCTCTTTGGAACTTCGACGGCGGAGGTTTTAAAGCGGTTTACTGCATACATGGCTGGATTTTTTCTTCTCAGCTGTCTGATCCTCTCTCTCTGGAGTGCTGCTATTGGACGTTCAGCATCATCTGATTTGATGCCGCCGAATAGCCCTCCTCCTATTGAAGAAGAATATTGAGATTGAAGAAGTATGATTCTTCCATTGTTTTTTTACGATCATCTCTGTCTGAGAAAGAAAGCTCAATCGATCGAATCGATTACTGAGGAATTGCGCTCGTTAGCCAATGACATGGTTGAATCGATGATTCATTACAATGGCGTTGGGCTCGCCGCGCCACAAGTTGGAAAACTTCTTCGTCTCATTGTCATTCGCGATGAATTTGTGGGTGACAACGAAGAGTATCGATTGGGACCCCCGGAAATTTTGATCAACCCTGTGTTGAGCGCTCCTTCACAGGAGGCTGAGAAAATGGCCGAGGGTTGTCTTTCTATTCCGGGCATTCACGCTGAAGTAATGCGGCCGAGCCGTATTCGGGTTCGTTATCAAACACTCGATAATCGGATGGTCGAAGAGGATGCCGTCGGATTTCGTGCGCGAGTCATTATGCATGAAAACGACCATCTCAATGGGGTGCTCTTTATCGATCGCATCTCGCCGGATGATCGAGCAAAAATCGATCCGGTTCTTAAAGCGCTCAAAGACAAAACGAAATAACTGTTTATACTGCTGTCGGCCTGAACATTTGATTTTTCATCGACATCTTTTACGCTCCAAAGCTCCTCGATCTCGCTAACTTGCAGCAAGTTGGCTACGATCTCTGCAATACATTGGAACGCAAAATCCTGCCCTCAAAAATCAAAGCTTCAGGCCGACAGCAGTATAGCAGTTATTTCTTGATTAGTGAAATGCCTGCTGTGACGCGATCGTCTAAGATCGTGTGGTTATAGGAGATTCGCAGCTTCCAATTTGTGCTGATCCAGGTAAATAGATCGATCTTGAATTCATTATATAAATGCTTTCGCGGCGGATTATGATCTTGTGTTTCACGTAAAAAACCGTGATGGGATTCAAGTTGGCATTCCCAAAAAGGTGTTAAACGAAAAAATGCATGGGTCAGCACGGTCAAACGTTGATCGGAAAGAGGTGAATCGAGTAATTCCGCTTCCGGTCTGGAAATATCCAATATGAAATTATCATGATCGGCTTTGCGCCAATCATAACGCGATCGATATCGTAGATCCAAGGTAAAGGCTACATTTTCGTTTACAGTCAATCGAAGTCTGGAGTTAGAGAAATCCAGAACCTGATGCCAGAAATTCCATGCGTTATGAAATGAGAGTTCAATGAATGGATCAACCCATCCCAGAAAAAGATAGAGTTTAGGAATTGTCTGAGGAAATTCCTTATTTATAAAAAATGCATTCGCATAGAGATCGGCGGTAAAGCGGGCATCGGAAGTCAGGCGATTTTTTGAAAAAAGTGAATTGCGAATGCCGATTTGTAATTTGTTAATTTCATGATATCCATCTTGTATGCTGAATATGTAATGAGCATCAGGCGATACGGTGGGATGACTCAGTCCATGATAATTGATGTAGGGTTGAATTTCGTGCTGTATGCTTTTGAAATTTCTTTTTGCTTTAAGATTCACTGAGCCGCCATAAACCAGGGTTGCCAGCCCTTTTGATTGATCAGACTGACTGCTGCCATAGAAAATCCCGACAGCTCCAATATGCGGAGTCACGTTCAGCGGGCCGAAATGAAAAGGTCTGTAAAATAAGGGTCTCATTTCGATTCGCGAGGAACAGATACTGGGTAATGAATGAACCAGCTGATCGGAATAGATAAAATCGAGATAGGATGCTTTCGTCCACAAGTTGTATATCACGCCGCTTTTTCCCAATGTATTGGGATGGGCTGAAAAGAAGAGCGTGGGTAGATCCTGCTTGATCGATTCGAATGAATTAACTCGGGGCCGCACTTTTAGGGCAGTGATGGCTCCAATCTCTTGATGGTGGATATAAAGAAGCGTGCGGTTGGCTGTATTAACCTCGAAATCATCGCTTTTAAAGTCTTGCGGCATTCGTACGTCGCTATATTTATCCCAAGTGAGTGTTGTGTGGGTTTTATTACTTTTGCTCGCGGCTTTGAGGGCTCCTTCTAATCGGTAGCGGCGCTGTTTGTCGAGAGCGTTTTCTAATTTGTCGGTACCGAGATAGCTTCGGGTAATAAATGTTACGAGCTTGTCGGAAGGGTAATATTCTGTTTCGAATGCTCCGCCAAATCCCGTGCTCATACGATAATCGAGTCGGCCATACAGAGCCCAATCGCGCCAGGAATAAAATTGATAGCGAATGGAAGCTTGCGGGCCGCCTTTGCCCCAGTTGACTGTGTGCCGAAAAATGGGCTCTTTGAATTTTTTAAGATTGATTTTGAACGAAGGAAGCCAAAACATGGGGATTTTAAATAGGCGGAATCGAACTTTTTTTGCTTCGAGCAGATCGTCTTTCTTTACGTTGAGTCGACCTGCGTGGATGTCCCAGGAACTATCGGCATTTTCGCATGTGGTAAAAAAGGCATTTTGGGTCTTGTAGCTTCCATCGGAGTTCAGATGAATCTTATCGCCGCCGACATACCACAAAGATGAGTTGGTTTTTGCTTCAAAAATTGATCCGCTGTTGGAAAGAAAATCATATTCCAGTTCGTTCCCGACAAAGACCCTGCCATGATATTGGACCATAAGTTTACCTTCCGCCTCAATGCGATGAACAGGCTTTCCTTCTTCAAGCCGCCTCGTATATTGAATGCTTTGGGCCTGGATACGGAGATTTTTGCTGCGGATGACTCCACCTTGATCAGTAAATAATATGCCGTTTTGGTATTGGGGGTTTCGTAAATCTAATGTGACATCGGATTCGGTCAGATCCGGTTTTTCCTGTGTAGGCGCCGGCAAAATAGCTGTTTCTTGTAAAAAGAGAGAGCCAGGGTAAAGAAAAAGAGAAATGAGAAAAAAAACAGCACGCATGTTCAAGGAGCATACGATAGATAAATATTTCGTGCGATAAGCAATGAGTTGGAGGGGGGAGGGAAAGTGCGCATATTCTTCGAACTTTTGGTCCGTTTAAAAATATAACGACATAAAAAAGCATTATTTTGTTATTCCTTCAATTAAGTGTTGAAAAATGGGGGAATCCGTGTTTAGCGTTGAATCAGAAATTGCACCGCTTAAGAAGGTGATTATTAGTAATCCGGAGGGAGCTATTCGGCGAATTGTACCGGATAATACTCAGAAGTATCTGTTCGACGATATTCTTTACACAGAAGTTGCTGTTAAAGAGCATAAGATTTTTTCCAAAATTTTGAAAGAGAATGGAGTCGAGGTTTTCTTTTTGGAAGAGCTTTTAACAGAGACAATGAAAAATGAAAAAGGTCGAAAATGGATTTTACAAAAGTTGTTCGTTAATTTTGATTTTGGTTTAACTTTTGTAAATGAACTCTATGATTACCTTTTTAAAATGTCGCCTGAGCAGCTTTGCTATCATCTGATCGCCGGTTTAACTGTGAAGGAAGCGAAAATCCAGGACAAGGGGATCATGAGTTATGCTTATTCGTCGGATGAGTTCATTTTGCCTCCCCTTCCAAATCACTATTTTACAAGAGATCCATCATGCTGGATTGATGGCGGCGTATCGATTAATCGCATGCAATTTCAGGTAAGACGAGGCGAAGCGCTCAATTTTGCGGCTGTTTATAAGTACCATCCCATGTTTACAAAAGAAAAATTTCAAATTTGGAATGATGGATCCGAAAACGATGGTTTTCCTCTAGAGGGCGGTGATATTTTTTCACTCAGTAAAGAATTAGTCATGATCGGTTTTAGTGAGCGAACAAGTATTCATGGTATTGAAACTTTGGCGTATCGATTGTTTTCGAAAGGTACCGCGAAGAAGCTTTTATTGGTCGAAATCCCAAAGTCTCGAACGACAATGCATTTGGATACTATCATGACTATGGTTGATGAAAATGCTTTTTGTGTGGCCTTTGCTGATTTTTCACCAAGATGCTGGATGGTTCGTCCGGGTGACTCTGCTGCTGACCTCGTTGTCACGGAAGAAAAGAGTTTTAGGACGGGCTTGTCTCATGGATTGAAAACAAATGATTTACGAATCATTTGCGTTGGAGATACTGAAGACGTATTTGTGCAGCAGAGAGAGCAGTGGACGGATGGGAGTAATTTATTGGCTCTGGCTCCCGGGGTTGTGATTGGTTATGAGCGCAATATCAAAACAAATGCGCGGCTGCGTGAGGAAGGAATTAAAGTTTTGGAAATTTTTGGTGCGGAATTGGGCCGCGCGCGCGGCGGCGCTCGTTGTATGAGCTGTCCGATTGAACGCAGGAGAGCAAAATGAAGGTATTATTGGCATTAGGCGGGAACGCTCTCCTTCAAAGAGGCCAGCCTTTAGACGCGGACATTCAGGTAAAAAACATTATTCATGCCGCAAAAGTCCTCAAAATGATCGCTAAGCATCATCAGGTTGTTTTGTGTCATGGAAATGGACCGCAGGTGGGGCTTTTGGCTCTCATGGCCAATGCTTATAAAGATGTGAGTCCCTATCCCTTGGATGTTTTAGTCGCCGAGACTCAGGGTATGATTGGATACATGCTTCAAAATGCTTTGTACAATGAAGGTGTAACAAATGTTGTCACTTTGCTGACGCAGGTTTTGGTCGATATGAAAGATCCCGCTTTTTTAACCCCGACCAAACCCATTGGTCCTGTATATGATAAAGAAACCGCATTGAAGCTCGCTCATGAAAAAGGTTGGGAAATCGCACCGGACGGGAAATATTACCGCCGTGTGGTTCCATCGCCTTTGCCGAAAGATATCGTGGAGTTCAAGGCGGCTCGACATCTAATCGATGCGGGCTTTCTTGTTATTTTCTGCGGCGGCGGAGGCATCCCCGTCGTAGAAGACGAAAAATCGGGCTTTTTGATTGGAAAAGAGGCGGTAATCGATAAAGACAGAGCTTCATCATTAGCTGCTCTAGAGCTCAAGATGGATATGTTTGTCATCTTGACTGATGTGGATGCCATTTATGTCGATTGGGGCACCAAAAATCAAAAGGCGATCAAAGCGATTTCACCGGCCGAATTGTTGAAATTGGATTTTGCCCGTGGATCTATGGGTCCTAAGGTCGAGGCTGCTTGCAATTTTGTGCTTAAGTCCAACAAGACAGCGGTTATTGGCGATCTGTTTCAGGGGGATGCTCTATTTAATGGCACTTCCGGAACAATGGTCAAAAATGATGTGAAAGGAATTGTTTACTACTGAGAATGTGAGGAAATATTATGCCTATCAATTTATTAGGTCGCAGTTTTTTGTCATTGAACGATTTTACAACACGAGAAATCGAGTATTTACTTGAGCTTTCCCTCAATTTAAAGAGAAAAAAATTGGCGGGCGTGAAGGGGAATTTACTGGATAGAAAAAACATCGTTTTGATCTTTGAAAAAGAGTCGACCCGCACGCGCTGCGCATTTGAAGTTGCTGCATATGACGAAGGGGCTAGAGTCACTTATCTGTCCGGCAGCCATATCGGGAAAAAGGAGTCGGTTGAGGATACAGCCAAGGTGTTGGGACGTTTTTACGATGGAATCGAATTTCGCGGATTTGAACAAAAGACGGTGGACCTATTGGCTCAGCATTCCGGGGTTCCTGTGTGGAATGGATTGACGGATCTCTATCATCCTACCCAAATTTTAGCTGACTTTTTGACGATGCGTGAGCATGTGCGTAAGCCTCTTTCGAAATCCAAGCTCGTATACGTGGGCGATGCACGCAACAATATGGGGCACACTTTGATGATCGGCGCGGCTAAAATGGGAATGCATTTTGTGGCGCTGGCTCCTAAACAGCTCTTTCCCGACCCATCAATCCACAAAGAGGCTTTAGCGATTGCCAAAGAAACCGGAAGCAAAATTGAAATGCACGACGATGTTGCCGCGGCAGTAATCGGTGCAGATGCGATTTATACGGATGTCTGGGTATCGATGGGCGAAGAGAGTCAGTATGAAGAGCGCATCAAATTATTGAAGCCTTATCAAGTCAACATGGACATGATGCGAAAAACGAAAAACAATGATGTCATTTTCCTCCATTGCCTGCCTGCATTCCACGATACCGAAACGAAAGTCGGAAAAGAGATGTTTGAACGCTATGGTTTAAAATCGCTGGAAGTGAGCGATGAAGTTTTTCGATGCCCGGGATCGAAAGTGTTTGATCAGGCTGAAAATCGTCTTCACACCATTAAAGCTGTTATGGTCGCAACTATTGGAAATATTTGAAAAGGAATCTCTTATGAATCAAGAAGAGAAAAAGTTAGGAGTTGTTTCCTTAACAGCTCTTGTTACGGGAAATATGATCGGTTCCGGGATTTTTCTATTGCCGTCGGCAATGGCGCGGCTGGGAAGTCTATCTTTAGTGTCCTGGATATTCACTACGATCGGTTCGTTATTTTTGGCTTTTGTCTTTTCTAAGATGAGCACTTTGATTCCCAAGACAGGCGGGCCATACGCTTACGCTCATGCAGGCCTTGGCAAAGCGCTCGGTTTTCAAACCGCTTATTGCTATTGGATTAATGCATGGGTGGGAAATGCCGCCATTGCTTTAGCCGGCATGGGGTATCTCTCTGTCTTTTTCCCGCAGCTTGCAAATCCAAAGACGGCTTGTTTCGTAGCGATCGCTGTTGTCTGGTTATTCACATGGATCAATTTAAAGGGAATCCATGCAGCCGGTGTTGTTCAGGTGGTAACGACGATCACGAAGTTGGTTCCGATTTTTTTTATTGCGATTTTCGGATGGTTTTTTTTCCACGCTGATTATATTACCAGCTCGGTTAATGTAACTTCTCCAGCGCTCTCCACTTTTGATGTCATTACTCAAGGAGCTACTCTTACTTTATGGGCTTTTATCGGGTTGGAGTGCGCTACGGTGCCTGCCGGCTCGGTTAAAAATCCGACACGGACGATTCCCATTGCGACAATATTGGGAATGTTGATTGCGGCGGCTTGTTATATCTCCGGTTCAGTGGTTATTATGGGTATGATTCCGAATGAAGCGTTGCAAAATTCCCTTTCTCCATTTGCCGATGCGGCTCAAATGATTTTCGGTAACTGGGGAAAATGGCTGATTGCATTTGGCGCGGCTGTCTCTTGTCTAGGCTGTTTAAATGGATGGATCTTGGTTCAAGGTCAAATACCCATGGCTGCTGCTGATGATGGGTTGTTTCTGAAAATTTTTGCCCACAGAAATCGGAATGGTGTTCCTTCTTATGCGTTGCTGATTACCGCTGCGCTGATTTCTCTTCTTTTATTTTTGACCATCTCTCCCGATTTGGTTAAACAATACAAACTGATCATCTTGATCGCGACTCTGGCGACATTGATATCCTATCTCTATACGCCGGTAGCCGAAATCATTTTGCTGAGAAAGGGCGCTTTCCCTTTTTCTAGAAAATCAATATTTGTGGCTGCCATCGCGATTATCTATTCTCTCTGGGCGATCGTGGGTGCCGGCACTGATGTATTAGCTTATGGAGCGGTACTCGTATTATCGAGCATTCCTCTCTATATTTTTGTTTCTAGGAAAGAGCAATAGAGATTTTTTTTCGCAGTAATTCATTGACGACCTGCGGGGAGGCTTTCCCGCGGGTTTTTTTCATTATTTGTCCCACAAGATAGGCAAATGCCTTTTCATGGCCGGCTCGATAATCGGCCACCGTTTGGGGGTT
>CAISYW010000183.1 GCA_903889795.1 uncultured Chlamydiae bacterium | reverse complement strand
GTCAAATACCCATGGCTGCTGCTGATGATGGGTTGTTTCTGAAAATTTTTGCCCACAGAAATCGGAATGGTGTTCCTTCTTATGCGTTGCTGATTACCGCTGCGCTGATTTCTCTTCTTTTGTTTTTGACCATCTCTCCTGATTTGGTTAAACAATACAAACTGATCATCTTGATCGCGACTCTGGCGACATTGATATCCTACCTCTATACGCCGGTAGCCGAAATCATTTTGCTGAGAAAGGGCACTTTCCCTTTTTCTAGAAAATCAATATTTGTGGCTGCCATCGCGATTCTCTATTCTCTCTGGGCGATCGTGGGTGCCGGCACCGATGTATTAGCTTATGGAGCGGTACTCGTATTATCGAGCATTCCTCTATATATTTTTGTTTCTAAGAAAGAGCAATAGAGGGTTTTCTAATATACCTGCGAGATTTTTTTTCGCAGTAATTCATTGACGACCTGCGGGGACGCTTTCCCGCGGGTTTTTTTCATTACTTGACCCACAAGATAGGCAAAAGCCTTTTCATGGCCGGCTCGATAATCGGTAACCGTTTGGGAATTTTCGCTGATCACTTGATCGACGAGCGGTTCAATTTCACTCGGATCGCTCACTGGTTGGTAGTCGGGATTATTTTTGACAATTGATTCGGGATCGAGAGAGGGGGTTTGCACCATGTCGTCGGCAACACTTTTGGCGATACGGCTCGTGATCCTGTTTTCATCGATCATCTGCGCGAGCTTAGCGATATTTGCCGGAGGTATTCCCAAAGAAAGAATTGTTTTTCCACCTTCGGCGAGACGTCCGGTGAATTCAACCATGATCCAGTTGCAGAGAAGGCGGGGATTGGGGTAGAGCCGCAGCGCGGCTTCAAAGTAATCGCTGAGATGTTTGTCGTTGATAAGGACGGACGCCGCATGCTCTGAGAGACCAAGTGTGGTAATATAGCGGCGATAGCGATCCTGAGGGAGCTCCGGCAGCGCTCTTTGAATTGAGTCGACATATTCTTGCGTGAGTCGGATCGGGACAAGATCGGGCTCCGGAAAATAACGGTAGTCGTCTGCGGACTCTTTGCGGCGCATCAAAACGAGCGTTTTGCTGTCCGGATCAAAGCGGTATGTACCCGGAGGCACTAGCTTTTCCCACGTTTGGTTTGGATTCTCTGTATAAAGAGTGATCTGCCGGCGAATCTCTTCATTGAGGGCGATTTCGAGAAAATGAAAAGAATTCATGTTCTTAATTTCGATTTTCGGCCGTAAAATCTCTTCTCCCTTTTTGCGTACTGAGATGTTGGCATCGAAGCGAAGGGAGCCCTCTTCCATATTACAGTCGGAAGCATCGAGATAGAGCATGATTGATCGAATAGCGCTTGCATATGCCACGGCATCTCCTGCTGAATGAATGCAGGGCAGCGATACGATTTCGACAAGCGGAGCGCCCGCGCGATTATAATCGACTCCGGCAAAGGTGTTAAAATGCTTGAGCATTCCTGCGTCATCTTCGAGATGAGCATGATGAATACCAAATGTTTTGGACTCTCCCTCGACATCTACGATCACGGCGCCGCCGATGACGATCGGCTCATCATATTGCGTAATCTGGAAATTTCGCGGGGAGTCGGGATAAAAATAGGACTTGCGATCGAAGTGGCTGATCAGATTGATCTTGGCGTTGACTGCCAAGCCAAATTGAACCGCTTTGCGAACAGCTTCTTTGTTGAGGGAGGGCAGAGCGCCCGGTTGGCCGGTACACACGACGGTGATATTGGTATTGGGTTCATCTCCGAAGCGATTGGGTGCGGAGCTGAAGAGTTTGGACTTGGTATTGAGCTCGACGTGGATTTCCAATCCGATGACCGGCTCCCAGGATGATTCGTTCATGGCTCCTCAAATGCGGGTGCAATTTTGCGAGTGTAAAGAGTGGCCATCTCATAGGCATGAGCATATTGCATTACCGGAACGTCATGCATGCGCGGACCAATGAATTGGAGCCCAAAGGGAAGACCGTTATTGTCGAATCCGGAGGGAACGCTGATTGCCGGCAGTCCGGCGAGGTTGGCGGGAATCGTGAAGATATCTTGCATATACATTTGGATTGGATCGTGAATGGAATGAAGAGGGAAGGCGGTGGAAGGAGATGCCGGCAGCAATACGGCATCGCAGCGATCATAGGCTCTCTCAAAAGATCGGATGACAAGCGTGCGTACTTTTTGAGCTTTTTTATAATAGGCGTCTTGATAGCCGGCCGAAAGGACATAGGTTCCCAGCATGATTCTTTTTTTGACTTCCGCACCGAACCCTTCTTCGCGAGAAAGCTCGTAAACATCATCGAGCGTTTTCGCTTGGCCGGAGCGCTCGCCGTAGCGAATACCATCAAAACGAGCCAAGTTGGTCGAGGCTTCCGCGGTAGCCAAAATGTAGTAGATCGCAATCGCATATTTGCAGATATCGAGATCGATATCGATGATCTTGGCGCCGAGCCCTTTTAACACATCAAGAGAGTTTGAGAAGTTCGAACGCGATTCGGGAGCGAGGTTTTCTAGAAAATGCCAAGGAACGCCAAATGTGATTTCACTCATATTTGTATTATTGAGAGTATCGAGATAGGATTCCGGCGGAAGGGGAAGGCTGGTTGAATCTTGAGGGCAATGACGGCCGATCACCTCCATAGCAAGGGCAGCATCGGCGACCGTTGTCGTGATCGGGCCGATTTGGTCGAGCGATGAACCGAAGGCAACGAGGCCAAAGCGAGAAACGCGGCCGTATGTAGGTTTAAATCCAACGACGCCGCATAAGCCGGCGGGTTGGCGGATCGATCCGCCGGTATCGCTACCGGTGGCGAGGAGAGAGAGCCGCGCACCGATCGCTGCCGCAGATCCACCCGATGATCCGCCCGGAACGTATTTGACATTCCAGGGATTATGAGCCGGAAAAAATGCAGAATTCTCATTGGAAGAGCCCATAGCGAATTCATCGAGATTGGTTTTGCCCAAAATGAGAGCGTCTTCCTGTTCCATGAGATGAACAGCCGTTGCATCAAATGGGGCGCGGTAGTTTTTTAGAAATTTTGAACCGCAAGTGGTGATCTCATTCAGGATGTGCATGTTGTCTTTGATAGCAATCGGGACACCCGCGAGCCTGCCGAGAGGCTTGCCCTGGGATCGTTTAAGATCAACAGCTTCGGCTTGGATGAGGGCTCGTTCTGCCAAAATCGATAAGAAGGCTCCGAGCTTCGGGTTATGAATCCGGATCCGGTCGAGGAAATAGGCGGCGATATCTACTGCGCGGATCTGACCTTCGATAAAGGCTCTGTTTAATTCGATTGCGGATAGGCAGTGCAGTTTCTTTGTCATGGCATTTTTATGACCGGCGGTACGCGGATCATTCCTCCGATTTGGTCGGGAGCATTGGCGAGAAACTGTTCACGGCTGAGTAAATCGCCGATTTCATCTTCTCTCAGCTCGGTACCGGCCATCTCTTGCAGGACATAATTGCATGCGGAAACATTGCTCGTATCAATTTCATTCAGCTGATGCATGTAATCCAAAATTTTGCCCATAGAAAGAAGAAGTTCTTTTTCTTCTTCAGGAGTACATCGAATGCGGCAGAGTTTTTCTAGGTCGGCAAGAGTGTGCTCATCAAAATTTGACATTTTAAAACAAATCCTGCTGATATATACCGAACTTACCAAGTCAACAAGAGCGTTGTCAAACTCCAAATTGCGAGGGCGCCAATGATGATGCCCGCCGTGCGGTTGATCCAAATCATCGTGTTTTTACTTAATTTGTGACGAAGTAAACCCACGCCTTCACTGAGAATCAACCACCAAAAAGCGGACCCGACGAAGACGCCGGTAACGAGTAGGATACTAGAAAATGAGCTGCTTGCGATTTCAGTCAATCCCATGGCGGCAAAAACAGCGAGATAGCAGAGAAAGGTCAGCGGATTGGTTAGAGTGAGAAAAAACGTTCCAATAAAGTCCTTCAGTAAGCTCATCCGTGGAAGCCGCTGGTCGTGTTCGTGCGGCTTGGTTCTAAATGAACGATAACTCAAATATAGAAGAAAAAAGCTTCCAATGAACTTGAGCCAAGGACCCCACGCCAGAAGCTGAGCGGAGAGAAAGGTTAGTCCAAAAGCAGCTAGTGATCCATAGAATGTGTCTGCAGCCGCTGCGCCGAGACCGGAGCAAAGGCCGGAAATTTTTCCAAAATGTAAAGTTTTGCGGATGCATAAGATACCAATAGGGCCGACAGGAGCGGCTATGGCAAAGCCTAAAGCAAAGCCCTTCCAGAATAATTCAAACATGCAGCCTCAAAAATTGGTAGGCGATAATGCTGGACATCAGATACATATGTTTATTCATTGTTAATTAGAGACTATCGCGTTTTATTAAATATCCACAAGTCAAATTCCATTTGATAATTGAGTTTTTGAGTTTAACGATTAAAGCGTATCTAAATAAAAATAAACAACTTGACTCACCCAAATCCGAAATTATAAGGATTGAACTTTTAGAATGATTCTGGACAATGATTAAAATTTTTATTATGATTAGTTTTAGAGTTGGATTAAATGAAGGGGTCATTATGAAGGTTATACGCTTTTTATCAACATTGCTAATTATTGTTGGAGCTTTAAACTGGGGTCTCGTTGGCTTTTTTCAATATAATTTAGTGAGCGATCTATTTGGCGGAGAGGCTTCAATGCTGTCTCGCATCATCTTTGGGCTTGTTGGTTTGGCCGGTTTATATTCGATATCATATCTTTGCAAATATTGCCGTTGCGGATCTTCCGGAGATTCCTCATGCGGTTGCGGTAAAAAAGATCGAGATTAAATCATTATGGTCATGGCGCTGCGGCGTCCTGACCATTCTTTTTATTCAGTCAAATTCTGAGTTTCGCTAATCTCTGTTTCCGTCACCAATCCTGTAAACTCCAACAAGGTTGATCAATTGAGTTATCAATTTTTATCAATTCAACCATCGACGCTTTCAGGATATGATGTCATTGAAAAATCATTCCAAATCATTACGCGTGGCGAATACACTAAATCGTTAGTTTCAACCAAAATAGTGGGTCGTTTCGTTGACAGGGAAACCTCTGAGGCTGTTGCAAGAAAATTGGCGGGGATTCATGGTTTATTAACCCGCTGGCCTAATATGAGACAAATAGCTTGCTGCGGCTTTGCCGTATCAATCTTCGCTCGGAATCCTTCGTAATCAAGAATGAATTCCTCGCTTAGATCGCGAGCTAAAGCTCGCTTTGATCCGGCTTCTCCTCGCTGACGCTCTTTGTCT
>CAISYW010000182.1 GCA_903889795.1 uncultured Chlamydiae bacterium | reverse complement strand
TGTGCTATTTATGAAAAGTTGCTGAAAAATCCTGATCTTCCGAAAGAAGTTCGCCCGATCATGATGCAAAACATGACGAAAATAAAGACGAATTTGACAAAACCTGCGAGAGATTGTTAGAACTCAGAAGATCCGTGTCCATGCTTTGTCTCAAGACTCGAGAGAAATTGGGTGAATAGCTCGGTTTGTCTGAGATTGTCGAGCCATTCATCCTCGGCCATTTCCTCGATCGTGGGAAGAGAGTCGGCTTTTTGAGCTTTACGAAGCAGTTCGATTGCTTCATCAAAACGGGACATAATGGAATAGAGGCCGGCGAGGTTGTAATATGCATTTAAATTGCCAAGCTGGCCCGCGCGAGTGATTTTTTGTTCGGCGTCAGTATAGCATTGATGCATGGTCTCTTGATCCAACGAATAATGGGCAAGAAGGATGGATGCCAATCCCCATTCCAGCCAAACTTCTTCGTCTTCTTCATCTTGCCGCAGGGCGAATCGGAAATGGTGAAGGGCGCGTCGAAAGTATTCCGCTTCACCGGATGATTCTCCTAAATGCCTAAGACATAGGGCTATGTGGAAATGAATTTTGAGCGTTTCAGGGTCAAGGAGAAGAACGTGGAAATAGAGATCAAGGGCTCGGATATAGTGGTTGTCTTCATCAGTATAGTTCCCTAACCATTCGAGGGCTGTAGCATATTTAAAGAGCCACTCGGGGTGATTGAGGAGCGCCTCTTTTTGGTTTTGTAAAAGCGATTCATAATGAATGATTGCTTGGTCAAGATCTTTAAAATTATCGCGGAGTTCGAATGATTGCAAATAGGCGTTTGCGGCGTCGAAGACCAGAGAAGGGCAAGCGGGTTTCAGATCCATTGCGCGAGTGAAAAAACGAATCGATCTCTCGATCAGATCAAGGTCATCGGTTAGGTTGGCAACCTCTGCATGGGCGGTCGCTAGAGCATGCCAAATTTCCGCGTGGGTCCGGTCAAGAGAAAGTCCGTACTGCAATTTTTCGATCGCAGATTCATGATAGTCCGGGTCGCCATAATATTGGCCAAACGCGATCATACAAATACCGTACGCATGCCATAAATCGGGATCGTCGGGATATTGATCAGTCGAGCGTAGAATCTTGTTTTCCGCTTCAATCAAGAGATCGAGGCGGTTGGTTTGTTTGCCGAGTTCGGATAGGGATTCGACCCACTGGCAAAGCAGTAGAGGATTGTTGGGGTCTATCGAGTAGCAGCGAACACATTTTTCAATGGAAAGACTCAGTTTTTTTTTGGTCGCGGTTCTGTCTCCCCGATTCCCCGAGAAGTTGCGCCCAACCTAACCAATTTTCGGCATCTTCAGCGGACTCTTGACAGAGATGGGTGTAGCAGTCATTGGCTAGCGAAACGTATCGCTCATCCATCGTGTTGATATAGAGCTGTGAATAGGCGTTGGCCAATGATATCCAGCCTTCGGTATAGTGCTGATTCGCCGTTACGGCGTTTTTTAAATGTTCAACAGCTTGGAGGTAGAGGCGGGAGTCGTTGATCAAAAGCCCCATTTGCAAGTAAGCATTTCCACAGTCATTGAGAAATTTAGGCGGTAGAATGTCTTGCGAATTCATCGAGGTCTGGAATGCCTGGATTGATAGACGGACGTCGACTGCTTCGCCGGAATGTTGCGCTAGCTCAGTCCAGACAAGACCATAATCCCAGTAGAGTTGCGCGAGCACAGGCCGAGGAACTTCTTTGCTATAATCAATCGCTCTCTGCAATTTTTCTTTTGCCTCGAGATAAAAATGGTGCTCGTTATATGCGATGCCGAGTTGTAACAGAACGCTGCCCCAGCAAGACCATATTTCGAATCGATCGGGAGCGAGTTGTACTGCGAGCTTGAAGTATCTGCTCGCGATGAGAAGGGCTTTTTCTTTGTCTTCCCACATGCCGTAATCGAAAAATGCGCGGCCTTCTCGATACCAGATTTCGAAATTCTCGGGCGTGAGAGTTGCAGCCGCTTCAAAATGGCCGAGAGCGGATAAATCTTCATTTAGCAGAGCGATTTCTCCCCGAGCCAGGTATTGATCGGCGAGCAGCGCTTTTTGTTCGATCGGTAGGTGTTCCCAGCGTTTTGGATCGGTTTCGGCCAAGTTGTCCACATCTGCCTTGCGAGGGAAGAGTCGAGAAAAGATTTTTCGAAACGAGTTCGTTTGCAACATGGTCAGCAGAAGTTATGATAAGGAGCGGATTATAGAGGAGCTCTTTTTTTTTGCCCAGCACACACATCTGTGTATTAATTATCAGTGCTTTAGCGTTTTATTAATATGATAATTTTTATTAGCAAATTGGATGAGTTGGGCTCGATTTGGTTTAAAATTATCGCTATCGGGCAGTTCAGCGAGGGTAATGGGGATTTTAAATTTTGGTAAGAATGTGGAGAGGTAATGGAGGATTTGATGATGCGAGAGAGATGTTTTGACAAATGCCATGGGACGAGTCCCAAACTCTTCGTCGTCAAGAGGGACAACGATCGCTTGTTCAACATTTGGACAGGAGAGAATGGCGATCTCGATCTCTTCCGGCTGGATATTTTCCCCGCCGCTGATGAATTGAAAGTCTTTACGACCAATGATCGCAAAACCATATTCCTCGTGATAGATTGCGCAATCGCCACTCGAAAACCAGTCGGTGAAAGGACGCTGCGGCGGGTTTCCGTATCCGGAGAATAGGCTAGCACCGGAAACAAGGAGCTCGTCTTGAAAAATTTTTACTTGTCGGCAGGGAAGCGGATGGCCGAGATAAGGAATTTGGTTATTCCATACCGGTCTGGATGTGAGAAAAAGGGTTGAGCTCATCTCCGTCAATCCATAGGTCAATAAAAGTTGGAGATTTTTTTTGATCGCTCGGTCGTAAAGATTTTGCGCTATGGGTGCGCCGCCGATCAAAAGCTGTGTAGATATTGTTTGAAAATCGCATTGCATCAGACGGAAGAGCTGAGTCGGAACCAATGATGCATATCGCGCATGGGCCGATTCGATGCGTTCGGGATAGGGGAGCTGTTTGTCTTCAGGGACAACTGTTCCCCCGCTGCAAAAAGCGCGCAAAAGAACTCCGAGCCCTCCCACGTGATGCAATGGCAGGGAAAGAAGCCAGCGATCTTCAGGCTGTGCACCAAGAGTGTGGGCAACCGTTTCGGCGCTCTCGAAGAGTTGGCTGAGAGTAAATGCGGCCCATTTTGCATCGCCGCTCGATCCTGAGGTGAGCAAAAGAAGAGCGATCGGGTCTAGATCAAGCTCTCTTCTTTCATCGAACGATTCGGCAAAAAATCGAGAGGTATCATCAATCAATAATCGAGGATGAATCTCTTGGAGGCGCTTTTGAATCCCGGCCGGGGGCAAGCCGGGAGAAATGAGCGCCACAATGAGCGAGAGACGCCATGCCGCGAATAAAAGGGCAACGGTCCTTTCATTGGCATGGGACGGCAACGCGATACAATCGCCCTTTTTGAGTCCCAATGAGCACAATTGATGCACAGCGCGTCCTGTTAGGTTGTCGAGCGCGGCATAAGTGTGGGAGGGGGCGAGCGCGATCGCTTTTTTCTCGCCAACGCTTAGGGGGCATAATCGCTCAGCCATGTTCGATCCAAAGGTGGTAATGGATGATCGCAGAGCATCCCATTTTTTATGGGCATAGGAAAGAAATTGCCGTGAAAAAATCGATGCGTATCGAGCCCGACGGCGGTTTGCAAAGAAAAGCGAGCGTGAAGATGCGCAATATGTAAAAGAGCGATCGCGCTTTCAAAAGAAGAGCTGAATATTAGTTTTTTGCCCTGTTTTTGCCCGAGTTGAATTAAGTAATCTAACCGGTGGCCGAGTAAAGTCGGTTTCAATACCAATGCATGCAAATTGGGAAGATGAATCCAGTTGCTTTCAGTTTCTCTAAGAGTTTCATCCAGAGCCAGGGGAAGATTGGAAAGCTTGTGGAGTTTGTGTAGATCATGAGTGGGCTCTTCAATGTAATCGATGCCGGTTGGATTGAGCTGATTAAAAAATAGCTGAGCTTTTTCGAAACTCCATCGTCGATTAACGTCGATTCGCAATCGAATGCAGGGGAGTTGAACATGGGCGATAAAATCGAGAGCTTCTCGGACGGAATGGTTTTTTATCTTGATTTTCAGTGTTTTAAATCCACTGTTTAAAGCTGTTTCGGCCTCAGAGAGGCTCGTTACGAGGGCGCAGAGAGGAATGCGAGGAAATGATGAGGGAAAAGGGAGCTCTGCGCATCTGAGTCCGAAATCGAAGGACGGATAAGAGGCTCTATTGTGAATGGAGGCGATCAGATCGTCGACGGATTCTTTGCTCCAGCCAGGCAGAGGAGCCGCTTCGCCATATCCCGCCTCGCTTTGGAAGATCAACCCCTGACGATTTGTTATTGTCAAAAGCGGTGTAGAAATGGGTATGTTATAAGTATAAATGCGCATACACCATCAGATAAAAGATCATTAGGGAAGTTTAGGGAAGCGAGAGAAATCGGGATTTCGCTTTTCATTGAATGCGTTTCGCCCTTCCTGTCCTTCTTGGGACATGTAAAAAAGGAGGGTGGCATTACCGGCCAATTCTTGCAACCCTGTTTGTCCATCGCAATCGGCATTCAGCGCTGCTTTGAGACAACGAAGAGCCATTGGGGAATGGCGTAAAATCTCCTGGCACCACTGAATTGTGGTTGTTTCCAGTTGATCATAAGGCACCACGCAGTTGACAAGGCCCATTTCCAGCGCTTCATGAGCATTGTATTGCCGGCACATAAACCAGATCTCCCGCGCTTTTTTTTGACCCACAATACGAGCGAGATATCCCGCACCATATCCGCCATCAAACGAACCCACTTTGGGACCTGTTTGACCAAACACGGCGTTATCGGCCGCGATGCTGAGATCGCAAATGATATGAAGAACGTGTCCGCCTCCGATGGCATAGCCTGCAATCATGGCAATGACCGGTTTAGGACAAGTTCGAATCTGCCGCTGAAAATCCAAAACGTTCAGTCTTTGTTCGCCCTGTTCATTTGTGTAACCCGCATCTCCTCGGATCTTTTGATCGCCGCCCGAACAAAAGGCCTCTTTGCCCTCGCCGGTCAGAATGATCGTTCCGATGTTCGAATCATAACGAGCATCGTTGAGCGCATGGGACATTTCATCGATGGTTAAAGGCCGAAAGGCATTGCGGACAAGTGGACGATTGATCGTGATTTTTGCGATACCTTCAAACTTATGATATTTAATGTCTGTATAG
>CAISYW010000181.1 GCA_903889795.1 uncultured Chlamydiae bacterium | reverse complement strand
TGCATCTATGGCCTTGGCACGCCGGAGTACTATAGCCAGATGCTTCTCACCTTGTCCGTTAAGCAGCAAGTGCGCCGCGATGACGTTCTATTGCATCTCGTGGAGCTCCACTACAAACGCAACGATATGGAACTCGCTCGAGCGAGTTTTCGCGCCCGCGGAGATGTTTTGGAAATTGTTCCTGCCTACGAAGATGATCTCGCCTACCGAATTGAATTTTTTGGCGATGACATCGAGAGGATCAGTGAGATCGACCCTCTGACCGGCAAAGTCCGCCGCCGTTTAGACAAGGTCTCTATTTTTCCGGGATCGCACTATGTCACTCCGGAAAGCGTTCGCTGGCAAGCGATTCAAACGATTCGCGCCGAGCTTACCGAACGAATCCAAACATTTCAGTCGCAAAATCGGCTCGTTGAGGCCCAGCGCATTCGCGAGCGGACCAATTACGATCTTGAAATGATGAAAGAGATCGGTTTTTGCAAGGGGGTTGAAAATTACTCACGCCATTTTAGTAAACGGCTTCCCGGTCAGCCGCCGCCCTGTTTGATCGATTATTTTCCTGAAGATTTTCTTTTCTTCATTGATGAGTCGCACCAGACGCTCCCGCAAATGCACGCGATGTACAACGGCGATCGCGCCCGCAAGCAATCCCTCATCGAATTTGGTTTTCGCCTTCCATCGGCATTTGACAACCGGCCTCTTAAATTCGAAGAAACTTACGCCAAATTCCGCCAGGTCATCTATGTCTCAGCCACCCCCGGTTCGTGGGAAGTTCGAGAAGCGGAGGGTGATGTGGTGCAGCAAATCATTCGTCCCACAGGACTTCTCGATCCGCCGATCACTTTGCGCCCCGCGACAGGCCAGGTAGACGATTGCCTTGAAGAGATCCGTCTGGAGACGCAGGCCGGCGGCCGCATTCTCGTGACCACTCTGACTAAAAAACTCTCAGAGGATCTCTCTAAATATCTCAATGAAATTGGAGTGAAGTCGAAATATCTTCATTCGGATATCGACACGCTGGAGCGCATCCAAATTATCAAATCATTGCGTCTGGGCGAGTTTGATGTTCTTGTCGGCATCAACTTGCTTCGCGAAGGACTGGACATTCCTGAAGTGTCCCTTGTCGTCATCCTGGATGCTGATAAAGAGGGCTTTCTTCGCTCTGAAACAGCCTTAATCCAGACTTGCGGACGAGCGTCCCGCAATGTCAAGGGCCGCGTGATTCTCTATGCTGATAAAGAGACCTCAGCGATCCGGAGCGCGATGAAGATCACGGCTGAGCGCCGCCGCCATCAGCAAGAATACAATGAGCTTCATCACATTACCCCAACCACCATCAAACGCGAGATGACTCAATCGCTGGAAGAATCGTTCGGGCTTCCCGAAGAAGCGACCCTTCCCGATAAAAAACCCATTTCTCCGGCCCACGTTGACATCGCCGATCTTGAACAGAAGATTCGTGAGTGCAAAGTTGAGATGGAACGCGCGGCCAAAGAGCTGCGTTTTGAAGATGCTGCCCGCTTGCGCGACTCCATGCGCTATTATCAAAATCTCGAACTGCTCAAAAGCGATATGGACTAGTTCAAAAGATCTGGATGAAGATTGAGCACGGCTGCTACATTGATTAAATCGAACGGGACCTATGCCGAAGAATCATAAATCCACACATTTTTTTGAGACGCCTCTTTGGAAGATTTTTGTTGGTCCGCGCTATTCCAACAGCAAATACCTGTTTCTTATTTTGATTCCGAATCTGCTGGCCGCCGTTCTGGAAGGAGGAACCTTCGCACTCATTCTTCTCGCCTTTTCTGCGCTCGAAGGAAAACAAGTTCAGGATTTTCACATTCCTTCATGGTTTCCGATTACGGGTTGGCTATCGAGCTTGTCAAGCATCCGGCTCTTTTATTTTTTCGTATTGTCGGCGATCGGTTTTCAAGCGTTTCGCGGGATTGTCAGTTTT
>CAISYW010000180.1 GCA_903889795.1 uncultured Chlamydiae bacterium | reverse complement strand
TCGAAAAGTTTTTAAATTATTTTCTTTATAGCTTTATTTGCTTATCTCTCTGGTTGTTAGCTGTTTGAATCCTAGTTCGTTTGTTTCGCTTTTGTAATTATTTTATTATTGGCAAAAGTATAAGTTTTTATTGAAAAATTAATTAAAATAGTATATAATTAGGATATGATTAATAAAGTATAAGGAGAAATATGGCTGTATTAGTTGGCGCAGTTTTAAATCAATCCCCGAATCCTTCACTACCACCATCGCCGGTAGAGAGCAGGCATCCGCTAAGTACAAAAGATAAAGTGGAGCTGGTTTTTAATACTCATTTAGAGCCGATTCTTAACGAAAGCTGGGCTGCTCGACAGTTATTCGAACAATTGAATGGAACCTCCTTCAAAAAGAGTTGTTTGGATTTATGCAATGCGAAGGATGAATATACACAAGCCGTTGCTTCACAAAGTGATAGTGCTCTAGATAAGATGATGAAATATTCCAAAGCCAAAATGGAAATGTTAGATTTATTTGAGGTGATTGGTTCCAAAATAAGCAAGACCCCTAAAGAAGTCGAAAAAGAATTTGAAAAGATGATTAAGGATCGAAATTTTTTAGTTAAAAAAGTGGCCCGTGGCCTTTTTTCTCAATTTCAACCTCAAATCGGTAAAGTCCAAGCAGCAGTTCAAGAAATGGTACCTAAGCTCAGTCGAATTTTTGATGGAAGAGACGATGACTAAGCGTATCTAGTTTTTTGCATTTTCAGTATGAGGTCTCTTTTGAGGCCTCCTCTTGCAACGAATTCTATTTTTCCACAAGATGAAGCTATAAAGACCTGATAGCATATTGCAATGGAAAAAGCCTTTATGAATTCACCTCGCGAAAATCCAAATTCGTTCACTAATTGCATGCAAGACCATTGGGAAGGTCAAAATTATTCCAAAAATTCTGTTTCCCAAAAAGCTTCTGCTGATGATTTTATAACAAGGGCTGGTTTCCACGGAATCAATAGCATCCTTGATGTCGGATGCGGCGATGGAAAGATTACTGCTGAAATGGCGAGATCAATTCCTCATGGATTTGTGATGGGAATAGATATCTCTCCTTCTATGATAGAAGCCGCAAATAGATCCTTTCCGGATCAGAAAAATCTTATTTTTCGAAACCAGGATGCTTCCGCTCTGAATTTAGATCTTAAATTTGATCTTGTTACCTCATTTACAGTCCTGCATTGGGTTTTGGAACAATCTCAAGCATTGAAATGTTTTGCAAAAGTTCTTAATCCAGAAGGAAAATTATGGATCCAAATGCCCGCCGGCTTATCCAAAGTATTGCAACAATCACTCAACGAGACGATTGCAAACAATCGTTGGAAAAAGTTTTTTGTTGATTTTTCACCGCCGTGGCGTTTTTTTCAAATCGATGAATATGACGCATTTTTACTAAACGCAAATTTTATACCTAATCGAATTGACGTTTCATTAAAAGATGAAAGTTTTCCATCCAGAATGGTTTTCCACAATTTTCTGCAACAATGGCTTCCTCATTTGCGGCCTCTTTCAAATCTACTAAAACCTATATTTCTTTCAGAAGTCCTCGACAAGTATTTATCGATTTTACCTGCGGATAAAGAAGGAAAAGTCAGTTTCTCTATCGATCGTTTAGAAGTTGAAGCAACTTTAAAAAAACATTTTTAGAACTTATAAGAAAAAAAACAATGCCATCAACAAGCGATGTCGCTACAGCAAGTCTGAAGAATCTGAAATCATTTTTTTTATCGTCGCGTCCCAAAACATGGATTGCAGGAATAAGTCCTGTTTTTATGGGAATAACTCTTGTTAAAGGACAGCCAATTCATTTTGATCTTTTTTTACTGACTTTGCTGTTTTCGCTTTTTATACAAATTGGAACTAATTTTGCTAACGACTATTTCGATTTTGTTAAAGGTGCTGATAATTTTTTAAGATTTGGTCCCAAGCGAGCCGTTCAACAAGGATGGATTTCTTCACAAGCGATGTTGCGCATGGCTATGATCTTCTTTGCATTCGCGTTATTGATTGCCATTCCTTTAATAAATCATGTGGGACTGTGGAGTCTTCCGATTGCGATTCTTTGTGTAATTTTCGGCTTTCTTTACACGGGAGGCCCCAAGCCTCTTGGATATCTCGGATTAGGTGAACTTTTGGTGTTTATTTTTTTCGGACCTGTTGCTGTTTGCGGCACGTATTTTTTGCAAACACTAGAATTCAACGGATACGTTTTTCTAGCCTCTTTCGCTCCAGGTTTTCTTTCCACTTCGATTCTCATCGCCAACAACCTTCGTGATGAGATTAGTGATCGAGCATCAATGAAGAAGACTCTCGTGGTCCGTTTTGGCCACCGGTTCGGCTGCTGGGAATATGCGTTGAGCATTGCCGGCGCCGCTATGATACCTTTGCTTCTCTTCTTTTTAAATCAAGCGCCTGTAGAGATAATCGCAAGCTCCTTGTCATTAATGATATCTTTTCCTTTTGTTAGGCGAGCATTCTCATCACAAGATCCTAAAATTCTTGCCGACCTTTTACCCAAAAGCGCTTTGTTGCTTTTCATTTACACAATTTTATTTTGCTTAGCCGTTTAATCGTTGCTCGTCAAATGCAAAATCTTGTGTAAATGGCCCATTCCATTTAAAAATAATATTTATGACAGCGCCTCATCCAACATCTTCCTCGGGAAGAGCTCTTCCTGTCGCCTTTATTTGGCGGCGTGTTCATTCGTTGATGGGGCTTTGGCTTGTGATTTTCCTTTGCGAACATCTGTTTGTGAATGCTCAGGCCGCACTATGGCTCGGTGATGATGGCAAGGGTTTTGTCAATCTAGTCAATCTTTTGCAAGCCATTCCAGCTCTTCAAGTCGTTGAGATCGTCTTGATCGGGACGCCGATTTTGGTTCATACCATTTGGGGCATCCAACGCGTGTATGAGGCTAAAACCAATACATGGAGATCCGATGGCTCCAAGCCCTCTTTGCCGGGATATGCCCATAATCAGGCTTTTACCTGGCAGCGCATCACCTCATGGATTTTGATCCTTGGAATTTTTGTTCATGTGCTTCAAATGCGCTTCATCGACTATCCCAAAAAGGCCTTTCTCAACAATCAAGAGCTGGCGATGGTTCGGATTTCATCTGATGAGGGTCTCCATTCCCTTGCAGCGCGGTTGAATGTGTCTCTTTTTTCCGCAGTTCAGATTGCCGATTTGCAAAAAGAGACGGCCTTGTTTTCTGATGAAAAAAGCGCATGGTTTAGGCAGCTTACGAGCTTTTCTTTGAAACATGATCAGTTAGTGGCTGTAGCCCCGGATCGCGGAACGGCCATGCTTTTGACGGTACGAGATACATTCAAAAGTCCGGTTATGGAGATTTTTTATTCTCTCTTTTTATTGGCAGCTTTGTTTCATGCTTTCAATGGTTTTTGGACGTTTTTGCTGACGTGGGGATTGATTTTATCGATTGCATCGCAAAAAGCCTTCCAGAAACTGGGACTCTTTGGAATGGTTGTTTTGAGCATACTGGGCCTCAGCGCAATTTGGATCACATTTTGGATTAATTTGAGACATTAGCATGGCTAAAAAAGAGGTTGTCGTTGTCGGGGGCGGTTTGGCGGGTCTGGCCGCAGCTATGCGGCTTTGTGAAAAAGATTGTCATGTCAAGCTAGTCTCTTTAACTCCGGCGCGTCGTTCACACTCTGTCTGTGCGCAGGGCGGCATCAACGTTGCGATCAATTTGGCCAATGAAGATGATTCGCCGATCATTCATGCTTACGAGACCATCAAGGGTGGTGATTTTCTAGCGAATCAACCGCCTGTTTTGGAAATGTGCATGGCCGGACCTGCGATATTGCGCATGATGGATCATTTTGGGTGTCTATTCAATCGTACTCCTGACGGCTCGATCGACTTTCGTCGATTTGGTGGAAGCCTCTATTCTCGTACGGCCTTTTGCGGGGCATCGACGGGCCAGCAGCTGCTTTATGCTCTTGATGAGCAAGTGCGCCGTTTTGAGGCGGAAGGAAAAGTGGAAAAATTTGAGCATCACGAATTTTTGCGGCTTGTCCTTGATTCGGAAGGACGGGCGCGAGGCATTGTGATGCACGATCTCTACGATTTGCAACTGCATGTATTGAAGGCAGATGCTGTGGTGATTGCAACGGGAGGTCTCGGTCTCATTTACAAAAAATCGACCAATTCGACTTTTTGCACTGGGGCGGCGAATGGCCGGCTCTATATGCAAGGTATGAAATACGCGAATGGCGAGTTCATTCAAATTCATCCAACGGCGATTCCGGGTATTGATAAAATGCGTTTGATTTCCGAGTCGGTTCGGGGAGAAGGCGGTCGTATCTGGGTTGTTGGCGATTCATCGAAACAGATTCAATTTCCCGATGGATCGATGCATGCGTGCGGACAAACGGGCGAGCCTTGGTATTTTTTGGAGGAAATGTATCCGACTTTCGGCAATTTGGTGCCGCGCGATATCGGAGCGAGAGAAGTGTTGCGTATTTGCGAGAAGGGCCTTGGCGTAGATGGCCAGATGCAGGTCTATCTCGACGTGACGCATTTGCCGTCGGAAAAATTACATAAAGTCGAGTCAGTTCTGGAGATTTATCAAAAATTTACTGGTGATGATCCAAGAAAAAAGCCGATGAAAATATTTCCTGCCATTCATTATACCATGGGCGGAGGCTGGGTTGATTGGCCATCAAGCGATGATCCGAATCGTTTAGGGCGATTTCGGCAGATGACAAACATCCCCGGCTGCTTTAATGTCGGTGAATCGGATTATCAATATCACGGCGCCAATCGGCTCGGCGCTAATGCGTTGTTATCTTGTATTTTCGGCGGTCTTGTTACGGGTGTCGAAGTGCCTCGATATATTGATGGGTTGAAAAAACATGTTTTGAATTTTCCTTCAAATGTATTTGATGAGCCTCTTGCAGAAGAGGTGCTTCTTCAAAAAGAGCTGCTCAATCGTAGCGGGACTGAAAATATCTATCGTTTACACGATGAGCTTGCAGATGCCATGGTGCTGCATGTGAGCGTCAAAAGAGATAATGAGAATTTGCGAAAAACGATTAATCAGATCAAGGAGATTCGAGAGCGATACGAACGCGTTTCTTTGGATGATCACTCAATGAATCTCAATCAAACCTATGTTTTTGCTCATCAATTTCGCGCGATGTTGGAAATCTCTTTAATCATTGCCAAGGGAGCCCTTTTGCGAGATGAATTTCGCGGATCGCATTATAAACCGGAATTTTCCAAACGAGACGATGAACATTGGCTCAAAACAACGATCGCTTCATTTGATTCTTCACAAGATGAGCCCGTTATCAGCTATGAAGATGTCGATCTTCGCCATCTCGATCCAACCACGCGAGATTATTCGTCAGCGAAAAAAATGAAACCGACATTGAAAAACATACCAACGAATATTGAGCCTTCCATATGAGAACCTATATTTTAAAAATTTTGCGCGGTACAT
>CAISYW010000179.1 GCA_903889795.1 uncultured Chlamydiae bacterium | reverse complement strand
TGATGACTAGCGTTGATTGTGAAAATTCCTCATTTAATTGGAAAGAAGCGGATGCAGCTGTCATAAAACTAAATGTCCTATGTTTGTTAAAAACAATTTTATCTGTTTTTTAACTACAAGTCAATTAAAAAATATCACATAGTACCATTAAATTGAAATGTCCGCTTTCCGTTAATTAGAAGTTATTGATTATCAATGGAGGGCGACTCGACGGTGGAACGTATGTCTTTGAATGTGGAATACTTAAGGCGATTAGACGTTTTGAAAGACATTAAGGAAAAGTGTTTATGACAACGTAAGGAAGATCAAATCATAGGCATTAGACCACGTCAGGTGCTGTGATTGTTACGGAGATTGGCGACTGGTGGACCTATACCGAACATGCTTCAGAAATCGGTTTTGGACTGCGTCAGCTTGCCGCAATCTTCGAGCCAACCAGCATCACCCAACTTATTCAAGTTGGGTTCCTTCGGTGCCAGCTTCGCCTGGCTTGAATCTTGGGCGCCCTTCGGGCCGGTTCGCTTTGCTCACCTGCTCTCCTCTGCGAAGGTCCGCAGCCTTGTCCAATTCCCGATTTTGAATCATGTTCGGTATAAAGGCTTTGTATTTAAAAGAATTGTGGTGTCAAACCACAACTGGCTTTCCAAAAAGCTAAAGACAGAATCTTAGGATTCTTTAAAGACGAAAATTATTACGATCCCTTACACGAGGGCAGCTTGCTCTTCTTTGAAGCGGTAGCCGACTCCGCGGACCGTTTCGATAGAATTAAACGAAGCTCCTAATTTTTTTCGAAGGGACGCGATATGCACATCGATATTACGATCGACAATGAAAGCGTCATCGTTATTAATATCGTCGAGCAGTTGATTACGCGTTAAGACTTTGCCGACATTGGTGACGAGGCGCCGCAAAATACCAAATTCGGAAAGCGTCAATGGGATCACTTTGTCTTGCTTGCGCAATATATAGCGATCCACTTCCAAGATAAATTCGCCGAATTTCAGTGTTTTTATATTTTTTTCATTTTCTTTTCCACGTCGCAGAACCGCTTTAATGCGGGAGAAAAGAACTTTTGGAGAGAAGGGTTTGGAAATATAATCATCGGCGCCAAGTTCAAGCCCGAGTACGACATCGAGCTCTTCTCCTTTGGCTGAAAGGATGATAATGGGGATGTTTTTTAGGTCGGGATGACTTTTGATTTTTCGGCAAACATCGAGGCCGTTTTCTCCGGGAAGCATGATGTCAAGAATTACGAGGTCGGGTTTCTCTCTTTCGATGGCGCGGTATCCATTAATTCCGTCGACTTCAACATGGAGTTTGTAGCCCGTTATTTCAGCTTGGAGCTTTATGAGGGCGGCAATATCTTCTTCGTCTTCGACTAAAATAACGCGTTTCTTTTGTGTCATGTTTCACCTGGATTCGTAAATATTATTTCATGAATTAATGTTTTTCTCAAGATGCATTAGCTTTAAATCGATTTCATGTCCGAGGAAGGTTTTTGCGAGGGTAGCAAAACGCTCTGTGTGGTCTGTTGCAAAAAATTGATAATGAGGCTTTTTTTCTTGCTTGTTCATCAATTCGGACGTCATGAGCAGCGAGCGAACCTGCTCTGCGCAGCTTTGAGCCGATTCCAAGATCTTCACTGAGGGCGGAAGCGCTTTTTGGATTGCTTTGCGCAGAATCGGATAGTGTGTGCAGGCCAAAAGTACTGCGTCGATGTTGGCCGCGTGTAAGTCCTGTAAATAGTGAACAGCGATCAATTCTGCTGCCGGATGGTCGAAAAAGTGCTCTTCAGCCAAAGGAACAAACAGAGGACATGCGATGGGAAAGATGCAGGCTAAAGGATAGTGCTGTCGAATGAGGTTTTGATAGACATTCGAGGCGATTGTGCTTGCTGTGGCGAGGATG
The DNA here is from genome assembly GCA_903889795.1 of uncultured Chlamydiae bacterium. GTDB lineage: Bacteria > Chlamydiota > Chlamydiia > Chlamydiales > SM23-39 > CAISYW01. Next base: position 2,618 of record CAISYW010000179.1, on the reverse strand, counting down.
GCGACGCGCTGTGTGCGCGTGTTTTCCATGAGTAATTCAAAACCCGGCTGGATGACGCCGATTACGGGAATGGGGAGGGTTTCTTGTAAAATATCCAGAGCATGGGCTGAAGCCGTATGGCAGGCAACGATTAATAATTTGATTTTTTGTTCGAGCAAAAAATGGGCGCATTCCGATGTACATTGAATGATGGCTCCGGAGGATTTATTGCCGTAAGGAAGCCGCGCGGTATCGCCGATGTAAACGAGATCTTCCTGAGGTAAATGACGCGATATTTCCCGCAAGACAGTGAGCCCGCCTACGCCGGAGTCAAAAATGCCAATGGGTTGGCTAGCGAGATGTTGGGTCATTGGGAATAATGAGTTCTTGGCCAACGACGATCAGATCGTCTTTGAGATCATTGGCCTTCTTGATTCGTTCAGTCGTTGTTTGATGAAAACGGGCGATCTTTTCGAGAGTGTCTCCCGGGCGTACTTTATAGGTTTTTTTATCGCTGGCTGCGCTGCTCAGTTGCTTCGTTAGGCCTTCGAAATGACCTTTAAGTTTGGCTATTTGCTCGAAACGGCGGTTTTGAGATTGGATCTCCTGTTCAAGTTCGGCAATACGATTTTTAAATTGAGCTAAAGCCGCGGAAGTTTCATTTGCATGAGAAGTTAATTGCTGCAAATCTTGACTGCCCGTGTCATTGGTGTGCTCCAAGACGGCGATTTTCTTTTCAAAAGCGGCTATTTGCTGAGAGAGAAGATCGATTTTAGATTGCTGTTTTTCCAAGTCTTGCTGTTTGAGATTGCTCAGAGCATTTTCATAATATTTAATGCGGCCGTCGAGGATTTGCATCTCCGTCTGAAAGCAATTCAGATCATGTCGAACATCATCGAAATTCGTTTGCAATTTGTGCAAAGTGAGTTCGAGCTGATGCTTTTCATCATTCGGAGATGACTTAAGCGGAGAACAGGCTATCGGAAGAAGGGCGGCCATGCAGGCGATGATTTTTTTCATCGTTCAAAAACTTTAAATTCGGCCCGCCGGTTTTGTTTCCAGTCAGATGGAGCATGTCCTAGAGCCGCAGGTTGTTCCTTGCCTCGAGAGAGAGTGTATATTCGATTGAGGTTGACGCCATTTTTGACTAGAAGTTGGCGGATGTAATTCGCACGCCGAATGCCGAGAGCCATATTGTAGCTCGCCGAGGCGCGCTCATCTGTGTGGCCTTCAATTAAAAACAGAGCTTCGGGGTTTTTTTTCAGATATGCAACGATCTGCTGGATCATTTGAATGTCGGCTTTTTCGCGCAAAATATGTTCGTCCGTTTCAAAGTGGACTAATTGAAATCCCCAAGCATCCGGGGGAGTGTAAAATTGATCGAGCGCAGGAATTCCGTCCATTCCGGGAATTCCTCTTGGCTGAGGAAGAGCCATGTCGGAGTTTTTCGCGAGTCCTCTCAGGTCAGCATCATTTAATGGAATAAACTCATCATAAGGACCGATGAATTCAGCATCTGATGTCAACATGCGGGAATCTGTATCTTTTCCCCAGAGCGAGTCAACTCCACGCTGCATATGGCGACCGGCAGTTTTCACATTTTCCCAGGATTGGCTGCTGTTACGATGACAACTGCTCGACAAAATAACAACTGCGGCCCATAGCAGAATTCTCGATTTCATGATCTCCTCCATCTCTTCAACAATTTAGCGCAAGGATGATTTCTTTGCGAGAAACCTCATTGGATTTCCCATGCGGCGAATCGTTGTTGTCCAAATCCCAGGTTGATTCGAATTGGTTCTTGTTGATGTAAATTAATCATATAAAGTTGTGAAATTTCGTGTGTTTCCGTGTTATAGATGAGATGCAAACTGTCAGGCGCCCAAGAGGGGTTTTCTTTGTTTTCTGCACCTGTTGTCAGCTGCCATTCTTGTTCTGTAGAAAAATCATAAATCCAGATTTGACGAACGCCATCTGTGCGTGCGCTATAAGCGAGCTTTTTGCCGTCGGGAGACCATGTGGGCGATGTGTTTTCGCGGTTTTTTCGAGATAGGAGCGTTACGTCTCTTCGCTTGTTGTCTTGTGGATCGCGGATTTCCAAAACATAAATTCGAGGAGAGCCGCCTTTGTCCGAAACGAAGGCGATTTTGCGCCCGTCGGGGCTGAAGGTGGGAGATGCTTGCGTTGCGCTAGGCGCTGAATAGAGCTGATGGGGCTTGCCGGACTCTTTGCCTTTGAGATCGAGATATTGGATAAAAAGATCGGGCCGGCCGGCTGCGTCGCTGATGAACGCGATTTTTGATCCGTCTTTGGAAAGGGCGGGCAGCATCTGATTGCCGCGGAGATGAATCCAAACGTCGGTTTGGTCATTCAGCAATGAACCCCGATAAATTTTTGACTGGCCGCGATCGGATGCAACAAAAAAATAGCCTTTGTTCATGATCGAAACCGGCAAAAAGCCCGGACTCATGCAATATCCGTTGGCAAATGTATGGCGCTTGGCATTCGCTCCATCCCAATCGGATGTCCAGACCTCGGAGACCCAGTGATGTCCGGCCGAATCGCTATTCTTAATGCGTTGGGAAAAAAGAATCCTGAGAGATGCAATGCCTTGTGCGCCGAAGAGATCTTTTTGAATG
>CAISYW010000178.1 GCA_903889795.1 uncultured Chlamydiae bacterium | reverse complement strand
TTTCCCAGTCACAAAATCACCGATTAGATGATTATCTTGCATAAGGACAGGACAGATCCGTCTCAAAAAAAGAGGAACCTTTTCAGACCAGCGGATGCCGAGAGGAGGTAGCTGCAAGGTCGGCATTCCATCAAAACGCTGAATCACGGGCTCGCCCCGCCAAAGAGCTTGCCAATGGCTATGATAAACCGCAGGAGCGATCTCTTCAACCATCCAATTACCCGATCGACGACACCCCTCCAAAGAAAGCGATAGCGGCTGATCGAAACGGGGCATTTGTTTTGCCAAAAGAAAAAAATGACCTCGATCGACAATGATTGAGCGATGTTGAATAGAAATTTGACGATTCGAACTCAGTTGTGCCATCCAGTCCAGAATCGACTCTAAAACTCGATGTGAAAATATAATATTTTCTTGTCTTGCCACCTGCTGCAGCAAATGACGCATTTCGATGCGATGGAGACCCTGGCCGTCGAGCCACCATCCGAAAGGTCCGTTGACAAGATTTTTATTGAATTGGCAAGAACGATGCGAAAGGTATTCTTCCAATTCGCATGATCTCTCGGAAAGAATCGCGAGATTTTTAGAAATATTTTTCCCAAACGATTGACTCAGAAACGGTAAAAGATCCGTTCGCATCCTTGCTCGTTGATAGCGAAGGTCATAATTAGAAACATCGTCCAAAGCACTCAATAGATGATGCGACAGCCACTGTTTGATCTCGCTTTTCGGAATGAAAAGTAAGGGCCGCCAGATCAAAACGTCATCGATTTTTGAAATCAATTTCATGCCGCTGAGCTGTGGAAGATGAGCACCCTCGAATATTCGTTTCAAAACAGTTTCGGCAAGATCATCCGCTTGATGTCCAAGAAGAGTCGCCTGGAATGAAAATTGTTTTTGAAGAGAACAAAAGAAGGCTAATCGGCATTGGCGGGCCTCATTTTCCGTCGTCATTTTTTCTAAGCGAATTGTATGAAACGGCACCCCCAGACTCTCAGCCTCTTTTTGCAAAATGAGCGCCTCGGCGCGGCTCTCTAAACGCCAGCCATGATCCACGTGAGCGATATGGATCGGCGCTTTTCCCCATTCGATAGCAGCATACAACAATGCTTTAGAATCCGGCCCCCCCGAGTAGCCAATCAGCAAGGGACTCTGTTTATCCCAATGCTGATCGAGGAAGCTCTTCACAACATGACCAATATGTCCTAGACTGATCTTCATGAGATTTATTCCCATTCCCACTTTTTGGCGCTATGTACTTTTGGGATATGTCCGTGTCCTGCTGCTTTCCGTAGCGACATTTCTAGCCGTTTTGATTATCACGCGATTTAAAGAAATTGCCCGCTTTACCGCACTCAGCGGAGATTGGGGGAAAACGGTGTTCTTTACATCATACCAGTTTCCTCTCATTTTGCCGATCGCCATCCCCATTTCAGCCTTAATCGCCTCCTTCATCCTCTTTCAACGACTGAGCCGCACGCATGAATTGATGGCATTGCGCTCATGCGGCTTCAGCCTGCGAGCCATTCTAGCCCCGCTTCTCTTTACCTCCGCTCTATTTGCAGTAGGAAATTTTTCAATGTGCGCTGAAATCGCCCCTTTCTGCCGACGCGAATCAAAAGCGATGCTCTATCATGAGACCTCAGCCAATCCTTTGCTTTTATTGCAACGGCAGCAATTGGTTCGAATCAAACAAGCCTACCTGAGCATGAAAGCAGGCCAGGACGAATTGAGTGCGCAAAACGTAATCCTCATTGCTCATAATGAAAGCAACAAGCGGCTGACTTTATTACAAGCGCGGGAACTATCTGTCTGCAAGGATAAATTGCTCGGAAATGATGTCGCAATCATCTCCCATTTAGACTCTCAGTCAAATGATGAATTTGATCCCCTGATCATTGAAAATCAAGCATCGATGTCAACTGCAGCGCCTATTTTATCAGAGTTTTTAAAAAAAAACCGACCTCGGCTCGAGGCCAATGCCTTGCCATTGCGAATGCTTATTTTACGTATTGAAGAAAAAAAAATATCCTCTAGCGCCCTTGTCGAAATTTTACGCCGGTTCTCCCTATCATTGGC
>CAISYW010000177.1 GCA_903889795.1 uncultured Chlamydiae bacterium | reverse complement strand
TTGGATGTTCGGGGGGGACGGAGCGTTCATCGCTCCAAAAGAGATAGACTTTGGACCAGTCGAGTTGTTTTGCGTAGGTCTCTGAAGAAAGCATCTCATAGATCGCGTTGGGTGTCGATCCTCCTGAGAGGGCTACGGCAAAGCGCGAGCGTTCATTAATGGCTGTTTTCGCTGTTTTGATCCAATGTTCCACAGCAAAGCGGATCGTCGCCTCATTGTTACCGGGAATGGCCGCGTCCCTGCGATCATCGACTGTTTGTATTTTGCTTGGATCGATCGTCAGCATATTTTTTCTTTATCCAGTATTTGCAATTGATGAAGCGTTTCCAAAAAAAATGAACTCGTCCCTTTTAAAAAGATCTCGCGAACCAGCGATTGGCCCATGGCCGTTTTTCCTAGAATGAATTGAAAGGGAAGCGAGCAGCGATCATGCGTAGTAATTTGTACCGTCACTTGATTGGACTGTTTGGGATTGCGAATGAAATGATAATGACTCTGTCCCTTCGTTACGATTTTCATTGATAGAATGCAACCCGGCGGCAGGTCTTGAAAGAAGGAAGATTCGATTGTGGCTTTAATGGCGGAATCGAATTTGAAGCAGAAGCGATTTTCCTTTTTTTCCATCGATTGGAAGCTCCAGTCAAGGCGAGATGAGATGAGCGCCAGTAAATACATCGCCTGAATTTTTAAATGGCAGAAAAATTCTGTTTCGCGGGCGTTGTAGCTGATCGTGAGTTCTTGAATATCTTTAAGATCGGCGATGCGCTCCTTGGAATCGAATGTGGAGGCCAGTAGATTTCGCCACCCGTCCAAACGCGCCCAGTTGAGGTCCGCAATGTCGCGTCCTTTTTGTTCCTTTAGAGAAAGAAGCGTTTGAGAAAAACCGATCAAATGATCGGCCGATTCCGAGTCGAAGATGATCCGAGTCGATAGCATGGCTAATGGCTGAAAAAGAGGATGGGATTGCGAAGGATCTTCCGCCCAGAGAAGGTACACCGGTAGATCGGGAAGCAGGTGGGGTAAAATGATATAAGGTACGCGTTCCCATTCGGATCCGGCGACGCCGATATCGATATCGTCGCAAACGGTAGCGCTGGGACCCGTTGAGGCCATAACGGATACGGCTGTCTTGAGATAATGCTTGGAAGGGTCGGGATCATGCGTGACGAATAAGACGCGGCAGGGAAACGTATCAATGATTTTTTGAACGATATTGCGGATATAATCCGTGCGCGAAGAAAGTCGATTGAATACGATGAGATTGAATAAAGAGGCTCGCATCTGCCGGGTTTTGTCTAGCGAATCCCATATGCGGAGCAGCTCGCTTTCAATTTGAGCGGGAGGAACAATTTGCTGGGTAGTCATAGAATCCGCCAGGTTCGTCCATCTTTTTTTATCATTTCGTCTGCATTTGCAGGTCCCCAGGTTCCTGAAGAATAATTCGGGAATTCGGAGCGATTGTTGGACCAATATTCGAGAACAGGCGTCAAGATTTTCCAGGAGCTTGCGACTTCATCGGATCTAGCAAAAAGAGTGTTGTCGCCGAGCATACTATCCCAGATGAGCCGCTCATAGGCTTCAGGCGGCGACTGGCCGAAGTAGGAACCGTAGCGAAAATCCATCTTTACCGGTTGAATCGGGCTGCTTGGTCCCGGGATTTTGCAATTGATTTTTAGCGCAATTCCTTCATTGGGCTGAATGCGGATGGCCAATACGTTCGGATCGATTTTGCGGTCATAATTTTGAAAGAGAAATCCGGGGGCGTCTTTGAAAGTGATTGCAATTTCCGTGGCTCGTTTCGGAAGCCTTTTTCCACCGCGTAGATAGAATGGAACCGATGCCCAGCGCCAGTTATCGATAAATAGGCGCATCGCAACATAAGTTTCGACAGCAGAGTTAGGGTTGACGTTGGCTTCCTGTCGATATCCCGGGACGCTCTCGCCATTGATGTAGCCGTTTCCATATTGGCCGCGAATGACGTTTTCTTTGAAGTCGCTTTGTGTGAATGGACGAATCGATTGCAACACTTTGACTTTCTCATCGCGGACGGCCGAGGCGCTTAAATTGACGGGCGGCTCCATCGCAACAAGCGATACGAGTTGCATCATATGATTTTGAACAATATCGCGTAAAAGGCCCTCTTCTTCGAAAAATGCGCCTCGGGTTCCGATACCCAGCTCTTCGGCGACGGTGATCTGGACATGATCGATATGTTTGTTATTCCAGATGGATTCGAAGATGGAGTTCGCAAATCGAAATACAAGAAGATTTTGGACGGTTTCTTTGCCGAGATAGTGATCGATGCGGTAGGTTTGCGATTCATGTAAGTTTTTTTGAATGCTCGTCTGCAGTTCGGCTGATGAGGCAAAGTCACGGCCAAAAGGTTTTTCAATAATAACGCGCGACCAGCGCTCTTCGTTTTCTCTTACATCATAAATGAGATTGAATTTGCGTAGTTTTTCAATGATTAAGGGAAAATATTTGGGCGGGACCGAAAGATAAAAAATCCGATTGCCGCGGGTTCCATGCCGAGTGTCGAGCTGTGAAAGACGGCGCGCGAGATTTTGATATCCTTCATCGACATCGAAATCAGATTGGTGATAAAAAATTTGCTCTTGAAAACTTTGCCAGAATGTTTCGTCGATTGGCTTAGTGCGTGAATGGGCGATGATGTCTTCTTTAAGCTCGCCGCGGAACTGTTCATCCGTTTTGGGACGGCGTGCAAATCCAACGCAAGCGAAATTGGAGGGTAGTAGCCCCTCGCGGCCCAGTTGATAGATTGCAGGAACAAGTCTTCGCCCGGTAAGATCCCCGGTGGCGCCAAAAATTACGAGAACGCAGGGGTCGATTGTGCGAGATGTGCGTCCCGGTTCTTCAAGGGGATTCATAGGTTTTGTCCAAAAAGGTTTGTAAAAGAATCGAGGCGGACGCCGAATCGATGATTTTCGTTCGCTCTTTTCGTGAATAGGAGAGCTCTTTCAGATCTCGTTCGGCTTGCGTGGTTGAGAGTCTTTCATCCATCATGATCACTTCTGTTTTTGTCTCGTTTTGCAAAGCTTTTGCAAAACGCTCTGCAGCCTCAGCCATATCGCCTCGTTTTCCGTTCAAATGAAGAGGCAAGCCAACAATGATTGTGACGATCTGGCCTTCATAAGGTAAGAGCGCGTTTAACACATTCATTACCGTTTCTCGTAAACTTTTACCGGAGAGCACCAATTTCAATGGAAGAGCGATTCGCCCTTTTTCATCTGAAATGGCGATTCCGATGCGCTTGAGTCCATAATCAACGGCTGCGATTCGAGGCATAACAGATCGCTTTGATGAATTCACGAAATAGGGGGTGCGGTTCCAATGGCTTTGATTTGAATTCAGGATGAAATTGAACGCCCAGCATCCAGGGATGGGATGGAATCTCGGAGATTTCGCATAGAGAGCCGCGCTCGAGAGTTCCGGAAAAAACCATACCTTTTTCTTCATACGCCTTTTTAAATTCGTTATTGAATTCATAGCGGTGGCGATGGCGTTCTTGGATCAGTTTTTTTCCATAAGCTTGAAAAGCAATTGTTCCTTCTAATAAATCGCAAGGATAGGCGCCGAGGCGCATGGTACCGCCCAAATTTTGCACGTTTCTTTGCTCACTGAGCATCGAGATAACGGGATAGGCGGTATTGATATCAATTTCGGTGGAATTGGCACCGCTCAGTTTTAAGACATTTCGAGCAAATTCTACGATCATCACCTGCATTCCAAGGCAAAGACCTAAATAAGGAATTTTTCGAGTTCGGCAGTATTCGGCAGCAAGTACCATTCCTTCCCAGCCGCGTTCGCCAAAGCCGCCGGGAACTAAATAACCATCGCATCCGCCTAGCGATTGTTCAAGCGGCTGATTTGCATCAATGCGATCCGATTCGAAACGGCATAGTTCTAAACTCACGTTGCAAGTGGCTGCGGCGTGATGTAATGCCTCGAAAACTGATTTGTAGGCGTCTTGATGGTTCATATATTTACCGACAACGCCGATTCGGATTTTGCCGCCAGTCGGATGGAGGACGTTCTCTAGCATTTTTTCCCATTTCACCAAGGAAGCCGGCGGCGTTTGCAGATCGAGCATGCGGCAGATCATCTCGTCGATATGTTGTCGATGTAGATCGACAGGCACTTCGTAGATGCTCATAGCGACATCTTTTTCATCGATGACGGCTTCTTGAGGAACACTGCAAAAAAGCGAAATCTTGGCTTTGATGTCTTCAGAAAGAGGGCTTTCGCATCGACAGAGGATCATATCGGGAATGATGCCGATCTCTCGTAAAACCTGAACGGAATGCTGGGTGGGCTTAGTCTTGACCTCTCCGGCTGTTTTCAGATAGGGCACATAGGTGAGGTGGAGAAAAATGCAGTCTTTGGGCCGCTCATATCGGAATTGGCGAATGGCTTCCAAAAACGGAAGAGATTCGATATCGCCAACGGTTCCTCCGATTTCCACGAGAACTACTTGGGTCTCTTTATCTTGCTTCGCGCAAGCCAGAATCCGCGACTTGATTTCATCGGTGATATGGGGAATCACTTGCACCGTTTTACCGAGGAAGTCGCCTTTTCTCTCACGTTTGATCACGGTATCATAAATTTGGCCGGAAGTGGTGTTGGATGCGCGTGAAAGGGGGGAATGGGTAAAGCGATGGTAGTGGCCTAAATCGAGATCGGTTTCGCTTCCGTCATCCGTAACATAGACCTCGCCATGCTGGAATGGATTCATGGTGCCGGGATCGACGTTGAGATAGGGATCGAGTTTGAGCATTGCGATTTTCAGTCCACGGGTTTCCAAGAGGTAACCAATGGATGCTGAGGTTAAACCTTTTCCAAGCGAGGAAACGACTCCGCCGGTGATGAAGATATATTTAATTGACATAGAATCATTCTTTCAAGTTTTTCCAAATCCTGCGGCGTGTCGACTCCGAGAGCCTCATCTTCCACCACAGCTACCTTGATGTTGTATCCTAGCTCAAGAAACCTCAATTGTTCCAGATCTTCCGATCGTTGTAAACCCGTATCCTGCATTGAAGCGATCTGCATGAGAAATGCTGTTCGATATCCATAAATGCCAATATGTTGGAAACCGCAAGGTTGGACACATTCTTTTTTTGAATAGGGGATGGGGGCTCGACTGAAATAAAGCGCGCGGCCCTGAAGGTCAAAAACGCATTTTACAATGTGCGGCGAAGAAAAGTCTTCCCAGCTGCGGATCGGCCGTACGGCTGTGCTGATGGATGCTTCGGAATCGTCGATCAGCAGCTGTGCGATCTGATCGATGGTGTTTGGAGATGTTTGTGGGTGGTCGCCCTGCAAATTGATAACAATCTTGGCTTGTTGCAATCGAGGCTCTTTTTGCAAGGCATCGGCAATTCTCTCTGTGCCGTTTTGGCATGATTCGGATGTCCAGATGATTTTTCCGCCAAATCCTTGAACATGATCGGCAATCTGCGGATGATCGGTAGCCACCCAAAGCTCATCGATTTTTTTACAGCCTAATGCGCATTCATATGTGCGCTGTAAAACGCTTTTGCCGCACGCCATTGCAAGTAATTTTTGAGGAAAACGGGTGCTATGTAAACGAGCCGGAATGATGCAGATGGTCATCGGTTTTTTCTTGTGGATCTTTGTTTATTAATCCACTTTAAGGAAGCCGCTCGCGAAGTTCAATAGATTAAATGATTCTGTTCCTTGATGGGATAAATAAATTCTTAAAAAATGTTTGTAAAAATATTTACATTTTGCATATCTTTTTCGTTTTCATTTTTTGGGAGTTTTTATGTCTCTAGATCTTAAATCAGCAACTTCAACGATTTCTAGTAATAGTCCCGGATCCATTATTGTGAATGCGGCGGGTTTGACAGGAAAGTGGCGAATTACCTCGCAATGGAACGATGAGCTTGCAGAGAAGGTGGTTAATTTTCTCACTAAGAATCCCTTTGAATTTTACGGCAGCGGAAGTGCTCCTAATCTGAAAGCGGCTCAAAATTTGGTGAAAGGCGCTCGCGAAAGATTCGAAGCGGGGGTTCCTTTTTCTCGATTTCCCGTCATGGATAAAGATGGGCATGTTATCGGAGAATTTGCAATTGGTTTTGATGATAACCCGAGGAAATTGCAAATAGCCGGACGCGGTCTTGATGCGATTCAACATAAAGGCGTTGGCCGCGAAATCATGAAGTGGTGTTTTACACAATACATTCCCGAACTTCATCGAAAAGGAATTCGTTTTCCGGTTTTGGCGGATAATCAAGACAACGTGGCTTGGAAAGATAAGAAAGTTGTCGAGTGGCTTGATTTAAGGGATGTTGCTGTCGTGGCGACAGTTCATCCTGATTATGGCCATTGCAACAGGCTGTTGGAAAAATCCGGATTTTCAAAAGTATCAGAAATAACAAAGCAGAATTTCGTAGGAGTTCACGACGGCCGTCGAAATGTTTATGAGATTGCCTTGAAGAAGTTTCTCTAATCATCTTGGTAATGATGGGGACGGGCGGATGATTATCAGACGCTCGGCCCCATTTAGTTTTTCGGCGATTCGAAATTGATCAAACATGCGAATTCGTCTGAAAACGCATATCAATCATCTCAAGGCCTAAAGCTTCCAGAGTTCAGGTCCATGGGGTCTTTCGTTTTCAAGCACATTCAAAGAGTGTTTTTTAGCATATTTTAGTTCTGCAGATCTCTTTTTTGCGAAATGGGTCTCATTTTTTGTCGATCGGCTAATAGCAGATCCACACTTGTGCTCATCTCAAGAACTAATTCTTCTTCTAAAAGAGCCACGCGATTCACGCTTATAGGCATTCTTTTTGACCTGATAGAGCGTATCGGCAGTAATGGGGCCGTGGTCTTGAATGTAATATTTATAGGCAGCACTCTTCTGGGTGGAATAGAAGATTTCTAGATCTCTGAGAATTTTATTAGGATGATGAAGTTCAGGAGCGTCAAATTCCTCTTTGCGGGACAGCTTGGCTTTCTGCCTGCGGGTCTCTATAAAGTTTCATTCCTGATACCATTCTTTCTCCCGCTACAACGCGGTCGATCTTGACCGTTTCGCCGCACTAAAGACAATTGCTCATGATGAGGGGGATTTCGCAAATCCAAAGGAGAAGAGGGAGGCGGTTCAGAAACTCCGGAATCTAGGGAACGCGGCAGTAAAAGGCTTGAGTTTCTTTCCACGCGCTCCAGTTTTAGCATGAGCATTACTCCTTAATGCCATGCGAGCTAACTCAAGTTCATTTGATGCATCGATGAGGATCTTCTAATCTTCTTCGGAAAAATGGGCGTCGATTGTGGGCTTGTTTACCTTTTGCAGGTGGGCGCGCCTGAGTTCACGTTCTGCTTCATGTTCACGTTCTGCTTCAATGAGGATCTGGCGATCTTCTTCGGTAAAATGGGCGTCGATTGTGGGCTTGTTTACCTTGTAGATCGCTTGATATCTGTCCACGATCTGCTGG
>CAISYW010000176.1 GCA_903889795.1 uncultured Chlamydiae bacterium | reverse complement strand
TGGATAAAATCCCAAAATCCAAGCGCAACTCAAGCCCGTAAAATTGGACAGCCAAAGTGTTCCAATGATCAATTGAAGAATGCTTGGCAGGAAAAGCTTTAAAAATGCGGGTAAACGGCTCACAACATTTTTTTGTTCGAACAGAAAACCGATGAGATATGCCTGTAGGACAAACCCGAGTAAATAGCCGCCTGACGGCCCAACTAAACGCATCAAACCAAATTCGCCCCCTGCCCAGACAGGCATTCCCAGGCCGCCCTGGATCAGATAACAGATTACCGCTAAGGCACCCTTTCGGCTCCCCAACAAAGCTCCGATGAGCATAACAGCTAGAGTTTGTCCTGTAAGAGGAACGGGAGTGAAATAGAGGGGGATGCTAATTTGAGCCAATAGCCCAATAAATAACGAGGCACCCAAAATCTGAAGGATAGAAAGTTTTTTTATCTCATCGATCCATTCAAATTCGAAGGTTTTAGTCCTTTCCATCGGCTTCTCCATTTTTAACGATTCAATCATACATTAAAATGTGATTTAGGAGCATTAAGGGATCGTCCAACAATAACTGCTACACTTTCTCAGGGACAAAACTCATTTATCTATTGAGGATTTTTCCTTACTGGTATTGGAAATACCAGTAAGGAAAAATCCTCAAAATCTAAACAACTTTTCCCCTGACAAACTGTAGCATTTATTTTTGGATGATCCCTAAGCCCACTTCATCCTGCTAATAGTATCTTGAGCAATTTTTTCGATTTGATAGGGCGCTGAGCGCTCTTTTCCTCTTGCGTAATTATTACCATGGCCAAAGGAAAGATTTTTTTCGGTATCCAATATATGGACACATTCATGGATAAATGTTGCGGCCGTTTCTTCTGTTGATCGATCCAATTTATATAGATTAAGTCGAATAACGCGTTCACCGGGAGTTGTCGCTGCGATCGCCTTTGACCAGATATACCAAGGTTTATACGTCTGAACGGAAACGTCGATCTTTTTTGCAAATAGGGCGGCAACTTCTGCCCCGGAAACCGGCTGATGATTGGCGCTGTTTTTCGAATAATCAAAGGCTTTGATTTCTCGAATTTTTCCAAAAAATCCGCCGTCGCCTTGCAACAAACGATTAGAAAGATCAATTGCTTTAGTCATGTTAGGATAATGTTTTGCAAAATCAGGTGTTTCAATTCTCATGACAAAGCCTCTATTTGTAAAATTTAAATTATATCTTAACGAATTCTGAATTTCTGTCAATCGCATGAAAATCGAAGACGGAATGGCTCTATTCACATTTATTAACCCGAGGGGTAAAAGGGTGGCGAAAATTTGTCACCTTTTTACCCATCGGGTTAATACCTGAGAGTGTTATACTAGCTATTTCATTGAAGATAGAGTGGCTATGAACAAACCGAAATATGATCCGCGTTCCGTTGAAAAAAAATGGCAGCGCATTTGGAAAGAGAAGAAAACTTTTAAAACGGAAATCGATCCGTCAAAGCCCAAGTATTATATTCTCGATATGTTTCCCTATCCGTCGGGAGCGGGGCTTCATGTCGGTCATGTGACGGGCTATACAGGAACTGATATCCTAGCTCGTTATAAACGCCAAAAAGGGTTTAATGTCCTTCACCCGATGGGGTGGGATAGCTTCGGTTTGCCCGCAGAACAATATGCGATTCGAACGGGTACGCATCCCGTAAAAACCACGCATGAGAATATCGATACCTACCGTCGCCAGCTCGAATCGCTTGGTTTTAGCTATGACTGGGATCGTGAATTTGCCACAAGCGATCCGAAATATTACAAATGGACCCAGTGGATCTTCACCAAACTTTTTGAGAAAAATCTTGCGTATGAAGCGGAAGTCAATGTCAATTTCTGCCCCGCTTTAGGGACTGTTTTGTCTAATGAAGAAGTTGAAAACGGACGTGCCAAGGAAGGCGGTTATCCGATTGAGCGTCGTCCGTTAAAACAATGGATTTTGCGTATTACTGCTTATGCTGACCGTCTTCTGGCCGATCTCGATCTTCTCGATTGGCCCGATCATTTAAAAAAATTGCAAACGAATTGGATTGGCCGGAGCGAAGGTGCGACGATCTCTTTTGTCGAAGAATCGACACAAGAACCGATTGTCGTTTTTACGACTCGGCCGGATACTCTTTTTGGAGCGACCTATCTCGTATTGGCGCCGGAGCATCCTCTTGTTGATCGAATCACCCCAAAAAAACAGAGTCATGAGGTTAAAAAATATCGAGATCTGACAGCTTCTAAAAACGATATGGAGCGAACCGATCTGGCTAAAGAAAAAACGGGTGTTTGGACGGGCGCCTATGCTCTGCATCCGGTGACAGGCGTTCGGATCCCGATATGGATAGCTGATTATGTGTTAATCGGATATGGCACCGGTGCCGTGATGGCCGTGCCCGCGCATGATGAGCGCGACTTTGAGTTTGCCGGCCTGTTTCATTTGCCGATTCACTGTGTTTACGATCCTGATCTTTCGCAAGCGACCGAGGGGGAAAGTCTCGATCGCGAAGACTATTTTAAAGGCAGGCGATGCTGGACGAAGGGCGGTCGTGTCATTCATAGTTCACATGGAGATTTTTCATTAAACGGTTTGTCTTTGGATGCGGCAAAAGAGGCGATGATATTCTATCTGGAGCTCCAGTCAAAGGGAAAGCGCACAGTTAATTACAAGTTGCGCGACTGGCTTTTTTCTCGGCAGCGTTATTGGGGCGAGCCAATTCCAATTGTCCATTTTGAGGATGGGACAATGCGCGCTCTTGAGCTCGACGAGTTGCCATTGACTCCGCCGCATTTGGACGATTTCAAACCCGCAGCGAGCGGCCAAAGTCCTCTGGCGAAGGTTCGTTCTTGGGTAGAAATCGATGACCCTAAAACTGGAAAAAAGGCTCTTCGAGAGACAAATACAATGCCGCAATGGGCCGGCTCGTGCTGGTATTATTTGCGTTTCTGCGATTCCCATAATTCGCAAGAGGCGTGGAGTTCTGAAGCTGAAAAATATTGGATGCCGGTTGATTTATACGTAGGCGGCGTCGAACATGCCGTATTGCATTTGCTCTATGCCCGTTTTTGGCATAAGGTGCTTTATGATTGCGGATTGGTGCATACATTGGAGCCGTTTATGACGCTCCGAAATCAAGGTCTTGTTACCGCTCGCTCATTTAAACGACCCGGAGGCGGTTATGTCGCTCCCTCAGAAGTTGTTGAAAGGAACGGCTCTTTCTATGCCGTGTCGGATGTAGAGCCGCTCATTGTTCAAACGGAAAAAATGTCGAAATCAAAGCTCAATGGGGTTTCTCCCGATGAGATCATCGACGAATTTGGCGCCGATGCGCTGCGTCTCTATGAAATGTTTATGGGGCCATTTGATCGGGAAAAAATCTGGAATACCGATGCAGTGAATGGCTGTAAACGCTTTTTGAATCGATTTTATGATCTGGTCTATTCTGACAAGATCAATGAGAATGAATCGGAAGCGGCTTTAAAGCTGGGACATCGCTTGGTGAATGCCGTCACGAAAGATATTGAGCAGCTGCAATTCAATACGGCGATCGCTCGAATGATGGAGTTCCTCAACGATTTTATTCCTTTGCCTGCCTATCCGCGCTCTGTTTTGAAAATGGCGGTGCAGATGCTCTATCCTTTTGCCCCGCACATTGCTGAAGAGCTCTGGGAGCAGTTGGGCGATCCTCGATCGTTGACTTTTTTACCGATCCCGGATGTCGATCCTCAATATTTGGTCGACGCAAGCGTGACTTATATAGTTCAGATCAACGGTAAGTTGCGGGGTCGTTTTGATTTGCCAAAGGATAAATCAGAAGAGGAGTTGATGGAATTTGTTCGCATGCAGCCCGAAATTGTTAAATATTTGCAAAGCCCAATTGCTAAAACAATTTTTGTGCCGAACAAACTACTCAATATCGTCGTGAAATGATTTATAACATTTTGCTGAGCCTGTTCGCTATTTGCATGGGGCCAAAGATTTTTTGGCAGATGTTGCGAAAAGGTAAAAAAGTTCCCTCTTTAAAGGATCGGCTAGGCTTTCATCCTCCGATCGCGTCCACTTCAGAGACGATGCGGATTTGGATCCATGCAGTATCGCTTGGAGAAATCAAGGCGGCGCAACCTCTCGTGAATCACTTGCTTAAAAGTGATCCGAGGATCCATTTGCTCATAACGACTACTACAACGACCGGATATGAAGAAGCCTGCCGCGCTTTTTCCGGTAAGGCGTTGATTCGATATTTTCCTCTTGATTTTTCTTGGACGATGCGTCGGTGGGTTCGCTCTTTTTGTCCCAATCAGCTTATTTTTGTGGAGGGGGATATATGGCCGAATTTACTCTGTGAAGCAAAGCG
>CAISYW010000175.1 GCA_903889795.1 uncultured Chlamydiae bacterium | reverse complement strand
CTTCATGTCGATCATTTTCGACCCAATGAAGTTTTCCCATCGGTCCCACGCGATCCGGAAATCGAATGCCATTGAGATGATCCGTTTCGTGTTGAAAAATTCTCGCTGTAAATCCGGAGTATTCTGCAACGATCGGATTACCTCGCCGATCGAAGGCTCTGATTTTAATCAATTGAGCGCGAGGCACAATCCCCAATATGCGTTGGTCTACCGAAAAACAACCCTCATGTCCTTCGACAATTTCAGGCGAAGCCCAAAGAATTTCCGGATTGATGAATGCGGTTAACTCGCCCAGCTCTTTTTTTTCGTTATCAATGCCGATGTCGACCAGAATAATGCGTTTGCTGATTCCAATTTGCGGCGCCGCCAGTCCGACCATTACTCGTTGATTTGGATCCGATCGCTCGCCTTGCGCGATATAAAACATGCGATCGATGATGGATTGTATTTCTGTCGATTCGATTTCGATGAGAGGCACTTCTTGAGCAATCATCGTCAGAGATGGATCTCCGGGGGGTGTAAAAATAGGCATGGCATTATTCTCAGTAAATCCAAAATGGGCAATACCTATTAATATTAGAAAAAGCGTTGTTTTTCGAGCCATATTCTTTTTTCTTGAAAAGGTGAAGAGGTTGACATATTTTCATGAATCCTCAGTTTTAATGGAATTTAAATGTCTGATTCGATGTTCCAAGAAATTCACATTGAGAATACGAACTCCTGCGGATACAAATGTATTATGTGTCCCCGCGATCGACTCACCCGTAAAATTGGCTGTATGTCCCTGGGTGATTTTTCGTTTCTTTTAGATCGGATTGGTCCGTTTAATGGAACTTTTCATCTTCATGGATATGGAGAGCCGCTTCTCGATAGACAACTCGTTCAAAAGATCAAATTGCTGAAAAAAATATCACCACTTTCTAAATCTTTAATTTTTAGTACTTTGGGTGTAAGATTGTGTGAAGATTTTTTTCAAGAGCTAATTGAAGCTGGCTTAGATAGTTTAATCATCAGTTTGTATGGTTTTACTCGAGATGATTATAAAAAGATTCATGGCTATGATGGCTTTGACGTTGTGAAACACAATCTTCAACTTTTAAGCCGCTCTAGGAAGGTCATTCCAAATTCTTTTCAGACTTATATTAAAATCCCCGGTCGAGGGATTTCTCCTACTTTCATGCCTGTTGCGCAGTCTTCAGAAAAAATCGAATTTTGTCATTGGGCACAAGCCTTGGGATTTGAAATTAGGAAATGGGACCATCTCCATAATTATGGAGACGGTCGCCGTTTCAATGCGTCAAATTCAGAGAGGGTTTGTCCTGTTATCAATGGGAGAAGAAAATCCATTATAAATATTACGTGGGATTTCAACGTGATTCCTTGTTGCTATGATTTCAATGCGACGATTTGTTTTGGCAACCTGCGAAAAAATACTCTGGAGGAGATTTTTTCGAGTCGTGAATATTTTGATTTTATCATTGCCCATCAAATTAACAATCTTTCAGGATACCCCATTTGTCAGCAATGCGAAAAATTTGATTATTCATAAATTATTTTCAATGATATTTTGCTGTAATGGATACAAAAAAGAGTCTTGGATTATTTCAACTGGTGATGATTAATGTCATCGCCGTCGATAGTATTCGAACGCTTACTTTTTCGGCTGTCTATGGGTTCAGTCTTGTTTTTTTCTACCTGGTGGCCGCGATCTTTTTTTTGATTCCAACCGCTTTAGTTTCTGCAGAATTGGGTACGGGGTGGCCGAATCGCGGGGGTATTTATATCTGGACGCGAGAGGCTTTCGGAAAGAAATTGAGCCTCTTTGTTATTTGGCTTAATTGGATCTACAATGTTATCTGGTATCCCACAATTATGGCGCTCATTGCGGGAACGTTCGTTTACCTATTTAATCCGGCTCTAGCCGAAAATAAACTTTATATGTGCGCTTCGGTTCTTATATTATTTTGGTTGGCGACTTTAATCAATTGTTTCGGAATGAGGGCCTCCAGTCTATTCAGCACGCTCGGTGCGCTCCTCGGAACGATTCTGCCGATGCTCTTGATCTCTTTTCTCGGAATTGTCTGGTTCTTTCAAGGCCTACCTATGCAAATCCAGTTCACCTGGCAGCAGTTCTTTCCTGAAGGAGCGCAAAATAGCAATTTGGCTTTCTTAACGAATGTGTTATTTGGACTCCTCGGCCTTGAAATGGCAGCTACCCACGCAGCAGAAATGCGCAATCCTCAAAAAGATTATCCACGGTCTATATTCATTTCGGTGATTATCATTCTGACAACAATCATCCTGGCTTCTCTCGCTATTGCCCTCGTTGTGCCGCGGCATGAATTGAGCCTCGCAACGGGGATCATGCAGGCTTTTGTCGTTTTTGCGGATGCCTATCATCTCTCATGGATGCCGCCTCTGATTGCCGGCTGCATTATTCTCGGTGGATTGAGCGGAGTGGGCGCATGGATTATCGGACCGACCAAAGGTCTTCTTGTCGCAAGTCAAGATGGGAGCTTACCTGCTTTTTTAGCCCATACAAATCAAAAAGGAGTGCCGATCCGCATCCTTGTTCTTCAAGCAGTGATCGTCTCGTTCCTCTCCCTAATCTTCATCCTCATGCCAACAGTCAATAGCTCCTACTGGATACTCTCTCTCATCACCGCACAGCTCGCGCTGCTTGTTTATATTATCCTCTTTGCCGCCGGATTAAAGCTCCATTACCGAAAGCCGCATGTCGATCGTCCCTTTCGCATTCCCGGTAAAAAACTCGGCATTTGGCTGGTTTGTTCATTTGGCGCCATCGGTAGTTTTATTGTTATTCTCTTTGGATTTTTGCCCCCAAGCATCATTCCGTTTCACAACGTCTTTTCTTACGAATTGATTCTGATCGGTGGTATTGTTGTTTGTTGCTTTCCTCCTCTTTATCTCATCATAAAAAACCGCAGTCGATGCAATCTGTAAAAACAGGTTTGATTTAATCTTTATTATCTTTTATGAGGAGAATTGAAACCATACTTAGGTGTGATATGCTCCATCCAATCGTTGCTCCCGTATTTTCTCTTGTGGCTGGTATCTTGATTTTAGCTTTCCCTCAGTTGCTTAACCTTGTTGTCGCGATTTACCTGATCGTCGTCGGTATCGTGGGTATTCTTACTATAATGTAAGAAAATCCGATTCTTCCGTCGCTTACCGCGTTATTACATAGCTTGCCTTGATCTACCACTGAAGGGATGGGACTTAAGGCAAGCGATGCGTTCACGTTCGGTATAACAAGAGAGCGGTATAGATCAGGGCTCCAAAAACGAACGGGGCATAGCTGCCTTTTTCTCGTTTGGGTAATTCATAATGAAGAACGTTGAGAATAATTCCTCCGGCGGCGAAGGAGACTCCGATTGCTGTGACTATGTCAGGAATTTTGGCAAAATAGCCTACAAAATAACCCGCAAATAAAATCAGGATCAGTGCAATTAACATCGATCGATTCGTAGAAATGTCCGCCACGTGGTCTCGGACAAAATAATGCATGCCAATGGCGATGGTATAGAGAGTGATCGGCTGGATTTCCGGATTAGAGCTGTCTGACAGGCTGACGCCGATCAAAAAGTTAAAAAGAAGATAACCGCTGAGGGGCAGCCAACTTTTTTTTTCTAATGGTTTCTGAACTTGAACGCCGTAGTAGAACAGAATGCCTAAGAGTGCAATCAGATAGGTGTGCCTGTCGAGGTAAGGGATGATATGCTCGAATGTATGTTTTAAGACAGGTTCTCCCTTTGCAAGAGCGGGCAGCAAATCCACAAACACATAAGCAAAAGAAATGCCGGATGCAAAAGAGAG
>CAISYW010000174.1 GCA_903889795.1 uncultured Chlamydiae bacterium | reverse complement strand
CTTTAGTGTTGAGATCATCGCGCACGCAAAAGTCCAGTTGAGAAATTTCAACGGAGCTGTTGGATTTAGCTACTCCCACCAAGTCGCAAAACTTTCTGATGGATTCGGGCGTGCATCCTCTTCGACGCAATCCGGCAATCGGCGGAAGGCGGGGATCGTCCCAACCGCTTACATATTTTTTTTCAACGAGCTGCAATAATTTGCGCTTGCTCATGACAGTATGTTGTAGATCCAGCCGGGCAAACTCATATTGATGGGGACGAGAAGGGAATGGGCCGGAGAGATTGTCGAGAACCCAATTATAAAGCTCGCGATTGTTTTCGAACTCTAGTGTGCAAATGGAATGCGTGATTCCTTCGATTGCATCCGAAATGGGGTGAGCGTAATCATACATGGGATAGATGCACCATCGATCAGCTGTTCGATAATGATCCGAGTGGCGAATCCGATAGAGGAGAGGGTCGCGCATTTTCATGTTGGGAGAGGCCATATCGATGCGAGCGCGCAAGACATAGGCGCCATCCGGGAACTCGCCGGATTTCATGCGATCAAATAAGCTCAAATTCTCTTCGATGGAGTTTTTCGCAAAAGGGCTGATCCGGCCGTGAGTGGTGACCGTACCGCGATATTGACGTATTTCTTCTTCATTTAGGCCGCACACATATGCTTTGCCTGCTTTGATCAATTGAATGGCGAATTCAACCATTTTTTCGAAATAATCTGACGCATGAAAGAGCTTCCCTTTCCAATCAAAACCGAGCCAATGCACATCTTCCTGGATGGATTGCTCATATCGAACGTCTTCTTTGGTCGGATCGGTATCATCAAAGCGTAGATGACATACACTATTGTACTCTTCAGCGATGCCGAAATTTAAACAGATCGATTTGGCGTGGCCGATATGTAAAAATCCATTGGGTTCCGGGGGAAATCGAGTGATAACCTTTCCGTTATTTCGTCCTTCCCGCACATCCTCTTCGACAATGCGGCGAATAAAGTCTTTCCCGGTCAGTTCATCCGATGGATTTGTGTTTTCCACTTTTCACCGTTTTTTTATCGATAGTTTTATCGAAAGCATTTTTTGTTTCAATTTAAATCCCTGGACAATGTCATTTTTCGAAGGGGTTGAGTGAAAACATATCTTTATAAAATTCGGCTTGTCAGGAAAACTCTTTTCCAGTTCAAAGGCTCACTCAGAAGAAAAATAACAGGATATTAGGATGGTCAGGATAGAAAATAAAAGAGAACTGCCTCACTCTGATATTTCTGAAAGTATAATTTATTTCGGGCGGCGATTCGCGCCTGCAGCCAGTGACAAACGGGGCGCGGTTCGATCCGTCCCGTCGCTGAATCAAAATGATAAAAACCAAAACGAACGGCCCAACCCTTGTACCATTCCAGATTGTCGATGAGAGTCCAGAAATGAAGCGATCGGATCGGGATTCCATGATCTAACGCTTTTTGAATCACTTGAAATATTTTGTCGAAGTAACTGATGCGCTCCTGGTCAGT
>CAISYW010000173.1 GCA_903889795.1 uncultured Chlamydiae bacterium | reverse complement strand
TGCATGCGGCTGTTATCCTGAATACGAGAATTTAAACAGAGCTTTAGCTCAATTTTTAAACATCAGAGAGGAATGCCTCATCCCCACCAATGGCAGCGATGAGGCAATTAGAAGCATCTTTGATACCTATGTCGAAAATGGCGACGAAGTGATTTTGCTAAGTCCTAGTACAGTTTAACAAAGTTTTTGCCGTTTCGGCTGACGTGAAAGCTCCCTAGAATCGACGATCGTATGGCTACCGCAAACTGCTCTTTATTAACTCAATACATGGCAGTTTACGATCGTCGATTCTTGGGGCTTTGACGCAGCCCAAATGATAAAAACTTTGTTATCTGACCTGCGCAGCATCCAGCAGGGCTACTAAAGTCGTAAAATCGACAGTTAACATCCTTCCTTCCTAATTGATATGCGCTTTCAAACAAAAGCGCATATTTGATTGAAATTATTGAGATTGAGCTCGATACAGCATGCCCAAAGCAGAAGCCCAATTTCGAATTTTTTGATCAACTTTGGATGAGAGCCCCAAATCAGCAAAGTTGTCAATTAATAACTTATGATGCAAGACAGCGCTAGAAGTTAATTCGAAGAGTTTCTTTGCTCCGTCGATATCTCCGGTTTTCATTTTTGATTGAACGACATTCATTTGGTGTTCGTAGGAGGTGATTGGTAGAGATTTTTCACCTTCATAAGAAAAAAAGCCATGAACAGACAAGCTCAATCCCTCAACCATCGCAGGCAGAACCGATTTTTGAATCACGAGCGGTATAAATTGAATCTGATCAAACCAATATTGAAAAAACTCTTTCGACCACGTTCTTTGAATTGCATCTTGATCCCGCTTTTGAATCATTCCCGGTATAAAAGCGAATCAACTCCCTCCAACGACAAGGTGTATTTAAAGCTCATACCGATCCTTTTTCAAACTTTTTTTATAACCATCAAACAACCCGAAAAATTCAAGCAAGATAAACCACTCTTGTTTAACAAATTAACTTTCAATCACTTATTCACGGCAGCCTAAAAAAGTTATTTTTTAACAGCACAGTCAAACATCCAAAACCATTATTTCAAATTGTTTAAGCAAAACACTAATTATCGATGAAATTAAATAAACTTCATTGAATTTATTATTAAATTAATGATTGGTTTTGTATAATTAATATATCCTTAATAAACGAAGGTTAAAATGACTTGTATTATTAAATATTTTAAAAATTCCTATGACGCTTACAATTTACGAAATAGCCATTGTAAATTTGATGCAACGATGCCTCCCCAGGAAAAGCGATGGAAGCTGTTTATTGACCGAACATTCCATTCTTTGAACGACCCATTAATCTTTGATAAAGACCGTCCAGGTATGCGTGGAGAGCCGGGCTACCATGATGCAATGATAAATGCATTTGAACATCTTCGAGATACTATTGGCGTTCGTATCGATGCGGATGAGTTTTGCCGCCTTCATGACATTTGTGTACATCAAGTAAAAAAATCTACTTGTCCTTACATAAAAGATGTATTTGAAGAGGGTTTTAGGAGTAGTTATGGTTATGGGTTTTCTCTGAAAAAGGCTACTCCGCGAGCACTAGAGGATTGGAAAAACAAAAAATTGATTGGAGATGATCAGAGTTTTCTAAGCCAATATTCTTCTTATTGTAAACGAATCTCACCTTTGACTCCACGTGATCAGATTCTTGGAAAAGTCAATAGTCTTATTCGTAACTTTTATAAAGAAGTTTCCCGCGCTGCAACAAATGATCAGCGTCTGGCTGCGATTGTCGATATTTGCCGAGCCCTCGAGATTTTACATGCGTTTAATGATGGAAATCAGCGAACAATAGCGTTTACTATTTTGAATAAATTATTGATCGAAAACAACTTGTCTCCGGCAATTTTAGACGATCCTTTTATGTTTGATGGCTATTTTTCTACACAGGAAATGGTAGAGCTTGTCAAACAAGGACAGAAAAATTATCAAGATGAGTTCCATATCCCCCCGCCCCCTCAAGTTCATTCATCGATGCGTACAACAGCCCTGGCATGCGGAACTCTGATTTGTGCCGCTGCAGGTGTCTCGCTCTATTATTTGAATAGATAAGATTATCCATTAGAGGAAATTGCAACACTCCGATTCAAACTTTTTAGATGCAGCCCTGTTTTCAATTTTTGCTATTAACTCTCGCAGAAAGGCCAATGCTTCTTCATTACTACTCACCGAAGCAGAAAGATGGTATGAATTGCCTCCAATCAAAGCGCAAGGAAAATAATACGATGTTAAAGGAATGTGATCGACGTAAAATTTGGTTGCCATCGCCAAATTAATGATCCGTCCCTTATATTCGAAAAAATATGGCTTTCCATAGGAAACACAACTCTCTCCAACCTCGTAAATGATTGGCGCTGGTTGTGGTATGTAATTAAAACTCATTATTAAACTCCTCATATTCAATAATGGGTATTGTTACCCACATGCTGAGATTATCGGAGGCGTTAGTCATCCTCATCAATAATCCAATCGTTTGCCATGACATCTTCGATTGAAAAAGAGCAATGATCGTTCACCTTATCGTTATCGCTAACCCAATAAGATCCAAATTTTTCTTTTTGCTTTTTCCCTTCGACTATTACGAGTTTTGTGTAGCCTTGTCGCTCGGTTTTTCTTCTGATCCGATGCCCATCTTTCAATGCTTCTAACGCTTTTTCGAATGAAAGGGGTTCCTTAACCATATTGCCAATCACTTGTAGTCCTCTTCCTGGATACTTAGATTTTAAAATACCATAGGCTATGAATCCCCACGGTATACTCATCACCGCCATGCTAACAATCAATGTATTGGTCATCGAGCCTCATTTTCTAAAGCTTTGCGAAAAGCTCAAATCTATCAACTTATGAAGGGTTCTAATTTGTATCGAGCGTTGATTTTTTGTCTAGATGACCTAAATAAACCACACAACATCCCTTTGCGTTTAATTTGTTTGCGGAATTAATTTAAAAAATTCTTTTGACAATTGTTATTTAAGAACTTCCGTGACAGAATTGATTCTCTTTCACGACCGTGTGTCAATATGTTTCAAGCATTTATCGATTTTATGGGAAAAGAGTCTGTTTTTTGGTTCTGTGCATTATTGGGAACCGGCCTATTCATCATTCAGTTCACGCTCAATCTATTGGGGGCGGATGCTCATGACGATATAGACGATGGAGGTGTAGAAATCGACTCCGGAAAGTTCCATTGGCTCTCTAAACAAGCCTTGACTGGATTTCTCATGATGTTTGGGTGGGTGGGATTGACCTGTCGGAAGGAATTTGATTTTTCTGTCTGGCAGGCTTCCTTGGCAGCTCTCGCAGGTGGAATCCTTTCCTTTTTTTGCTCCGGCTTTATCTTTAATTTGGCCAAAAGGCTCCGCAGCGCAGGAATGGTTTTTCGAATCGAGGACGCGATTGGCAAACAAGCCACAGTGTACCAGCGCATTCCAAAAGGCGGCGCAGGAAAAATCTCGCTATCATTGAACAACCTCACTTATGAGCTCGATGCAATTTCCGATCATTCGGAAGAACTGTCTTCCTTTACACAGGTGCAAGTTATAAAAAAATCTGACGAAAAGACCGTGGTCGTCGTCCCAATCAAATAAGGTGATTTATGGATTTTACATATTTAGGTTCAACTGTTGTCCTATTCCTACTATTTATCTTTTCAATGGTCTTTTTTCTATCCAAGCTCTACCGAAGATGCCCATCCAATAAAATTCTCGTGGTTTATGGGCGAGTCGGCGGGAATAAGATGGTCCAATGCTATCATGGCGGAGGCACTTTTGTATGGCCGCTGATTCAGGGGTCTGCCTTTCTCGATCTAACTCCGCGCAATATCCACATCCCATTAAACGGCGCTCTTTCTCATCAAAACATCCGCGTCAACGTTCCGAGTACGTTTACGGTTGCGATTGGCATTACTCCCGATATCATGAATAATGCAGCAGTCCGTTTGCTCGACCTTGACGTTAAAGGGATTGAATCGATGGCCACGGAAATCATCATCGGCCAATTGCGCCTGACCGTTGCTTCTCTCCGCATTGAGGAAATCAATCAGGATCGCGAGCGCTTTCTTGAATCGATCAAAAAGAACATCGAGCCGGAGCTTCATAAAATCGGCCTGACGCTTCTCAATGTAAACATTACCGACATCACGGACAATTCCGAATATATTGAAAGCATCGGCAAAAAGGCCTCGGCGACTGCGGTGAACCAAGCAAAAGTCGATGTCGCCGAACAAGAAAAACAAGGGGACATTGGCAAAGCCCTCGCTGAAAGAGACCGCCGTGTTTCTGTCGCTTCCTATAATGCCGAAGCGGTGAAAGGTGAAAACGATTCAAAAGCCTCGATAGCGATCACCAACGCAGCTCTCGCTGAAAAAGAGGCCGAAGCGTCTCGACGCAGCCAAGTGGCCAAACAAAATGCAGAAGCTGAGATCCAAAGAGCTCGTGCTCTGGCCCAAATGCAGCTCCTGGAAGCAGAACAAGTGGTTCCGCAAGAGATTAAAAAGAAAAAGATCCAAATCGATGCCGAAGCCGAAGCTCTCAGCAGAGTTCTCATTGCCCGTGGGGATGCCGAAGCGATCCTTGCCATCAAACAAGCCGAAGCGGAGGGAATTCAAAAGCTGTTGGATGCCAAAGCCAAGGGCTATAAGCAGCTCGTAGAAGCTTGTGGCGATGATGCCAAGAGCGCCTCCACAATGCTGCTCATCGAAAAGCTGGAAGAGATCGTTAAGCTCCAAACCGAAGCGATCAAGAACATCAAGATCGATAAGATCACCGTTTGGGACAGTGGCAATGGCGGCGATCCCACCAAAGGATCTACCACCTCGAATTTCATCAGCCAATTCGTCAAATCGCTACCCGCGCTCCACGATGTCGCCGGAATGGCAGGGCTAGAATTGCCTCAATACCTGGGTAAGGTAACTCCAAATGTTCCGGAACTTGAGCCCGTCAAGAGAAAATAAAGGATCTTCTTGGAAGTCGAATGAATTGAAACCAAAATGTCTTATACAAAACGGCCAGCCCATTCACAGCAAATCCTATCGATATCCTTGCACTTCTAGAGGAGTGCAAGGATACGAATTGGTCTCTACTTCGGAAGAGGTAGGATCCCCTCTCGGCGAGCTTCGCTCGCTCTCCCGGGGCGGCGGTCTCGGTCGGTTTGCTACGCAAACATCGACCTCAACTCACACCCTACCCCGCAAGCCAAACTGTTGGCTTGCTTCTTCCGATTTTTTCGGAGAAAAAATACGGACGCGGTCGGGCCCAATTCGTACCGCCTCTCTCCTCCCCTTCCAGATTAAGATCCCCTTCCACGAAACGCCACCCGCTCACCAAATCCTCGCGCCAAAAATCAAACAGATGAAAGCACTCGGAATGACTAATCAAAAGATCGCCAACAGCATGAAAATAAGCAGAAAAACCGTTAAAAAAGGCCTCAACGAACAAAACTATCTCACACAGAAATATGCAGAATTTTCTGGCCATGCATTTAGCAGTTAGGTATCTTCGGTGCTAAAACCAAAAAAAACGTGACACAATTCAGCATGGACAATAAAACTCCGTCAACACTCAGCATCCAAACCACCGCCAGAGCGCCTCGTCCCGACGAACAAAAAGCTCTAAATTTACTCGTCGAATACTTGAAAAATCTGAACATGCTCCCCAATAAAGCAATATACGAACCGAGTGGCCCTAATACTGCACCAGATTATTTACTAGATTTTGGATCGCATTCGGTGTTGGTAGAAATGAGAAATTCTGGAGATGGTTTCATATTACTCCCAGACCTTACCCTTCATTCACGGGAACGATACGAAATATCAGCTGACGCAATGATTAAAAAAATTGAAAACGATGTTAATAAGTGGCTAAATCCCGCTAAGA
>CAISYW010000172.1 GCA_903889795.1 uncultured Chlamydiae bacterium | reverse complement strand
CGGCGATACAGCTTCGCCCATTCTTCAAACTCTCGGAGTACCTCTCGATCGACAGGGTCGCGTGATCGTCGATTCCGATCTTTCCATTTCCGGCCATCCTGAAATTTTTGTCATCGGAGATGCTGCCAGCGTGCAGGATCCGCTGGGCGTCGCTTTACCGGCCGTGGCACCCGTCGCAATTCAACAAGGAAAGTATCTTGGTAAAATACTCAAGCATCATCAAGAGAGAAAAAATCGTAACCCATTTCACTATAATGACAAAGGGATGTTGGCCGTAATCGGCAAAACAAAAGGAATCGGCACCTTCAGAAATTTTCAATTCAGCGGATTTTTTGCATGGACCATCTGGGGATTCGTCCACCTTTTATTCCTCACAGGTTTTCGCAATCGACTTTCTGTTCTTCTGCAATGGCTTTTTTCATTCATCACCAACAAGCGCGGAGCCCGTTTGATCTACCGATCGATCGATGAAGATCCGTCCAAAAAAAGTTATTAACCTGAGTGATAAAAGGGTGACAAATTTCGTAGCGAGCCGTATAAGTTCGTGTACATCATCCTTACGGTGTACACAGTTAACAAAAAATGAAAGCGTCGCACCGGATCTTTTGGCTGGAGCATCCAGCTCTGGCGCTGGGTATCAGTGCTTTTTGCGGTGCCTTTGTTTTTTTTGAGCATGCATTTTGGATTGCCCCTCTCTGGATCGGTTATCTCTTTTTTCTGTTCCCCTTAAAAAGTCTATTTCACTCGCTACTGCTTATATCAATTTTTCTTTTTTCATTTTTCATCTTCTCAAACCTTCCCGCGCCGGGTTTAGGCCGCGCGGTTTTTTCAATTCATTCCGTGCAATCTCACTCCTCTCCTTTTCATAAGGGATGGCTCTATCAGGGAACTCTGTCTGCATTTCAATCAACGACGGGCGAGTGGCCTCTTCGTCTTCCATGCTCCGTCGTATATATAGGAGATTCCAAGCTCCGTCCAAAAGCTAACAGCGATTATCTTCTTACAGGACATCTTCGACAAAGAGGCTCTTTTGATTTTACATTCAAGGCAAAATCATGGGAGCCAATCCCGAACACTTGGACCCTCGCCGAATTTCGCTATAATGCTAAAAAAAAAATCCATGCGATATTGAATCGACATCTCGAAGACACCCATACAAGCGACTTCCTGGCCGCTCTCTTTACAGGCGACATTGAAAACCGCCTGCTGCGTTTTGAATTCAGTCGGATCGGTCTCCAATATCTTTTAGTGATTTCCGGGTTTCACTTTGCCATTTTATCCGCTTTCGTCGCCTTTGTTATGCGTCAGATTTTATCTTCCCGAAAGCGGTTGTGGGCTCTTCTATTCGCCGTCACAATATATTTTCTTTTTGTTGGCAACACTCCTCCGGTACTACGCAGTTTTCTCGCTGCATCAATCTTTCTCATTGGGCAATTATTGCAACGCCGCGCCTCGGGTCTCAACATTCTGGGTAGCTGCCTTCTCATCGAAGTGGCTTGCGATCCTCTGATCGTGCGCAATATCGGCTTTCAACTCAGTTTTTTAAGCTGTTTTGGCATTTTCCTTCTCCATGCCCCCCTCCAACGACTTCTTCAGCCTTTCTTGCCCGTTCGCAAATTCAGCGAAACGATCGAACTCACTCTACCCTCTCAATGTGGATACATCCTCTCGTCATTCTTCTCTCAAGCTTTACGACTCACAATTGCCGTCAATATCGCCCTCTTTCCCCTTCTTCTTCATCACTTCCACCGATTTCCCTGGCTAAGTCTGGTCTATAATCTTTTCACACCGGCCTGGACCGCGCTCTCATTGTTCCTCCTTCTCATGGCTCTCACGACCTATGCTGTTTTTCCGCTACTCAGTCTTCCCCTGTTTAAACTCGTCGATCTCTCCGCCAGCAACTTGCTGGAGCTGATCAGCCATCCTCCCGTCGTCATCGATTATGGCTTCTCTTATCAATATCCCGGCTGGGCTCTCGCACCCTATATTGCGCTGATTTTTTTTGCCGCTCTTTATACCGAACGCGGCAAATGTCTTTAAATTTTCATAGGTTATACCGAACGCGATTCAAAAATCGGTTTTCGGCTTGATCTGCTTCGGCGTCGGAAACCTGGCTCGAATTCAGAGTGCTTCCTTGCCCAACTCCCGATTTTTGAGTCACGTTCGGTATAATTTAGTTTTATTTACTACAATTAACTAATTAATTCTCATTTACCACATTAGTTAACAATGCTATAATAATAGCGAAAAAACTATGTAACTATGAATATAACAGATAATAACTTTTGTTTGTTAATAAACAGAAAGCAAGGACAGATCCTTGATTTTATGGATGGGAAGATTATTTCCTTATCCACTTTTCAAAAGATCCGTTATATCATTCAAAAAAGTTATCGACTGGATGTACAAGAACGTTTAAAACCTATCGTATCAAGTCTGGTCAGTCGTATTACCGATGAAAAACAACTTCAGTCGCTTAAACGGCTTCCGATCACTATTTTCAACCGCACAGCACTTAACTCAAAATTCCTCAAATCCATCACCCCTGCTCTTAGCAACCAGACCGACCGAAAAGAGATGAATGAAATGATTCAACGAATTCAACTCGCCTTTAAATTGGGAATCAAACCACAAGGAACGGGAGAGGGGACCAGCGGATCGTATTTTCTCAAAGATATCACAGGAAAAAAACTTGGGATTTTTAAACCGGCCGATGAAGAAGTCCTCTCCGTGAATTCCTCAAAATTATCCAGCAAAATTAAAAGAGTCTTTTATCGCCGCTTTCCATTCATTTCACCGACCTCGGTTGCATGCATGAGCGGAGTTGGATATAAATCGGAAGAAGCGGCAAGCCGCATTAGTGAATTGCTCAACCTACCTACTGTTCCTTTAACGAGAATTACCCGCTTCTCACATCCCGATTTTTACTACTCGTCTGAAGACAAAAAAAATGAAAAACTTCCGGAGAAAGAGGGATCCCTTCAAACCTTCGTGGATCAATCCCAAACAGCGGAAGTCGCTTTAGGAATTGGAAATTTAACACGCTTTTTTCCAAGTACGCTTAAATGGATTTTATCTGGCCCAACTTGGTTGGATTTTTTAAATTCAAAGTTTTCTCAAGAAGAGTTTGAAAGATTTGTTGTGATTGACTTTTTGATTGGAAATCTCGACCGCCATTTTGGCAATTGGATGCTAAGCGGAAAAGAAATTAAAGCAATCGATAATGGCTATGCAATGCCCCACAAACATACCGAGAGTCGAAGGTGCAACCAATATTTATGGAAAACCCTTCCCCAAGCAACCTGTCCTTTCAGCAAAGCCACCGAAAGCATCATTAAACGCCTCGGCAATCAAAACCTACCTCAAAAGCTCAGCGATCTGGGGCTTATTAAAGAGGAGCAGAAAAAGTGTTTTGAAGAGAGGATTGCGGTTCTCAGTCATTTCGTTACAAGCGGCAAAACTCCGTATGAATTAGCTAAAATGATCAAGCCGATCGATTTTCAAAGACCGCTTCCATCATTTCAGTACACTCCCTAAAACAGCTTTCTGATATCATTTGCTGTTTATTAACCGGGGTGGTAAAAAGGCAGCAAATAGCTTGCTGCGGCTGCGACATATCTATCCTTCATCGTCGTCTATAGTTCTACTATAGACTCCTCCTTCGGACCGCTGCGCTCTCTGTCATCTTTTTACTACCCCGGTTAATATGAAACTGATCACCCTATTTCTTGTTTTTCTCGGAGCTCTTCACGGAGCTACTATCCCGGAAAAAGTACTGATTTGCGGAATAGCCAGGAACGTTGAAAAAGCGATCCCCAATACAATTCGATCAGCGACTGAACTGGGATCTCATTTTTCTGATTATCGCATTATCATTTATGAAAACAATTCATCGGATCACACAAAAAAATTATTCCGGGATTGGGCGAAAAAAGATTCTCACGTTCTTTTTCATTCCGAGTATCTTTCTAAAAAAAAATTCGAAAAAACGCTGTCGATGGGCATCAAAAATCGAACTGAAATGATCGCAAGAGCCCGAAATAAAGTTCTCGATATTGCAATGCAAAAGAAATTTAACAGCTACAAATATGTCATCTGGGCAGATTTAGATTTCTTAGAGCGCTGGGACATAGAAAATATTGTCGATACGATTTTACATCCCGAACAAGAATGGGATGCTGTTTTTGCTTACGGCGCTTACGATCTCTTTGCTCTCCGCTCTTCTGAATGGCCGCTAGGGGCTGAGCTAATTGGCGTTTATTATTGGCAGCATCTTGATCGCATTCGTAAAGAGTTTATTTTAGACAAAAACGGACCCTGGAAAAAAGTTTACTCTGCATTTGGCGGATTTGGGATTTATCAGCGTGATGCGATCATGGGGTGCCGTTATTCAGGTATAGTAACTCAAGATCTCGAAAAAGTGACAATTCAGTGGCTGGCTCAGGCTAGAGAGAAAAAAAACATTCCTTTCTTGAAAGAGTATGATGAATTTCTTTTAAAATATCAGACAATCGAACTCACAGGCAAAAACCTGGCTAATCGCGATCAATATCCTGATGATTTAGGAATTCGATTTCCCAACGGGCAGATTACCTGGTTTTCTTGCTCGCAAAATGAAACCTTGCCCTGGACCTGCGAACACATCCCATTTCATGCATCGATGATCTTAAAAGGTCGAGACCGCATTTTCATCAATCCAAAAATTCATTGCGCGCCATAATTATACACAAACAACCTAAAAAATCGGAAATATTCCTTTTATAATCGATTTACATTAAAGGCTTTAACTCAAGAAAAACGGAATGTTTTTTTGAGGTTGTTTCCGTATATCGTGAATGACGGGATGGATTTCACAGAAAGGCTCGTTGACAGATTTAGAAACGATGAAGTAAAAATGATGGGTTTTCAAACTCGTTCATAACTCCCCGGATCCTGGGAGCCAGAACAAAGGTTTCTTTTCTTGCGGCGATCGTAGCTCAGTTGGTTAGAGCGTTGGATTGTGGATCCAAATGTCGCGGGTTCAAATCCCGTCGATCGCCCTTTTTTCTTCAAAATCCATGTGACTATCCCGTCATCCTATTTGACTTCTTTTGCTGATTATGAAAAATTTTGCTCATGAATATCATTCAAGCATTGATTTTAGGGATCATTCAGGGAATTACCGAATTTTTACCGGTGAGCTCATCGACCCACCTCACTCTAGCCAAACGACTCATGGGAATCCAACCCAATGAATGGATGGTTTATTTCGATCTCATTTGCCATTTTGGGACTCTTTTTGCGGTTTTAACCCTCTTATGGAAGGATGTGTGGAAAATCCTTCGCAGCCCGCGGCTCATGGCGCTTTTTATCCTGGCGCTGACCCCGCTGATTCCGGCTTACTTTCTCTTTAAACCCCTACGCATATTGTGGGCTCAAGACGCCGGTTTTTTTCTCATCGGCTCATCGATCTTGATGTATGCAGCCTCCTCTCGTTTTTTTGCGCGAGCTCCTTCTGCCGTATGCTGTGGAGATAATTTCTCGCAAACTCCTGCGATAGAAGCAGCAAAATGGCATAATGTGTTATGGATCGGAATAGCGCAGAGTTTCGCTTTATTGCCGGGTGTTTCGCGCAGCGGGTCCACGATCTCGATAGCACGGATGCTTGGCTGGGAATGGAAAGAAGCGGCCCGATTTTCGTTTTTGCTATCAATCCCGACCATTTTGGGAGGTAGCGCGATGGAAACCGTACATGCTTATCATACCCTGGCCTCCATTCCCTGGGATGTTTGCGCGATCGGTTTTGGCGCCTCCTTAATCACGGGCATGGGAGCCGTCAGGCTCTTTTTTTGGATGTTAAACCGTGGAACGCTGCGGCCATTTGCCTGGTATTGTATGGCCGTTGCTATCATTGCTCTGATCGGATTGAAATGAAAAAAAAGAAAAGCGCAAAACCCCTTCATAACGAAGCCAAAGGCCTTTTTTTAATCGCCTTTGGATTTCTCATGCTGATTTCCCTTTTCAGCTTCAGCATGCATCACCTCAATGGAAATTGGCTGGGGTTTTTAGGCTACACCTGGGCTCTCATTGCAGAATATCTCTTCGGACTCGGCGCATATCTGATCCCATTTTATCTTTTTTGGTGGGGTTCACGACTGATGAGCGCCCAAAAGCCGGCTCACGCTCCCACAGAACATCTCTATTTTCTCATTTTGCTCGGCTCCGTTTGCTTTCTGTTAAATGTCTTTGCCGAATATCTGCCGGATCGCGCCTCCGTCTTCGAAGACAAAGTGATTACAGAAACCATCATCTTGCAGTTCCCCTATCCACGAACGATCGTTCGATACAATCTCGGCGGCGCGCCCTTTTATTTTATCTACCGTGATTTACCTCTCGTTAATCTCCAGCACATTCTCAGCACAGTGGGCACCACTTTGATTTTTTCCATTCTCGCTCTGGTCTCTTTTCTATTGCTGACAAAAGTGCGGCTCCTCGCCAATCTACGTATCTTAAGCCACGCGATTGGCGAGCTGATCAACTCAAAAATAGATGTTACGCGCCCGCAAAAGCCGCCGATTAACGAAAAAGGGCTGCCTCCCGTTTATTCAGGCCTTTCAAAAGAACCGGCCAAAACGATCCTCAAAAATCCTTCTAGTGAAGAAAAACCAAAAAAAACTCCTGTGATCGAAGCTTCGGCAAAAAAAATCGTGGAAATGCTTAAAACTGAAAATCCCAAACCGAAAGTGATTTCCAAAGAAAAGCTTCCCGAAGCAGTTCCTGCCAACGCAGCCCCCACCTACTTGCCGGTTAAATACAATGACTCATATAAACTTCCATCTCCCAATTTGTTGTCTACTCCTGTGCAAAAAGTCGATCAACCCCAATTGAAAAAAGATCTCTGGCGGCAGTCGGCTGTACTGGAAGAGACACTCAAAAGTTTTGGCATCGAAGCGAAAGTGGGCGAAATTCACAGCGGCCCGACAATCACCTCTTTCGAAGTTCATCCCTCGATTGGCGTGAAAGTGCAAAAGATCAAAGCTCTAGAAAATGATATCGCGCTCAACATGCAAGCTAAATCGATCCGGATCGTCGCTCCCATCCCCGGCAAAGCCGCCGTTGGCGTAGAGGTTCCCGCCCTGCATCCGCAAGATGTGAGTTTTAAAGAAATGCTGCTCCACTATCAGCAAAAAAGCAGAAAATTACAGATTCCCATTCTGCTGGGAAAAGGGGTCAGCGGCGAGCCTGTATTTTCCGATCTCACCAAAATGCCCCATCTACTCATCGCCGGAGCCACCGGCTCAGGAAAGTCTGTCTGCATCAATACGATCGTCATGTCGATTCTCATGACCTCGCGCCCTGAAGAGGTTCGTTTATTAATGGTCGATCCCAAAAAGGTCGAGCTCACACAATATTCGCGCCTGCCCCACATGATCGCACCGGTGATTACCGAACCGCACGGCGCTTATGCCGCGCTGCAATGGCTCGTCAAAGAAATGCAAATGCGCTATGAAATCCTAAAGCAGCTGGGACTACGCAATTTAACCGCCTTTAATAATCGCAAAATAAACTCCGACTTTGAAAGCTCGCTCAGCACACCGATCCCGGCCCATCTTCCGCTGATTGTCGCCATCGTCGACGAATTTGCCGACTTGATGATGGTCTCGAGCGCCGACATCGAAACCCCCATCGCGCGCATCGCACAAATGGCCCGTGCCGTTGGAATCCATTTGATCTTGGCCACGCAGCGGCCTTCTCGCGAAGTAATCACCGGCATCATTAAGGCGAACATCACATCCCGCATCGCCTTCAAAGTCGCCAGCCGCATCAACTCGCAAATCATCCTCGACGATAATGGAGCGGAAAACCTCCTTGGAAATGGAGACTGCCTCTTCCTGCCTCCCGGCTCATCGCAGCTCATCCGCGCGCAAGGCGCCTACATCAGCGATGACGACATCAACCAAATCATCCAGCATGTGAGCCTCCAGGCTTCGCCCAATTATTTAATCCCCTCTTTCGATGCTTTTCGCTCTCTTGAAACTGCAGCCGATGAGAATGAATCGAAGGGAAAAGACGCTCTCTACGACAAAGCGCTGCTCATCGTTCTTCAAAATAAAGTCGCGTCGACGACTTATCTGCAACGTAAACTCAAGATCGGTTACGCACGAGCTGCCAGCCTCATGGATGAGCTGGAAGAAAATGGCATCATCAGCCCCCAAGACGGAACCAAGCCGCGGCGGATTCTCTCATCCACCGATTCAGCCCCTCTTTTCGACAACGAAACGTCTGAATGAACTTTCAGCAAGTTATTAACCCGCTGGCCAAATATGAGACAAATAGCTTGCTGCGGCTTTGCCGTATCAATCTTCGCTCGGAATCCTTCGTAATCAAGAATGAATTCCTCGCTTAGATCGCGAGCTAAAGCTCGCTTTGATCCGGCTTCT
>CAISYW010000171.1 GCA_903889795.1 uncultured Chlamydiae bacterium | reverse complement strand
GGTAATCGCAGTCAAATAGACAACCTGTTCCAGAGAAACGTTGTTTTTTATCGCAGTTTTGATTCGTTCGTAAATCCCTTTTTGGCTCGGACCCTGAATGGTGTCCCTGGCAATTCGGTAAGCAACGGGAACCAGCGGAGCCGCAAGGGCCATATTTTTGATTTCCCATTGTTTGAGATTATTGATTGCCGACAGCAGGGGAAGTTTGGAAAAACCGTTTTTGCAGGCATCTTTGCTTTTTTCACCTATGGCAGTGCTTATGGGGGATGATAAAAATCGCCCTGTCAATCCTGTGATTGTACCGAGTCCAACGCCGGCAAAAGGCATCAGGCTCGCGAGCCTTGAAGTTTTCGCTTTTTCTTTAGATGGTTTTGGGGGACAGATTGACAACCATCGCTGAAATGTTGTCGCCGGATCCCGCTTGGTATGCTGAGGCGACGATAGATTGGGCGGCGGCAGGGCAGCCGCGATGGGAGAATTTTATCAGCGTCTCGCTGATTTGACGCGTCGACGCTACATCGAAAACGCCGTCGCAGCCGATGCACAGATAACTATTCGGGGGCAGAGCATTGAGATCGATGCAGGTAATTGCCGGACGAGCGCTGATTCCTTCGATTCCATGGTCGCCGATCGATCCGCCAACAGCCAAATTGCCGTTGATTCTGGGAGCTCCGTACCACATAACTGATCCATGGCGATTCAATATGCGCTGCGTGTAGTGGGAATGATATTTTGGATGGCCCGGCGATTTTTGCGTAATCAAAAGGTCATGCGGCATGTTTGATTGGGCCGGTTTCATATCTTCGGTCAACGGGATGGTTTTTTCCCCGTTGCTGATCAAGGCGCGCGTGTCGCCGGCATTGGCGCTCCAAAGCCTGTTTTTGAGGATCATGACAATCGAGGCGGTTGTTCCGTCAAAGCCTTTATAAGATTCGCTGAGAGTGACGAAGGTCATTTTAAGGGCGTTCCAGATCACTTCCTCTTCTGTCCATGAGGGATTCTCTGTTTCCAGCTTTTGTACGCATTCCTGAAATTGCTTCGCACAGGTTGCTTTGATCCAATCGGCCGCTTTTTTTCCTCCATGGCCATCCATGATTCCAAAGAATTGGGCGCAATGCGCTGATCCGCCGATCCGGATCGATGCCTCGCACGCCAGATGGCTGTCTTCCATAGTAGGACGTTCGCCCTGGCAATGGGACACCCCAAACTCATAAGGGCCGACGGTTTTTTCTTCGCAATTGATTTTCAAAGAGTTCGATCCTGATACAGCCTTGAAATCTGGGTGATCCGGTTCTTTGAGCATCGCTTCTTGCGCATACAGCATTTTTTTGCCGAGGCTTTCTGCAATGTGGTCCAATGAACGGTTGCGGTGTTCGAGCAAAGCCGGTGAAATGTTTCCTTTGCAAATCGATCGATGAAAGAGTGAGTGGGTTGCAGAACGTATGCCGAGCCGGATTCTGCTCAACAGGAGCTCAGCGATTCGTTTGGGTTTTTCTAGCACTTCAAAACGCGTTGAATGGATACCCGGCCGCGATCCGGTCGGTAATAGGCGGACTGGTTTTATAGAGATCATAAAATGATTTTGTTAGATTCTTATGAAGAGTATTTTAGCAAATTTGGAGATAAAAGAGCTGTATATTTATAGCTTAAAATAAAATTTTCCTTTAGTGAAAATCTAATTTTAAAATTACGTTCGGTATAAATCGAGCATCAATTTTCTAGAACGAAAGTCTACAGTGTGGAAGCTTTTCCTCGAAAATAGCTCTTAAGGAGCTTTCCTTTGGGCCGAGCCAGTTGAAACAGAGCTGTAGCTCTTCCAATTGGACACAATTGGTAATCTGAGGGGGCAAATCTCTCAGAAGATTTTTATAGAGAAAAAATCTTTTCAATGTTGTGAGATTGCCGATCTCGGGAGGTAGAACGGTGAGACCGTTATTCCTGTAATGAAGGACTTCTAAATTCCTGAGATTGCAGATCTCGGGAGGCAGAACGGCGAAGTGGTTTTGATCGAGACTAAGTGCTTGTAATTTTTGGAGGCTCTTGAACTCGGAGGGTAAAAAAGAGAGGTTATTATTAGAGAGATCAAGGCTAGTTAATTCCTGGAAGCTGCCGATCTCTGAAGGCAGAAAATGGAGTGCGTTATTAGAAAAAACAATAATTTTTAATTTTTCAAGGCAACCTATTTCAGGAGGTAACCAAT
>CAISYW010000170.1 GCA_903889795.1 uncultured Chlamydiae bacterium | reverse complement strand
TTTGATTTTTGAGGGCGAGATTTTGCGTTCCAATGTATTGCGGAGATCGAAGCCAACTTGCAGCAAGTTAGCGAGATCGAGCGAAACATTGGAACGCAAAAGATGTCGATGAAAAATCAAAGCTTCAGACCGACGGCAGTATACCTCTTTAGTAAAAAAGTTTCTTACGAAGCAAAATCCCAATAAAGAGAGCTGCAAATAACATCGAAAGGCCGCCAACAAACATCGGCATATGAGTGTTTGCGCCCACCAAAAAACCACCGGCAAGGGGGCTGATCGCAAATGCCAAGGCTTGGAGGGATCCGGAAATACCTAAAATTTCTCCCTGTGCATCACGCCCTGCCCAATCGGAAATCATTGTGGTATAGGTGGGCCAAATCAATGCAACCAGGAAATTTACGATTGGCAGATAAATCCAAATCCATATTGCGCCAGGATGAAGTAGGAGTAAAATTGTCACAACGCCCAAGGCGCACAATGAATAAAACAGAACCCGGTAGGGTTTGCATCGACTGACAATAGGGCGAATCAAAACTCCGGAAGATAGGGCATAAAATCCCGCTCCAAATGCAAAAAAGAACCCGACTCGCACCGGATTAAATCCATAATCCGAAATCCAGATCACTGGAAGAAACTCGTAAAAAAACGACCAGCCAACGCAAAAGAAAACAGAAACGAGAAACAAGACTCGTAAGGGCTGAATGAGAAAGGCTTTTTTTAAATTGTGGATTCCATCGGCAAAGCGAATTACGGCAGATTTTCGCACTGTATGCGTCTCGTTAAAGTAGATCCAGATTAGAAATAAATTAAGCAGCGTTGCCAATCCCGCAAACAAAAATGGAAAGGTAAAGCCATAAGCAGATAATACGCCTCCCAAAACGGGTCCCAATGCAAATCCGACGCCGCTGACCATTGCATACAATCCAAAATTTTTTGCCTTCGTTGAATCATTCGGACTTAAATCAGCAATCGCCGCGCTGACCACTCCCATCGATCCATCAGCCAATCCCACGACAATCCTTGAGCCGATGAGAATGATCAAGCTGTTTGCAATGACGCCAATTACTGAACAAACATATCCCACGATCGCCAGGCTTAGACAAAACATAAATAACGGCCTTCGTCCTTTTTGATCGGAGAGAGTGCCCAAAATGGGACCGCTGAAAAAAGCTGCGAACGGCATAGCTGAAAGCATCAATCCTAAATACCAGCCTTTTATCGCATTCGATGCTCCGCTATCGATGAATGGACTGCCAGGCTCAAACAACATGGAAGAAAACATCGG
This sequence comes from uncultured Chlamydiae bacterium, assembly GCA_903889795.1. Lineage (GTDB taxonomy): Bacteria > Chlamydiota > Chlamydiia > Chlamydiales > SM23-39 > CAISYW01. Next base: position 5,188 of record CAISYW010000170.1, on the reverse strand, counting down.
ATAAACCAGTCCGATTCCGACATGGTCAAGAAAAACGACAAACAATACGAGCCACAAGGAAAAATTTAATCGAGCTGTTTGCATGAACATCCATTTTGATGGTTGCTTATTCATTTATTTCCTTACGATCATTTTGTCGTTTAAATAAATCGTGACAAATCATTTTTTTTAAAAATAAAAACAGTTTAAAAAAATAAAAAATTGGCCTATTCTTTGATGCAATAAATAGGGTTTTTTATGCCAGCGATTAGTTTTCCAACAACTCCTGTGATAGGTGTTGTTTCTAAAGATCAAGATAAATTGATTCATAAAAATGATTTTCTAAATCCAACCAATTTAACGCCAACCAACAGCTCAACATTTTTAAAGTTTTATTTTAAAGGCATTGGCTCTTGTTTTGCATCCCTACTGGTTTTTTCAACTCTAGGTATTTCTACTGTAATTAATTTTGAAATAAAAACACCAACGTGGATTCGGTTGTTTAATGACGTTATCATGTTTCCGAAAAGATTATTTATGATTCATGGAAAGTTACCGTACAACGGAATATATGGACCGGTTTATGAAGAAATTTTGTTTCGATATTTATTACAAGAACAATTGTTAAAAAAAATTCCCATTCAAATCTTAAATAAAAATGCTCCTCAATATGTATCAGCAATCAATACTAAAACAGCGAAAATCGCACGAATCGCTTTTAGTTCAGCAGTTTATGCTCTAGCTCACATGAATAGCCCTTATCCAGCGAATGGAGTTGATTCGATTGTTCACAAGTTTGCTTTAAGTTTGATTCTAGGCGCAATTCAGGAGTCAACAGGAAACTTATTTTATTCTACCGCATTTCATATGGGCAATAATGCTCTTCCTGCTGTTATTTTGGCAATCATTCCCGTGGTTCCCTAATAGGGCGTTAAATATACCGCTATCGGCCTGAACATTTGATTTTTCATCGATCTCTTTTGTGTTCTAATGCTCCTCGTTCTCGCTAACTTGCTGCAAGTTGGCTTCGATCTCCGCAATACTTTGGAACGCAAATCCTGTCCTCAAAAAATCTCCAAAGTCGAGTGAAAAAGCAAACCAAATGCTCGTCGATTCTGAAAGCTTTTTTAATGTATTCTTAATTGACTTAATCGTAAAATCCAACATGAAAATAATTCTTAGACTGGAGATGAAAATGGGTGCAGCTACTCAGTTGAGAAGTGATTATACGGCGATTGCTTTGATCGTTGACCGTTCAGGTTCGATGGAGATTGTTGCCGAAGATACCAGGGGCGGTATTAAGCAATTTATTGCCACTCAGAAACAAAATAAAGAGAAGGCATCATTCACCTTAGTTCAGTTTGATCATGAGTATCAAGTCCTCAATAATTTTTCTGACTTGAGCAAAGTGGATCAAGATGCTTTTGCAAAACAATACGAGCCGAGAGGTTCAACCGCTCTTTTGGATGCGATTGGCAGAACGGTCATTGACATGAGCCAAAAGATTGAAAAAATGAATCCGTCAGAAAGACCGGCTCACGTCATTGTTGCAATTGTCACTGATGGACAAGAGAATGCGAGTCGCGAGTTTACTATTGCCAAGGTCAAAAAGTTGATTGAGAAAAATCAGGCTCGGGGTTGGGACTTTGTCTTTCTTGGGGCGGATCTCGGTGGAATTACTGTTGCGCAAAATTGTGGGCTCGCTTCCGGACAGACCGCCTATTACAAATCTTCGAATATTGTAGGGGCTTTTGATTCGATCGGAAAACAGGTCTTATCTGCGCGGCAGGGAAATAAGGTTTTCTTTTCTTCTGACGAGCGAAAACAGTTGGCGGCTACAAAGGTCTAACACTTCATTGCCCCGAGCAGTATAAATAAAACAGGGGGTGGCCATATGCAAGGAATTATTGTTGGATGCGATGCCAATCAAGAATGGCTTCTCCCGTGGTGGTGGAAACATTACTCCACTTGCAATGACTACCCGATTATTTTTATTGATTTTGGTATGACAGCTAAGGGCATTGCCTATTGTCAACAACGAGGAACCTGCCTTTCTCTGAATAAAGTTCTTTTTGTGGAAAAAATCGTTCGCTCGAGTAAAAAACGGGCACTCTGGGAACAGCGGTACAGCGCAGCGATTTGGACTCATCGCATGATCTATTTTAAAAAGCCTTTTGCTCTGCTCCAATCACTATTTGCATGTTCTCTCTGGATCGATCTAGATTGCCAGGTTTTAAAGCCATTGGAGCCTTTATTTAACTGCCTAGGCCTGGGAGCAAATATTGCCTTATGCAGAGAGTCTGAAGAGATTCAGCATCTGCATAGAAAAAAAGGGCTTATTCGAGTTAATGAGGTCTACTATAACTGCGGCGTTATTGCATTTCGAAAGGATGCGAGCATTCTTCTCAGGTGGGTACAGGAAATTGAACAGCGCAATGACCGATATGCCTTTGATCAGCACGCGCTGGCGAAAGCCCTTTTGGTGGATCAAACACCATTGGTCGAGCTCCCTCCCATTTTCAACTGGAGCATGACTCAGGGTTCAAATGATCACGCATATATTCAGCATTTTCATGGGGGGCTGTTGAAGAGCCTGATCTCGAGAACAGAAATGTAATGTTGTTATTGTATATATACAAATTACTGGTGTATTGAAGAAAGGTATGATTCCGATTCAAAAAAAACTGTTGATTGCTGTGCTTTGCAGCTTGTTGGGGTGGCTTTTTTTAACGATGTCGAATATCTGTAATAAGCTGATTATTCACGATGTTTCGATTTGGGTGATTCTTTTATTTCAGAATGTAATTTGCTTGATTTTGACCGTTCCTTTAGTGACTTTGAAGCGCTGTTCATTAAAAACAAAAAAATGGGGCTTGCATCTGTTTCGGGATCTTCTCGGTGTGTCCATCTTTTTTTTTGTGTTCACTGCGTTGAAAAGCATTCCTCTGGTTGACGCTTCTTTGTTACAAAATACGGCTCCCCTCTGGATTCCATTCATTATTTTTGCGTGGTTGGGTATTCGCATTCGCCGCAATCTTTGGTGGGGAACCATCATGGGCTTTGTGGGGGTCGTTTTGATTTTAAAGCCTGGTACGGAAGCCCTCTCTATTGGCGCCCTCTATGCACTAGCTGCAGGTCTTGGAACCGCATTCTCATTTGTTGTGACTGCGCGACTTTCTCATACAGAACCGGCGGAGCGTACTCTTTTTTATTATTTTCTTTTCGGGACGTTGGTCTCTTTGCCAATGGCGTTTGTTGAATTTTCTATGCCGTCCATACAAAATTTGATCTATTTGATCGGTGTTGGAGTTTTTGTTTATTTGGGTGTCTTTTTAATGACCTATTCTTTGCAACATGCAAAGGCTTCGGTTTTGGGACCGATTGCCTATTCGAGCGTGATTTTTTCTGGGATTTTCGATTATCTAATTTGGAATCACATTCCGGATTTGCTCACGTTCTTGGGTGTTGCAATTGTTGTGGCAGGCTCTCTTCTTTCGATCCATTTCGAACATCGCTATCAGAAATTGATTAATGAATCGGTGTTAAAACGTTAGCAAAAAAAAGATTTCCTGCATGGCCCGCAGCCCTTTAGCGAGATGCTGGGAACGTGCTTTAGGTACGCCTTCCCGCAGAAATCAGCTCCCGCGCGATTTCCTCCATCCTCTCTTTGCATTCTCGCATAATGGCATGAGGAATTGCATTTCGTTGAAAACTGAGGATCTCTCGTTGTCTGGTTGCATGAGTCATGATACGTCCTTGAATCGAAAGGTCATTGCCCCAAAAGCCATCTGTCTTTATTTTTAAATGCTTACGCGATTCAATCATATGACCTTGCTGCAATAGATCGAGAATGTGTTCTCGTGGGCCGACTTCTTGATAAAGCCACCCATTTGGTCCGGATATCCAAAGAGGCGAGTCCTTAGCACAAGCGATTTCTTTGGGGAGGCAAATCATAACCATATTTCCACAGCCTTCTGAGTGTTCTTTTAGCCATTCTTGAATCGCACGGATTCTTTGAACGATTTTTTTTTGCTGATCAACCTCGATTTGAAAAGAACCTAATAAACGTTTTAAAGGCTTTTTCAAAACATTTGTTGAATCTGAAGCACTCTCAGCCAAGCTGAGGTAGTAGAATGCGGATTCACCGCGCTCCATATTTGCACTGCATAAATCGACAGAAAGAACCGATTCGCTTCTGGCGGGCTCAGTATCGTCGGTTTCTGAATCAGGCGCATATTGCTCGACTGTTAAAAATGGTTCGGGTTGTCGATAATCGCGAAAAATCACCCTATTTCGAAAATTAGTGCCGGGGTTTTCTGATTTTTCAATCATTTTCAATAAATATTGAAATGGAATGAAATCGGGACTCTGCGCATGAAAACAAACGGTATGAGACTCAATGAATGCTTCAAACACATCTGCGCACTGATCATAAATAGCCCTGAGTTTTGGAGAACAATCAGGTACCGGCATTGGATAGGAGTTCGGTAGCCGGCCGATTCGTTCTTTAATCACATTCTCAATAATCTCGATCATTCGAAGCAGACCAGGGTCTTGAGCTTGTAAATCAGAGTCGGTTTTCAGCAATTTTATAAGATTAAATCGCAAAAGGTTCATCTGCCTTGTTTCGATAATCATTAATGAAGGTAAAAAAGTGGGGTCATCAACAAATTCTCGAAAGCCATTTGAAAAGCAGCTGCTTGCCAATTCCATTTTTGTGGCGACAAGCCGTTTGCCTTGGATGGTGGCACGATGGGTTTCCCAGTTAATCGGCTTTTCAAAAAATCGAGAATCAAAAAAAACAGACACGGAGTTCTCCCTTTTTAAGTACGCCATTTTGCCAAGATCACCGCGGTGATTTTTTATCTTTTGAATATGGCTACTAATTGTTTTAATTTGTTAGTTAATGTTATATATAGTATAACTCAAAAGTTAATTAAATTGATAATTAATAATTACAATATTATCAATTTAGTATGAAAATAAAGAAATGTTTATTGCTAAAAGTGAAGGCTTTAAGCTATTTAAATGCAATTGTTTGATATTCTGAGCGCGGATAGGTTCTTAATTTTTCGGCTTGGACAAAGACTCGGGGATCGACGATCGTAAGTCGATCCCCGAGAGCTTTCACTGCAGCTCAAAACCGAAGAATTGTTATTTCGTAATGGGGCGAACGTCTTGGTTTTGCCAAAAATTGATTATAGGCTGC
>CAISYW010000169.1 GCA_903889795.1 uncultured Chlamydiae bacterium | reverse complement strand
GGATCCTGCACGCTGGCAGCATCTCCGATGACAAAAATTTCAGGATGGCCGGAAATGGAAAGATCGGAATCGACGATCACGCGACCCTGTCGATCGAGAGGTACTCCGAGAGTTTGAAGAATGGGCGAAGCTGTATCGCCGGCTAGCCAGAATACGTTTTGGCTAGGGATGAATGTTTTGTCGATCAGCACTCCCTGTTTACTGATCTGAGATACCTGCGCTTCAGTCATGATGCGGACATTGAGCTTTTCGAGATAGACGTGGGCTTTTCGAGAAAGCGGTTCGGGAAAAGAAGAGAGAATCCGGGGCAGTCTTTCAATGAGAAAGATTTTTGCTTGCGCGGGGTCGATATGCCGAAAATTATGAATCATGGTCTTATCGGCAATTTCGGCAATCGCCCCTGCCATTTCCGTGCCTTTTGGACCGCCGCCGATGATCACAAAATTGAGATGTTCCGAGGCCTTTGAGCGGTTGTCGCAGCGCTCCGCCTTTTCAAAAGAAAGGAGAATTTGTTCGCGAATTTTTAGTGCGTCGTCCAGGTTTTTTAAGCCTAAGGAGAAATCTTTCCAGTCATCATGTCCGTAATACGAGCTCTGTGAGCCGAGTGCGATGATGAGATAATCGAACCCGATAAACTCTCCATTTCGGAGAGAGACAATTCGTTTATCTTTATCGATTGAAACGATTTCACCCATTAGAACGTTGATGTTTTTATAACGCGCTAAAATTTCGCGGATCGGAACTGCGATGTCTGCGGGGGAAAGAGCGGCTGTGGCTACTTCATAGAGTAGCGGTTGGAAGAGATGATGATTGGTCTTGTCGATTAACCAGACATCAAACGGAGTGTTGCCAAGGCTTTTTGCGATGTTCAGCCCGGCAAAACCACCGCCCAAAATGATCACCTTCGTGCTTGCCATTCTCAATCCTCTCTCGTTTTTTTCAAGATACCAAATCATTTATACACAAACTACTTGAAAAATCAGGATTGAAGAAGGCTTTGAACGGTTTTTACCTCAAACATTCGTAATCTGTGGGCGCTTTTTTTTTAAGAAATAATTAATGAAAAAAATTATTTAAATTATTTCTACCAAGTGTTAAAACATGCATACGTACGTGGTTTGAAAATAAAAATAATCATCTTTGGGGTTTATGAAGAAAGGTTCTTATATAGAATAGTTTGCGAGTCGAATGAATACATTGGTGCGCGACTTTTATCGAAACAAAGATAAGGAAGAGGCTCTCTTTCAGGGGATCCTATTTCTGTCCGAATCTTCAGATTCTTGGGATGTTACGAGTCGAAAATCGAGCGATCTTCCGCGCGGCTGGTTTGAGTTATGTCGGCTACCATCTGAAGACCGTATCGAATTCGTGCGCGATTTTTGGTTGAATTTACTTCCCTATCATCCTTCTTTTCATATTTTTCTGACCGAATTCTTTGAGCAATTAGACGATGTGGGCGTGGTGATGAGCCAAACGAGCCAACAGTCGCCATGGCTCGTTGAGATGATCTATAGCTTGAAGGATAACAGCACCTTTTTTCGAGGCTTGCCTCCCTGTTCTGAAACTGAGCTAAATGAATTGAAAAATTCGATTATTGTCCCCCTTCCGCACGATTATCTCGCGTTTTTACGCATTCATAATGGATTGGGAAAGCTGTCTGATCTTGGCTTGATGAATACCAATCAGGTCGTTGGTGTAAAAAAGCGTTTGATGGATCAATTTTTATGGGGTGAGCGTTCTTTAAAAATGGGTAATCAGGCGATTGATCCCAGTTCATTGATTCCTTTTTATGAATCATATGGTTTGGGATCTTATCAATGTTTTTTTAACGAGTGGTATCCAGGGAGTGAAATGGGAAATGTATATTTATCGGGAATCGATTATACCATATCCGATTATAGAGATCGGAAAGAGTGGGTCGATCAAATGGCTTTTCCCACTTTTTTGGATTGGTTATCCTTCTATTTGGAAGGGAATAATTTAGATTAAGGCGGCTCATGTATCTGGTTCAACACCTTTACGAGCAGCATGGAAAAGTTCTCGGCTTAGAGCTTGTCGCCGGCCGTAAGGGACTCTGTCGTCGTATTCAAAAACCTGAAGTCCATCGTCCCGGGTTGAGTTTAACCGGCTTTCTCAAGAACTTTGTGAATGCGCGGCTCTTGGTTTTCGGTAGAAATGAAATCGATTATATTCGCCAACTCGATGAAAAGACACGATTTCAGCGATTGCAATCCATATTGACCCATTCCACGCCGGCTGTCATTGTTACGAATCTCCGTGTGCCCAAGGCACTGTCGACGATATGCGAACAAAAGGGGATCCCTTTGTTTCGCGCTAAGGCAACGGCGACCAGCTTGCTGAGCCGAATCGCATTTTTATTGATCGAAGAATTTTCACTTTCCGTAACTCTTCATGGCACACTCGTTGAATTGTTTGGAGTGGGTGTTCTCATACAAGGTGAATCGTCCGTTGGTAAAAGTGAAGCGGCTCTGGGATTGATCGAGCGGGGGCATCGTTTGATTTCCGACGACGTAGTCCGAGTCAAAAAAAAAGAAGGCTGTCTTATTGGGTCGGGTCCGGAATTGACGCGTCATTTGATGGAGATTCGTGGGATTGGCATCATTAATGTGGCTCATCTTTATGGGGCGGTTTGCGTGCGGACAGATAAACAGCTCGACATCGTGATCAAACTGGAAGAGTGGGATGATCAGCATTTTTATGATCGTGTCGGTCTCGATGAAAAGTTCATCGATATTCTGGGAGTCAGTACCCCTTATCATATTTTACCGGTTAAACCGGGCAGGGATATTGTTCTCCTTGTTGAAACCATCGCGTTGAATCATCGATTAAAAGATATGGGATATAATTCGGCGAAGGAATTCAATACGAAATTACTCGAAACGATAGCGCAAAAACGGCGAAAAAAGAAGATATAATTTCGACCGGGTAGACTTGGAAGGTAATAAACAATGGCCTTGAAATTAACCAGTAAGGTAAAAGTGAAAAACCCGTTGGGATTACATACTCGGCCGGCTGCTGCGATTGTAAAGATGCTACAGCCTTTGAAATCGTCCGTTTCATTTACATACAAGAACGAGACGATTAATGCGCGTAGTATCATGAGCATATTAATGCTGGCGGCAAGAAAAAATTCACAAATTGTAATCACCACTGAGGGTGATGACGCTGAGGCTGCAATGAGAGTAATGGTGCGGGCCTTTGAGGAGCAATTCGGGGAAAAGTGATGGAAAAAGCAGAGGAAATCATCCTGCGCGGACTTCCCATTAGCCGTGGGATTGGCATCGGACTTCCTCTTTTTTTCTCTTCGACCGATGACGATATTCCCGAGATATCCATTTCTCAAAGCGGAATTGAGGCGGAAGTTCAACGGTATCGAAAAGCTCTCGCTCTCAGCCGACAAGACGTGGAGAGGCTGCAGCAGCTTTCCCTCAATGACGGACCTCCGGAAATTGTCAACATTCTCGGTGCCCACCTCGAAATGCTTCAAGATCCTATGATGACAACGGTCATTGAGGAAAAAATTCGATTGATCTGCAAAAACCCGGAAACAATCGTTCTCAAGGTCATCGATGAGTACAAAAAGCGATTTCGCAATATTAAAGATGGGTTTTTTCAAGAGAGGATTCGCGATATTATCGATGTTTCCAGACGTGTACTTGGCCATTTGCGTCCGACACAGGCGATGAAATTATGCTCCGTTCCTAACAATTCGATTATTTTGGCACACGATCTTGTTCCGTCGGACACCGTCGAGGCGACTGCAGCCCAAGTGGGTGCGTTCGTAACTGCATCCGGCGGCATTACGTCGCATGCGGCGATTATTGCGCGTGCAAAGGGCATTCCTTACGTTGCCCATGTCGATATTAAACTGTTTAAGTGGTTTGATCGCGGCAGAGTCATTGTCGATGGGACGCAAGGGATTGTTATTGTTAACCCAACCGCTGAGACGCTCAAAAAATATCAAGCTCTCAAAAAGGGGCAGTTACAGAATTTTCGCCTCATGCAGAATGCCACTCACCTGAATGGGGAGACGATCGATGGGTACCAGGTTCGTATTTTTGCCAATCTGGAAGGGCCGAATGATATTGATTATGCGATAAAGCATGGTGCTTCGGGTGTTGGTTTGCTTCGTACGGAATATCTTCTTTTTCCGCGAAAGCGTTTTCCGACAGAAGCGGAACAAGCCGCGATCTATCGCAAAATGGCGAAGCGTCTGGAAGGACGGCCGCTTGTAATCCGCACCTATGACATCGGCGGCGATAAGAAATTTGAATTCGATCCTGCGAGCGCCGACGCTCATTATTTTACGGCGATTGGCGATGAACCCAATCCTGCCCTTGGATGCCGTGCGATTCGTTTTTTACTTCGGTTTCCCAATCTGATGGACGCGCAGATTCGAGCGATACTTCGGGCGAGCCAATATGGCGATGTTCATCTTCTCATTCCAATGGTCTCTGATATTTCGGAATTGCGCCAGGTGCGCGCGCGCGTTGCCAAACTCTCTTTGGAGATGTCTCGCAAAGGGATCAAAGTGGTTCGATCGATTCCCATTGGCTGCATGATTGAAGTGCCTTCCAGTGCTCTCCTATGCGACGCCATGGCGAAGGAGGCTGATTTTCTGTCCGTGGGGACAAATGATCTCGTTCAATATGTATTAGCGGCTGATCGCAACAATGTCTTGACTTCCAATATCTACAGTCCGGCTCATCCGAGCATTTTACGTTTGATCCGCATGATCGTTGCGTCTGCGAGCCGATTTAAAAAACCTCTTCTATTATGCGGTGAAAGTGCAGCGGATCCCGTCATGATCCCTCTTTTTCTAGGGTTAGGAATTCGGGATTTTTCCGTCGCTTCCCGTAATATTCCGATCGTTAAACATATTATTCGTAAGTGGCGCATCCTGGATGCTTGTCAATTAGCTGAACAAGCCTTGGAGTATTCCTGCGCCGATGATCTGAAACGGTTTCTTGAAGAAAGAGTTTCTTCCTTTAACGGATGAATTGAAGAATCTCCTCCTTGAAAGACTGACTGTTACCCACAAATTCAGTTTCAATAGGGGACTCCGGCTTCACCATTCGGACCGCTTACCGCGTTATCATATACTGGAGTTTGGACTACTAGTACAGTTTAACAAAAGTTTTTAAAATAATTTTTGGGTTCGATTACCGGATACAGCTTCTTGAGTTTGACTCTCGCATCACTTGTAGTAAACTGCCAGTCGCAGCGAATCGTCGCATCATTTCTTGCTCGTTCCCATG
>CAISYW010000168.1 GCA_903889795.1 uncultured Chlamydiae bacterium | reverse complement strand
TTGATGCATCGGAATTGCCATCCCTAATTTTGATAGTTGAACACCTCCAACACCTTCTTTGCCATTAGAGTGATTTTAGTCCATTCAGGGGTGTCGATGAATAGCTGAGGCAGGTCATTGTTATCAGAGAACTTTTCTAGTTCATCTCGAAACTTTTTCAGTAGCTGGTATTGATCTTCTGTAATTTCGAAGTCTTTATATTTCTCTATTATTGAATCGCCTATTCCAAAAAAGACACAGCATGTTTCATCAAAATCGGCTTCTTCTCCTTTTATCCAAGCCCTTTTTTGGTAATCTTTGTCAGATATATGATTTACAATTCCAAGAAATGTTTGCACGATTTGTTTTCTTTCTATGTCCATTAAATGCCATTAGTTATTTTTGAAAACGAATTCTTCTATCGGTATGTGAGCTTCAGGAACTTCCGGTTGCACGAGATTACCAAATTTATCAAAAGCTTTACCACTACTATGCAACTGCACTACATAAGGCTTTTGCTGACTCGGGTTTGGACTGTGAGGCTTTCCTGGCATTACTCTTACAGAGATATGTGTATTTGATGGATGCACATATTCCATCCCCGCTCCTGTTTTTGAAATTCGTACAAGGAAATTTTCAGGAATTCCTGAAGGTCTTGCAAAAGTGGGTATGTCATATTGATGGATAAGATTTCTAATTTCTGTTTCGGCCATTGGTGTTTTTATATACGCTTTGAGTCCTTCCTGGGCACTTTTGAACAGATCATAAGACGCCTGCAACTCCGGCTTTCCTGCAAAAAAATCTCGCCCTTTACCTACGACTTGCTCTAGCTCGCCAGCCTGTTTTAATTCCGCCATCTGCTTGACAGATAGGCCAAGATCTTCCCCTGCTGTGAGAGCCCGTTCAGCTGAAGTAATTACTTCTCCTACGTCTATTCCGGCATTGCCTCCTTCGGCGATCGCTTCGAGAACAAATACTTTCTCTGCTGATTGTAAGTTCTTGCAGATGGCTCCTAATTCCTTAACTGCGCTCGAGCCCTTTGCTACAACTTTTGCTGCTGCTCCAGGGAGGAGAATATCAGCGCCATGCTTGCCAAATGCATATCCGGCCAGCTCGCCTTTTTTGCTGTCAGGCAATGTTTCCCACTGAGTAATCAATTCGTACACTTCAGGGGAAAGCGCCGCGCCCACCGTTTCCCATTCTCCCGCCTTAACGAGGCTGCTTAGAGTGGCAAATGATTCATATACCTGTGAGCCGGTTTGAAAGGGATGTTTTACGAGATCGGTCAGAAACAACAGCATTCCTTCTCCTGAATCGTAAATTCCATTTGGCAGCCCTTTCGCAAAGCCAATCGAAAAATCCGTCACAGAAAACTCTTTGGGCGCGAGCGATGTATACTGGTTATAATCAGCAATGCAAGCGTCGTATTGCCCAAGCTCGAAATAGGCGGCGCCTCTTCCAAGATATGAGTCGGGATTGCCTGGCTCTATCTCGATACATTTATTAAAGTCTTGAATCGCTTGGCTATAATATCCGGTGGTTAAGGCCCAGCCCCCTCGAGCCTGATAGGCGAAAGCATTTAAATCCAGACTACCGGGTGCATCTCCATCGAAAATTGCGAGTTGGAATGGGGGTGTAAAGTTGGGGATATGAGGCGGTATCGGGATCATTTCCATTTTAATTTTCTCGACCGAGTTCAACCAATCGATCACCCATGATTTTTCGTAACCAGAAGGAGGGTTGAGCACCATATCATCATAGCTGGAAAACTGACCATCACAGTATACGCCGCTTTCGTCAAAGATCATTTTTCCTGGAAACGCAGTGGGATCGAATGTTTCAAAGGGAAAAGATATTGTAGAAGGGTCGGTTGGGAGAAGAGACGGCTGGCTGGTGATTGGAGGCGGATTCGGTTTGGGATGAGGTTTCTCTTCATCCTTCTGGTCGGAGGTTGCAACTTCTCCTGCTGCACCCCCAGCGGCAGCGGCGCCCGCCGCAGCACTACCTCCGGCAACAACAGCTACAATAACTACAGCTGCCACAACCGCTACGATGACTGCCGTGATGATAATTGCCTTTTTATGTTTCTTCCAGAATTTGGCCACTTTATGGCCAATTTTCCCCATGCGCCCTCTGGATTTCCCCATCGCGCAAACAAGTGTGTTATTTTCATCTCTCAGTTCTTCGATGTCCCTTTCCAGCAGCTTCCTCGCTGCAGGGTTCTGGGCTGCGCCATGATTTGCAGGCTGCTCGGGTAAATCGATTTTTTCTTTCTTTTTGGCCTTCGTATCCTGATCTATAGGAACGAAAATTCTTTGGATGACTGAAGATGACGCGTCTAACTCTTCAATGGTAATTGAGCGATCCCTTAAACATGGAATGCCTGAATTCAGTAGCGCACTCTTTGTCCTGTCGTAAATTTCATCATCAAGATCTTCATCGACATCGGTAATTTTGGTATCTTTATCATTCAG
>CAISYW010000167.1 GCA_903889795.1 uncultured Chlamydiae bacterium | reverse complement strand
ATTGACGCTGACCGCGCTGAAAATGGCGTTGGCGATATGAGTCGCGCAGGTAGCGATCGCTGCGGGATCTCCTCTGACTGCGGCAGAAGCCGCCTCGCTAATTCCCTGGCCCGCATGATAGAGAACCGTCGCTGTGGATGTTCCTGCAATGACTTGCTGAGGCACGTTCCAGCCGCTCCAACCTTGGATTGCATAGGCAGCTATCAGAGTCCAGGGACTCATGATGTGCTTTAAAAAAAAGTTATTTTGCACCCCGGGTGTCCGGGCGATCAGCGCTTGTCTGGCCACGTTTGCTGTGAGAAAGGCCGCAGCGGGAAGAGAATAGGCACCGGAATTAGCAGGAAGCATTTGTTGGAGAACGCAACCGGCAGCGCTTGCCAGACAGAGCCATTTGTCTCGTGTAGAAGGCAGTAAAAGGCATCCTGCCGCGGGAGCAAGGGCTAAAGTCGGATTGATCATCATATGTCTCAAGCGTTAAGTGGCAGAAAATATACGCTTTTGGATATTAAAAACCAATTTTTTCACACTTTATATGTATAAAAATGTATTTAATTTATTAAAAAGATTGGAATCAATCATAATGTCGACCCTTAAACCAAAGATCATTAATGAATTCAACCGGTTTGATCGCATCACCTCTTTTATCATCATTGGCTTCCTCACTCAATCAAACGACGATTTCCGTGCTGGGGATGGATCTGCCCCGCTGGTTATCGCAAATCCAGGAGGCCTGCGGCTTATTATTGAAAGACCCCATACCCAACAGCGTCCTTCTGCAAGATTTGATCGAAAAGACAAACCTTCTCGATGGGGAGACGAAAATATTGCAATCAACGGATCTGGAGCAAAAATTTGCGGACATCCGGGAATGTCTCAAAAAAGGCTCCACAGCTGTAGCGAAAGTCAAAACACTTCCTCCTGCCGGATATGAAAACCGCTCCTTGCTGCAACTCAAAATGCTGCTCGATGCAAGTCCTGTAAATGCCCCAATCAATGACAACCTCTTGCAGCAGATCCTGGGCGGGCATTTTGGAAAGGGAACGAAGCTCGAAGGGTATTCTCCCCAAGAGATGCTCGAATATATCTTGACCGTCCTTGATAGAAAAATCACCGCTCTGCATACCCACCCCCTCTGCTCCAAGGATGAAATCGACCTTTGCAAAACCCTTGGCTTACGAGGCGGCGTTGATTCAAAAGCTTTCGTGGCAATGTTCCAACAGTTTCGACAAGCGCGTGAAGTCGGTGAAGGAATAATAATCGGCTTCGATGCATTCTCCCGACAGCTCTCGTTAAAAGTCGATCAGCTCGAGAATGGGGAAAGTTTCTTTTACCAGGGAGGATGGGCTACGGAGGATTCGGGCCATGCGATCTCAGTGGAAATCGTCAAGGAAACGAATGACCATCTCACTCTCCGCCTCTATAACCGCGGTGCGGGACTCGAGTTCCATACGCAGGCGACGATCGCAGGAAAAAACGCTTTCCTCCCTTTCACGGAGATTGTTCATATCCCCATCGGGAATTTGATCCGTCCGACGATGATTAAATCGCTACACGGTCTACTGCAACTTCCTCCCGAAAAATATAAATGGGATCCCGTTGATTTTTACCAGGTCTTGCTGCCCCAGCTCGGAGGCGAATTAAGCAACAAGATCTATACAGTCGAGCATCTCATGGAGTCGCTGGAAGTCGGACATTGCTCTTACCTCTCATTAACCGCTCTCGCTTTCTTTCATTTGCACAACCCCGAGCTCTATCAGCGCTGGGAATTCGAGCTTCAGCTCTCCACCTTATGGAACTATTTTGAACAGCATCAGGATCAGCTCGGCACGTCTGAGAGAATGCGCCGTCTTCTGCAGAAGAGCTCCGAACAGATGGCTCGCACTGCGAAAACCGCCTTTTTTACGATCAACGGCAAAGGCCATGGCATCATCAATCTCGATGAATGGACACTGGCAAACGATAAGATCCGGCAAATCCAGGAGAAACTCAAACAGGCCAATGAGGAATATCTCCGGCATGACGCGAAGCTGGTGCGCCCTTCATTCCATTTTCAGAAAGGCAGCCTTTCCTGGGACAATGCCACCGCGCTCATTCAGCCGGAGCTGCCAAATGAAATCGCCGCGCAAAAGACAATTGCTCATGAGCATGTAAAATTCAGTGATCCGGAGAAGCTGAGGAAGGCAGTTCAGAAACTCCGGAATCTAGGGAACGCGACCGAGATAGAGACATGGATGCATACAACAAAAACGATTCCGCCGGAAATTGCCGGCTTCACATCGATCGGGCAATTTTTACGCCTCAAAGAGGCAATTCAGGATACGGTTCTCAAGATGTCGATGGATAGTGTACTGAATGGTAAATTAACAGAAAAAAAAGAATATCTTACGCTCGGCAGCGAAAAAGAAGTGGCCGATACGCTAACGATGCTCAACGATCTGGGCAGGCAGTATTTGTGGGCCTGCATGAATGCGGCGAGTTTCGAGCCGGATCGCGCGGAGATGACGCGCGCGGCGGATTACCTCACGATACTCAAGCTCTTGACTCTAGCCGATGCGCTCATCCGGAAATATCCACAGTATGGCAACACTTGCGTCGCACTGCCGAATCTCTATCAGTGGGATATGGGTTATGTACTCAATGGGCGATCGGGAGCTTCCCATCTTTACGATCCGAGATGGGAAAAAGAAATCCTTATCTTGCGCAAGCACTGGTTTCCCAATGAGAAGGAGCCTGTGAATGAAAATTATCTCTCCTTCTTCGGTTTTGAGCGGTTTCCTGCCAGTACGCAATTGAATCCCTCCATGAATGAAGATGGTAGAGAGAGACTCCGGTCGTTCCATGAGAAAAAAGAAGAACGGCAGAATTTGTGGGATGGTTCTATTGAATGGAAAGATATTGAATGGGCCGTTAAATGGATATCGCGGCCGGAAATCGCGAAGAAGATCAAAGCTTTTTCGCCTGATTTGGCAAAGAAAAGTCCTTATTGGCAGGCGGTCTATTTTCTGGCCTCCGGTAAAGTAGCCAAGATCGACTATAAACCTTTTAAAATCGAAGAGTGGGAGGATCTTAAACTAGAGCTTCCTCAAATCTTCCCCCAATCTTTCCTGACTCTACGCGAGCTTTCATTCGCGGCCGATTTCATTTTGAAAAATCGCTGGGACCCGGAAAGTTTTACAAATTCCAAAAACTATCTAAGCCCTTTTACTTCCTATATCACTTCTTGGAACAACGATTTAGTTACTCTTACCCAGCTTCGCCCCTTCAGCGCTTTAACTTCAGCGAAACCCGAGGCATCGAAGACCAATCAGCCGAAAACTCGATCTAAGATCGTTGCAAGCGATGGTCCTTATGGTCTGGATGGAGGCCAGTTTCTCGCGGGTTCCCAGGACTCGCTTCCGGAATTTCTGCAGAATCTTTTTCTCGAAGAGACCTCGGATCTTTCTCCCATTCACTCCACGGCGAAAGTCCCTTTTCGCAGACGGACCAATCCCCACTGGCTATTGGAGCAGTCTCCGAAGCAGGTGCACGAGGGAAATAAATTGACCCAGGAAGAGACGCGCGAGATCTTGAGTCTCAGCGCGCTGCCGGAGCGGCAGGTGGTCGAGACGCTGGCCTATTTCAAGCGCCATCGCGCACGGTTGGGCAACACGGAATGGCAGCAGCTCTTCCGCAAATTGATGTTCGAACCGCCCATTCTGCTCGAAAATCTTCTCGAAGAGCCGGCGCATTCCAAACAGTTTCTCGGTCAGCTCTCTGAATTTTGCCGCGATGGCATTCTTTTTTATGAAAAAATGGGCGATCTGCAAGCGGTGAGTCTGTTTCTCGAGGCGGGTCATTTTTTTGCCGCTACAGCTCGGCAAGTGGCTGCCATCGATAAAGAATTTGCGTACATCCTACCTCAGGGAGCATTTCCCGATGGTCTGGCGGAGTGCAAAAAGCTTTTGGCGAAAGAGGGATTAAGCGAATTGGACCGCACGGCTTTGCATCTGTCGCAGCTCCAGATGTTCGCCGGCCGCGAGTCGATTCAGGCGGATGAGGCGGCGGATCTGATCGCTGCATCGATCTGGACCGCGCGGGCGCAAGTCAAAAAAGATGATTCGATCGGTGCCAGGGTAAAATCTTTGCGCGATTTGCCGCTGCGCTTTCAACCGGAGATTGCCGAGGCGTTGGAAAAAGACGCGAATAGAGTTCTCAATGAGATCGCATCGCAGGTTTTCCTGCTCAAGGTTTCTACAAACTGGAGCCGCGAGGGATTGCTCTATGTATCGGACGATGGAATCTATCGGATCGATCCGATCCGCGCCAGGCTGCTTGAGGCGTCCGGTAAAGGAACCATGCCTCTGCCGCCTGCATTCAGCGACGACAATATATTCAATGTCACTCGCCTCCAATATGGAAGGCAGACAGAGCCGCGCGTTTTCGAAGGAGAAAACGCACGGAAGGAAAAATATCAGATCGTCGATCCGGGAACGGGAGCGCTGCCCATTATCAAACGCGAAATCGGAGGAAAATGGCACCGCTATCTCAAAGAGTTTCCGCAATCTTTGCCTAAGGCGATGAGCGGACTGTCGTTCTGGTTGGAAGATCATCCGGTATCAACGATGGAATCGCTCGGATCAATGATTTCGTATCCCTCCCGTACTCTCTGGGCCAGCGATCCTGAAACAGGACAGATTTTCTATGAAATAGAGGCTGAGCAGACAGGATGGACCGTCAGCGAGATTTTCTATCGCCCGAAAAAAGTGTATCAGCTCGACGCCAATGGGAAACGTACCGGGCTCATTCTGGCCAACACGGTTTACGACGACGGCTTTTTGAATTATCTGAAGGGAGAGGGCTCTTTCGAAGCGGGAACGCGTGTCTTGGCGTGGGTCGGCGAGGATGCGGCCGTCAGGCGAATCGATTTGCCGAGGTTCGATCTCAGCTTTGTTTTGAATGAAAAAAAATTAGAGTGCGAGCAGATGAAAAAATATTTCATCTCAAACGAGCAGTATATCAGTTCTCTCGACGATTTTTCTCACTACCTTGTGCTGGAAAAAGAAGAAAAAGGAAAAGTTGAGAAAGTCGTCCTCTTTCCAAGGGTTCCATTCAAAAAGCTCGGAAATGGGGCTCTGATCACGGACTCCATTCCCGCTCGGGCGGACGATCCGAACAAAATCAATTATTTTATCTTCAATGTTGGCCAGAGCTCTTGCAATGCGCGCACAGACGAGGGGCGGCTCTATCTGGCGATGCTACGGCTTTGGAAGCATGATTATTCAGCGGCTCTCAAATTAATGACCGGATTAGGGGCGCAGATCCGTACCTATACCGCCGGCGAAAGGGAAATCCTGGAATGGATCATGAATCTGGATGAGAATAATTTTGATTACGATCCGAGAGCGATGGCGATCCGCCAGCAGGCAGGATTGCTGCTTTTGAAAAACAAAATCGATTTTGGCGGAGGATTGGAGCGCCGTAATAAAAAATTACACCCGGAAAAGTCAGATGCAAAAGACGACACCGATTTCATGGTCAGCCTCGCTAGCCTGACCAAAGATATCGTTCAGAAACGCGATCAGATCCCTGAGCCATTTCTTCTCGCACAGAACGATGAGGAGTTGGTGCTAGGCGCGATTCAATCTTTTAATCCTCAGGACGAGCAGTTGAAGCAGCTCTTGAGCCGGCTGAAGAGCAGGGACGTAAAAAAAGATGCCGAGATCTTGATCAAGAAGATCGAAACCCCGAAGCTGGATAGTGGGGAGATCGCTAGCCATCTTTACCGTGCTTTGCAGGAGCAATGGAAAAAAGGTTTTTCAGGAAAAACCTCTTTGCTCCATTCTTCCGGTATTTCCTACAATTTTGTCGACAGTTATTTCAATGCATATTGGGCGGGAAAATACGAATACAATAAAAATAAGCTTGACCAACACCAAAGAGATAAACTAAGAAGTTATTGGTCGAGCCTTTATAAAAAAGTTCTGACAATCGAGTCCGGTAAAGATCAATCCACTGATGCCATCAGAGACGAAACTCTCCTCGCTCTCGAAATGATCGTGCGCGGGGGATCTGATATCAAAGAAAAAGCCAGCGCAGCCCTGTTGCTTGCGGTTTGCTCTGATCCGAATGATTTCCTCTCTCCCAACTGGTTCAAATGCCTTCTTAAAGATAACGACCTTATGCGAAAGGCCCTTATTCCACAGTTGACACAGAAGGAACCGGAGCTTGCAGAATATTTGCTCAATCGGCCCGAATCGCGAATCTATGAGGTGATCGCGGTCAATCAATTTCGCCTCGTCGAAAAATTTCTGAAGGAACTGCCGGGAAAATCGATCCATCTATCCAAAGATCCTGTTGATCGCATCGAGCTGGAAAAGCTCAGAAGCAGCGAGACTCCAAAAGCCTACACGGCCTATGAGGAGTGCGCAGCAATCGATTCTTCCGGTTCGATGGAGCTTCCGAAGATCGCTTATTCTGTCGATGTTCAAAAACCGGATGAAAAGGCGCTTGAAACGATTGTCTCTTACGGCAAGGAGCTGTCGCAGATCTTCGACGTCGCAGCCAATGATCGCGTCGTTAAACAGGAGATCGAGCGGTTGAGAAACAATATCACCGCTTTCGCCTCTTCGGAAAAGGCGCAGGAACCGATCTTTACCCCCCATCCTCTTGATGAGATTCGCACCAGACGCGGCGAGTTGCTTGTCCGGATCGCCGAAGAAGAAAAAAGCCTCGCTTGGAGTGAAAAAAAACTGCTTGAGTTGGCCAATAAGAATTTTTATTGCCGGGCGAGCGATCAGCCGGAAGTCTGCGCACAGGATCTGGAAAAGCGGCAAGCCGCTCTGGCCAACGGCGACAGAGAGACGATCTCAACGGATGAGCTCATGTACCTGTTCGCATCGCAGGATGTAGACCGGCTGCTGGCCCGCAACCGCGCGCTCAGCAAAGAAGATGTCGGCAAGGTCTACACCCAGGCGCAGAAGTTTCTGCTCGAAAGCGCGTCGCTCCGCTATCAGAAAAAACTGCTTGATCAGATCCGGGAATATGAATTGAACGTCGATAGCATCAAAACCAATGAGATCGAACTGGAAAAACTGGGCAAATTGTTTGCCGAACTGACTATCGTCTTTGATAAATGGAACGCGGATAAAGCCAAGCATTGGCTCTGGAAAGCAAAAGACTTCCTCGTTTTCGAAACCTTGGCCATTCTGGGAGGTTCAGTCCCTGCAGTTGCGGGAATCGCCGCCTGTTCAACAGCATTAACAAACCCCATCTCCGCCACAGCCTGCGCGGGAGTGATCGTCGGACTTTCGGGCATAGGATCAGGCTACCTGGTTGGTAATCACTATTTTTATACGATGGAAGATTATCACAAGCTCTACGACCGTTATGGCATTCCCAGAGTCGGAGATAGCGAGGTTATTCATTACGTTAAGCAAAAAGTGGATGAGTTAGGCGCCATACACGATACTCTTCTCAAAGACCAATCCGTTCTTTTGAAAGATCTTGCCGATCTCGAGCGCACAAAGAGAGCCTACTCTCCGGAAACACATCCGGAATTTCTCGTAGCAGAGCATTTTGGAGAGATATTTTTTCGAAAAGAGCAAGTCGAAATCCTGGAGAAACTCGACTGGAAAGGAGGCTCTTCGGGAGAGCTCGGCTCTGCCCAGGAAATCATCATGGCATTCGGCAAAACCAGTGTCCTTTTGCCTCTGATGGCTCTGCGAAATGCCAATGGCGAGCGATTCCCTCTTCTCGTCATGCCCGAAGCGCTGATTGCCTCCATGTCCAAAGAGCTGCAGAGCTATTTGAAGAAGGGCTTCAACCAGCTCATTGAAGTATTCGACTTTAATCGCTCGCCACGGCTTAAGCTCGATCAACTGCAGCGGATCGAATCAAGACTGTTTTCTGCAAAAAAAGAGAAAAAAGCCGTTCTGATGAGCGGCGCCAGCCTACAGACCCTCGCCCTGCTGTTTTTGGAGCGCTTTTCAGAATTTAACGATGCCGCGCTTGCGGCGGGACGCAGGATCGATCTAGCCAAAGAACTCGATGCTTTCCGACGAATTTTGGTTCTTTTACGCAGTTCGGCAGATGTCACGATGGACGAGATGGATTTGCTGCTCGACGTATTAAAAGCGAACCATTTCACATGGGGAAGCCCTGAAGCGCTTCCCAAAGATGTTGTGGAGACCACTTCGTCTTTATTTGAGGCATTGACAACCGATCCGGAGTTATCAAAAGAGATTCGTTGGAACTTCGACCCTCTTTCAACAGGAGCGCCTTTTACTCAGGCGAAATACGATGCGTTCAAACCGCTTCTCATCCGAAGAATTTTGGACGGCCGCGTACGCGAAGGGATTTTGAAGCCCTTTCTCGGTAAAGCGACTGCAGATCAAAAACGCCTCGTCGAGATCTATCTGACAGGCGCAGAAAAACGTCAAGGCGAAGCCTATGCTTTCATCGCGAAGGCTGATCTTTCCGTTAAAAATACGCTCGCCGTTCTGAAAGAGCAGGTTCAAAAACTGTTACCGCTGACGGCTAAAAAACAGGTCGATGAGCATTATGGGGCGATTCCTCCCGGCGCTGATTTGTCCGGCAACTCCCCCTCCATGGCAATCCCTTACCATGGAAGCAACAACCCGATGATCGGCTCGCAATTTGGAACCGATCTCGAGATTCTCGACTATACGTTAGAGCTGCATTTGGCCAAGGGGGTCAGCCAGGAGATCGTGAAGAAGCGGCTTGAGGAACTCCGCAGCCAATTCATTGAAGAGGGCCTGCCGACAGAAACGAGCGTTGCTTATAAAGAATTTCTAAGGCTCGGGGGCGATGCGAAAATGAATCTGCTCCATCTGGGTATCCGCGAATGGGAGCGGATTACGGAGGCTGTCAATCATAACCGCAAGATTCAGTTCGAACTGATTCGTAAATATATCCTCTCCGACATCAAGACATACAAAAAGCAGCTCAAGACAAACGCTCAAATCTTTCCAATGCTAGTCCAAAGGATCAAAGGCTGCAGCGGCACGCTCTGGAATTACCGAACCTATCCGGAAACGATCGCGCAAACGTCTTTTTCCGAAACGGAAGCAAAAACTTTGATGTGCCTTTGGAAAAACAGCAAGGAAGAGGGGCTCGATCGCATCGTGCCCATTGAACATAATCCTCAGATAGAAGGTATCCGCCGAACGCTCGAGCCGCTTTATGAAAATTTTACCGGCTCCTTCATCGACCTGGGAGGCATCTTCCGCGGACTCGATAATCAGGCGGTCGCAAAAGAAATCCTCTTTCTGGCTACCCGCAAAAATCCGGAAATCCGGGGGATCGTCTTCTATGATGCGAAAGACCATAAGAAAGTCCTTGTCAAAGGAAGGGATGACAAAGCCATTTCTCTAGATGAAAGCGGATTGAAACCGAAGGAGCTCTGCGCTTTCTGGGATCAGAAGCATACGACCGGATCGGATATCACGCTTCATCCGCAGATGAAAGCCTATTTGACTGTCAGCCGCTCTACGATGATGCGCGATCTTTTGCAGGCAGCCTTTAGGCTCCGCGGCCTTGACAAATGGCAACGGGTCATCTTCGCAGCGGCAAAAGAAGAGGGCCAAGCCATCGCTGAGTCGCTTCAAAAAGAAGCCGCTTCCGGTTCGTACAGAATGGCTACCTTGCGATCGTTAGGAGTCAAAGACATCCTGCTTTTCGCCAAGCAAGCGGAGATGATGCGCCAAGGAGATGATAATTTGCGCGCTTTGCCGCAAAAGCTTCAGGGCGCTCTGATGAAACCTCTTCTCGATCTTCTGCTCGATCCTGCCCATTCATGGAATACCTTGAGTAAATATTCGCCTCTTGTCGAAGAGCTTTTCACCCATCGCAAAGACGGGGATCTTTTCGCGCTCTATGGAGCATCTGAAGAAAAGATCGACGGCATGATCGCTGTGGAGGAAGAAAAAAAACGCGCTCTCGGAAATCTGAAAACTTTTGAATGGCTGCAGAGGGATCCTCTGCTCAGACAAAAGGGGGATGCGAAGCAGATCAAAAAACAGATCGAAGAGATCTCGGAAAAAACAAAAGCCTATGTCCCCAACGAGGTCAGCCGCAGAGGAAAACCGGAAACGGACACAGAAGTACAAGTCGAAAACCAGCTCGAGGTCAATACGGAGACGCAGAAGAAAACCTCAGCGCCGCCGGAGCGGCGTTCGGATGGACGGCCCGTTGTAATCTGGCCTTCGAAAAAAGATTGTTTTTCACAAAGCTATTTCCAACATACGCCTCTCAGCCGTTGGCAGGATGAAACGGATGAGCTCAAGACCAAGGATTTTCCTCAGGATTTGACCCCGCAGACCAAGCTGACGCTACTGCAGGAGTCAAAAAAACTCGATGGCCCCGCACCTCTCGTTTCAGTCGATGCTGTCGTAAACAATTTTTTTGCAAGGAAGCTCGTCCTGAAGAGTTCTATATTTGACAAACGCCTCCTGGCATCTTTGAATTACATGCCCGTCTATCCCGCTCAAGCAAAACAGTCCGATTATATGCCTTTCGACGAACATCAGGCCGTATGCCGCCACGCGCTGGCGATTCGCAATTCGTCTTCGGGAGAAATGAAGTACGTCATGCTCGACGCATGGGATGCGCTGCAATGGGAAAAAATCCTGAAAGAGGATCGATTGATACCGGCGAAAAAGCCCCATTCGATGCAGGTCAGTCTGTTTCATTTCGATCTTGGAGTGATCGCGGAAGGATTACAACCGATCCCTCCGGAGGTTTTGATGGGAAAAGATTCGCCTTTCCATCTGTTGAATGCCCAGGCTAAATTCATCTCCGGAGAAATTAATAATTATTCAGAGCAAGAGGTTGCCGCGTTGCGGCAATGGATCGGGCAACATGGCGCAGACACGCTGCGCAGGCTTTTCTACGATCGGATCCTTGTTTGGAGAGAGTTGAGCCGCGATGCCTTCGAGCGCAGCCTCCTTGGCAACTTATTAAAAACGGAATAGCTCTGAATATTTACATTTTGCATATCTTTTTCGTTTGACTCTGAAAATCATGGCCGGAGCAATTACTCAATCTATCCCGGCTTTCCTTTCATCCGATATCAGGTCGATTGTTTTCCAGGAGCCTTGTTTGAATCGAATTGCATAGATCACAAAGAGGACAAAGCTGTAAATGCAGGCAATTAGCCATGCGTATTCAACCGGTAAATGATTGCGAAGGACAATGGCCCAAACCGGGACGAGCAAGCCGATCCAGACAGAGAGCGAGCCGGTGAGTAGAAGAAAGAAAGTATCTCCGGCTGCGATGAGCAGACCGGAATAGACCCATCGAATTCCCTCAAAAAATAGATTAATAAAAGTGAGAATGAGGCAAATTCGCACGGTTCCCATCAGGTTGGTCCCGATATTTTGATCGCTAATGGATTCGAGGTGTTCAAAAAACAACAGGCGGATCAAGTCATTGGAGTCGATCAGTAAAATTGAGGCGATAACGCAGATGAAAAGAGCTTGTAAAATGAGGCCGGATCGCATGACGCGGAAGAGGTACTCGCTTCTTTTTGATCCAATTAAATTTCCCGCAGAAGCCGTGACGCCGCGGCTCAAACCGTCTCCAAAAAATGAGAAGAGAATCAAAAAACTCTGGCATATGCTCGATACGGTAATGTGTGTTTTGCTCATGGATGTCATCATCCAATAAAAGACAGCCCATCCAAAGACCTCAAGCGCTACGAAAACCCCCTGAGGCAGGCCGATTTTAAAACATTTTTTAAATTCAGTGAGATTGAACCTCCATTGGGTCGTTCCAAATTCCGATCGGTAGCGTTTGCGAAAAAATATAATCGCCAGCATGACTGTTTGAAACGTATACCCACAAGAGGTGGCAATAGCGGCTCCGCGAACGCCCATTTCGGGAATATAGGGAGGAACTCCGAAAATCAATAACCAATCCAATAGGATATTGAGAATGTTTGCTACGATGGCAACGGTAATCAGGATTTTTGTCTTCCCTCGGCCGACGAAAAACCCGGCAAAAGCCGTCATGAGAGCATAGCTTGGGCCGAAAAACATCATCCAACGGAAAAATTCAGCTTCCAGTGTCCCATTCGTGTTAAAAGAGAAAATTTGTGAAGAGAAAAGCCCCAGAGGGATAAAAATTACATAAGAGAAAAGAGAGAGCCAGATCATCTGCCAGACGGGAACGCCGATACGTTGATAGAGTTTAGCGCCATTGTATTGAGCGACAAAAACTTCCGACATGGCAGTGATCATCCCCATGCCGCCCATTAATGCCCAGGCCAGCGTTCCTGCATTGGCGACTGCATTGAGAGCGTTCAAAGAGTAGCGCGCCAAAAAAAGCCTGTCGGTGAAGATCATGCAAAGAGAGGCGAAAACAGAAATCATCAGCGGAAGCGAAATCGCCCATAATTCCCGAACGCTTCCTTCCGGGTAACGGGTCAGTTTTGTCATAAACTCTATACAGGTTATTAAAAATGATATCACACCTCTTAGTTGTTGTCAGGTCGGTAGAAATGGCAAAAACTTTATTAACTGTGTATTCGGTTGTTAATAATAATTAGTTATGATAGTTATGGAATTAATTGATTGTGTGTGAATATATGGCCTGGTCGGTATCCAAGCGATCCTTTGGTCGGTATGTTAATCCCTATATTGAAGATATTAAGCGCGATTTATGGGATGCAATGCTTTGGCGTTTAGGGTTTTATGCTGAAGAAACTCCTCGAGAGCCGCCGCCTGCAAATTTTGAGTATCCTGCAAATCTTTTAATCTATGATCGCGCGCATCCGACCGCTGTTTGGATTGGTCATAGTACATTTATGATCGAAGTAAATAATCTGACATTTTTGACCGACCCGATATTTAGTCCTTACTGTTCTCCCGTTCATTTTCAGGTTTTTAAGCGGCGTCATGAACTTCCGATGACAATCGATGAACTACCGCCGATCAATTGTGTTTTGATCAGTCACAATCATTACGATCATTTAGATGAAAAGAGCGTGATTTCATTGCATCGAAAAAAAAACGATATCATTTGGATCGTTCCTCGAGGATTGAAACGGTGGTTCGATAATCGCAAGATAGGCTCAGTTTACGAACTCGATTGGGGTCAATCGCATCGACTCAACGATCATTGCCGGATAACTTCAGTTCCGACGCAACATTTTTCGGGTCGTCATTTATGGGATAAAAATCGCACTCTTTGGAGCGGTTATGTAGTTGAATGTAAAGAAAAAACGTTTTATTTCGCCGGTGATACGGGGTATAACGCAATCGATTTTAAACAAATCGGAATCAAGTGGCCTTCTATCGATTTAAGTATGATTCCAATCGGAGCTTATGTACCAAAAAAATTCATGCAGCCGGTTCATATCAGTCCTGCTGAGGCTGTGAATATTCATTGCGACATAGGTTCGCGGCTGAGCTTAGGTATGCATTGGAAAACGTTTCGCTTATCTGAAGAGCCGATTGATTTGCCGCCCTACGAACTCTATTTAGCTATGAAAGAAAGGCGTCTTCCTTATGAGGCTTTTTTGCCCATCGATCCCGGACGAACGATCAATTGGTGAAATTTCTAAAACTTTGATGAAATCATATGGATGATTTTTATATCATCTTTTAAATGCGATGGATTAATCCCGACAGGAGCTTTGGCCGCTTCATCAATCATTATATAGAAGATCCCAAACATAATTTGTGGGACGTGATCCTTTGGCGTTTTGGTCATTACGATGAGCCTCACACACTTCCTCCATCTGATTTTATTTATCCTTCTGAGCCAAAGCCGTTTAATTCGAACCTTCCTTCTGCAATCTGGATCGGCCATAGTACGTTTTTACTTCAAATTAACGGCTTATCGATCCTTACCGATCCTCTTTTTAGCGATCATTGTTCGCCGATTCCCATTCGCTCGTTAAAAAGACAGCAACAACCGGCGATTGCCTTTGACGATTTGCCCACGATCGATGTCGTTCTCATCAGCCATAATCATTATGACCATTTGGACGAAAAAAGCGTTTTCCAAATTCAACGACAGAATCCTTGCGTTCGCTGGATTGTCCCCGCCGGTGTAAAGCGTTGGTTTTTAAAAAGAAAAATAACCAATGTAAGCGAATTGAATTGGGGCGAAACCTACTCGTTTATGGATCGTTGCCGAATTATTGCTGTTCCCGCCCAGCATTTTTCGGGTCGGAGGCTTTGGGACGAGAATCGTACTCTTTGGTGCGGGTATGTCGTGGAAAGTGGGCAAAAGACATTTTATTTTGTTGGCGATTCAGGATATAACTCAATTGATTTCAAGCGGATTGGAGAGCAGTGGCCTCTCATCGATCTCAGCATGATCCCCATCGGTGCATATGCTCCTAAGCGACTCTTGCAGCCGATTCATGTTTGCCCGAAAGAGGCCGTACAAATTCACTGCGATGTGGGATCTCGATTGAGTTTGGGGATGCATTGGAATACCTTTAGTCTTTCCGATGAACCTGTTGATTTGCCTCCCTACGATCTGTTTTTGGCGATGAAAGAAAAACAGTTACCTTTTGATTCTTTTTTGCCTTCTCAAATCGGCGTGCCCATTAATTGGTGAGTAGGTTTAAGTGTTTTGGAAATCTCGTCTTTTTTTGATTCAAGAACATTTGAAAGTGATTCGTTTTTTTTATTTTCGCTCTTTTGTTTTCTTTCTTGTCGATTTTGCGATGTGTTGCGCTTATTTCTTCGTGAATCCATATTGCGTCTGTCGACGTTTTTTTCAGAAGAAGGGAGAAAAAAAAGTTCATGTATATGGAGAAACGCCACTCACTCTATGGGCGGCAATCGTAAAAAAAGCTGATATTACTCGCAACGACCGCCTGATCGATCTTGGCTGTGGCAGAGGACGGCTTTGTTTTTGGACGAGTCTTTTTGTCGGCTGTTCCACGGTAGGCGTTGATTGGGTTCCTTCCTTTGTTAATCGAGGCTGTTTTTTGGCGCGGCTTTTTCGTATCGCCCATTTGCGATTTCACTGTACGGGAATCTCTCGGACTTCTTTAAGCGATGCTACCGTCGTTTATCTTTATACCTATCATTCGGATGAAGAAAAAATTGATTTTCAACAAATGCGTACCGGTAGCCGGGTGATTACTGTGTCCGAGCCGTTGCTCAAAAAGGGATTTGTCATTGATAAATCAATGAGCGCCTCCTTTCCTTGGGGAGATACGGAGATCTTTATCAACAAGAAAATTTAAGATTGGATCTTTACTGCAGTTCTTAGCAAAATTTCTCCATCATGAAAAACTATTGCGAATCAATTTTTCGAACGATGCGCCGACCAACGAGAGAGGTGATGGTTGGTTCGGTTGGAGTGGGGGGGCAAAACCCCATTCGAATTCAGTCGATGACGACGACGAATACCCGTGATGTCGACGCGACGATTGATCAGGTGATGCATTTATCCGATGCCGGATGTCAGATCGTACGGATGACTGTTCAGGGGAAATTGGAAGCGCAAAGCTGCGAGAAGATTAAAAATGGTCTGTTACAACGCGGTTATATCATTCCTTTAGTCGCTGATATTCATTTTTATCCTCCGGCCGCTCTGCTCGTCGCTGATTTTGTTGATAAGATACGAATGAATCCCGGGAACTTTGTTGATGCTCGCGCCAATTTTAAGCTGGCTGATTATGATGAAGCCACTTATGAGAGCGAGATTGAAAGGATTGAAGAGAAATTTTCACCACTCGTTGAAAAATGCAAACGCTTGAAAAAATCTTTGCGCATCGGAACGAATCTTGGCTCGCTTTCAGATCGAATCATGAATCGATATGGCAATACGGCGCGTGGGATGGTGGAGTCGGCTTTGGAATATGCGCGGATCGGTCGGAAGCTTGATTTTCACGAAATGATTTTTTCCATGAAGGCGAGCAATCCGATCATTATGATTGAAGCATACCGCTCTCTTTCGTTTGAGATGATGCGTTTGGGGTGGGATTATCCATTGCATTTGGGTGTGACCGAAGCGGGTGAAGGGGAAGATGGGCGAATTAAATCGGCCATTGGCATTGGTTCTCTGTTGCTTGACGGCTTGGGCGATACCATCCGAATCTCATTAACGGAAGACCCTGTATGCGAGATCGATCCTTGCCGCCGACTCATTGACTTTGTTGAAAAACGAATGGGACGGGGGATCGAGCCGTTTGAAGAGAATCATCGAGATGAAAAGCGTTCCGTTCGGCCTTTTCTTCACCATAATGGGGTAGTTGTTGTCAAAACCACGAACCAAGAATGGGAAGCCCTTCCGTCGAACAGAAAAGAGCCTGAGATGCCGGATGCTTTTTGGATCGATCATCTTCCTGAATTTCCGGTTCAGGATCGAAAAATTCCCGTTTTTGATTCAGATTCACTATCGATTTTATCTGGCGGGCTTTGGCCGCAAGATATCGAGCCTCCGCAATGGATTCTTTATCAGCCGACACAATCTCCGATCCATGAAACACGGCGTCTGATAGATGATTTGAAAGAGAGGGGAATTGATGTTCCCGTGGTTCTTTGTCTATCCTATACTTGTTCTCTAGAGGATTTAATCATTCAT
>CAISYW010000166.1 GCA_903889795.1 uncultured Chlamydiae bacterium | reverse complement strand
GCCCACGCGATCTCTTCTTTTGAAAAGAGAGCTTCTCTGTTTATCTTTCTCTTGTTTCTTTTTGAGGCGATCTCGAACACGGCTAGCGTGTGGTATAGCTACGGGTGCGCTCATCTTGCCACAAGCTATCTCCCCGCGATCGAAGCTCGCTCGCTCGAGGATGTGTTTAGCCCCTTATGGCGCTTTCCATGGCTCAAACCGGCTTGGTGGTCTGCTGATAAGGGAACCTTTGCCGGGATTGCGCTTGGGCTGCTCTCTTCATCCAAAATACCCGGGTTGAGGGCCATTATCTCCAAAGGCAAGGGGATTGCCGAGCATATCCTCACCCGCTTTTTTTCCCGCCTTATTCCTCTTTTTATTCTCGGTTTTGTTGCGCGCATGTATAAAACGCAACTACTCAATCAGATGTTCGTTCACTATGCCGATCTCTTGCTATGGCTTTTTTTATTTTTAGCAGTCTATCTCGCCTTTTTGTTTCTTTTGGGAAGCGGTTTTTCGATATCGCGGTTTTTTAATCATGTGAAAAATCTCATGCCCGCCGGAGGCGTTGCCTTTAGCTCCGGCTGCAGCCTTTCCACAATGCCCTGGACGATTGAAGGTGCATCAAAAAACATGCAAAACCCCGATCTTGCCAAGGCGGTGATTCCCGCTACAACCAATATCCAGCAAATTGGCGATTGTATTGCGAATACGTTTCTCTGTTTTTTGATCTACCAGCAGTTCAATGGCGTCCCGCCGACTTTTTCGGTGTGGCTTTCTTTCAGTATTGTTTTTGTTCTTGCCCGATTTGCCACTGCGGCTGTTTTGGGAGGGGCTATATTTGTCATGCTTCCGATCTATGAGTCCTATCTCGGATTCACTCCGGAGATGATCGTTATGATTTTGGCTTTTAATGTGATTTTGGATCCCGTGATCACCAGTACGAATGTGGTGGCCAATGGCGCTCTTTGCCGTGTTTTTGAAAGAGCCTGGATGTGGGTTTTTTCCAGTGTGTTGCGCAAATATCCACCACAGAGATAAGAACCACAGAGGAAGGACATTTTCATGTTTCAAGAATCTGTTTCCCTTATGGAGAACGCGGAGGCAGATCCTCTTACTGGCATTAGACATCAAAATAAAATTTTTCTGTAAGATTTTTTTTGGGCAAGGGCAGGGGCACGGGCAAGGAATTGTGGTTATGCAAGATGTCTAATATTAACGCAACAATGTGGGTTTTTTCCAGAGGTTGGCTGCGCTCATCTTCGAAATAAAAAAGGAGGGGATCGTGAGATCTCCTCCTTTGTACTCGTAATGTATCTCGATTGACTTTAGAAATCGAAATGCACGTTTACTGTTAAGCCTTCCATAGTCACAGCCTGATTGCCGGTTCCTGGGAGGGGTGCATAACTTGCGCGAATCGCTGTTGGAATGTTGAACTGGTTCCAATAGATATTCGTTTCCCAGCCAGCGTTGATGCCGAGATAATATTTTTCGCAATCCAAGCAAGATCCCCAATCAAGACCTATAAAAATTTGTAGGTTGGGAACGAGTTGGCTGAAATTATCTTTAAGCTGGCGCTCAGTTACAAATGATGAGGCGCCGGCTGTTAAGCTCTTGTTATGATAACGTGTTTTCGTTTGGCCCAAAAGCAAAGAGGTAGACGCTTTGCCCAGGATGCTCCAGCTGCTGCTATCAATGTGCCACTGGCTATGAATACCAACGCGAGGTCCAACTCCGGAGAAGTTGTTTTTCCCATGAAAATCATATTCTTGGTAAGCCGCGCTATTGATAGGTAGCGTAAAAACGCTTTTGAATTTTTGGTTGATCCAGCCACTGCGAAGTCCGCAATGAGGTCTTAACGAAAGCGCTTTGGTAATGTTGAATGCTCGACCTAATTCAAGATCGACTACGTTATGTTGTAAGTGCCATCTAGCGGATACGTCTCTATAGCGATTTTGG
>CAISYW010000165.1 GCA_903889795.1 uncultured Chlamydiae bacterium | reverse complement strand
TGCGCTATTGAATCGACAGAACAAATTCGCGCGTGCGCGGCAGCGTCTCGATTTTCCGGAGCTACCGCATTGCGAGGAGGTTGTTTCAAGCCGCGCACCTCTCCCTATGAATTTCAGGGTTTAGGCGAAGAGGGAATCGTATTGCTCGAAGATGCGGGAAAAGAGTTTGGATTAATTACCATTTGCGAGGTGATGGATGCTCTGCAGGTTGATTTTGCCGCAGATCACATTGATATTTTGCAAGTGGGCGCTCGAAATATGCAGAACTTCACGTTGCTAAAGAAGTTGGGAAAGACGAAAAACCCGATACTGCTCAAACGAGGGTTTTCAGCAACTTACCAAGAACTTCTGATGGCGGCTGAGTATGTCATGAGCGAAGGCAACCCCAATGTCATTCTCTGCGAGAGGGGTATTCGCACCTTCGAGACATATACTCGCAATACTTTGGATTTAAGCGCCGTTCCTGCGCTGCGCGAATTGACCCATTTGCCCATCATCGTCGATCCGAGTCATGGGACCGGAGTTCGTTCACTGATCTTGCCAATGGCGCGTGCGGCAGTGGCTGCCGGGGCCGATGGGCTGATGATAGAAATTCATCCCGATCCGGATCGCTCCATTTCCGATGCGAATCAAACAATCAATTTTAAAGAATTTAATAGGTTGTCGCAAGAAGTGAAAGCGGTTCATCGCGCGATTAATCCAGTCCGATGAGACGGGCGATGAGATAGACGCAAGCGCCAACGGTGCCTGCGCCGGGAAGAGTCAAAATCCAGGCGAGGATGATCTTGCGTGGAACGCCCCAGCGGACGGAGTCCATGCTGCGTGCGGAGCCAACGCCTGTGATGCTGCCGGCAATCATATGAGCGGAACTCACCGGCATACCCATAAAACTCGCCGTGAGAATCACGATTGAGGCGGAACATTCCGCAGCAAATCCCTGGTAAGGTTCGATGCGGGTGATGCCAAAACCCATGGTTCTGATAATTCGAAAACCGCCGGATGCCGTGCCCAGACCAATGACCAGAGCGCAGGCGAGTACCACCCAAATGGGGATTTCTGGTGCAGCGAGATAACCCGACACAAACAGACCTAACGTAATGATTCCCATGCTTTTTTGCGCATCGTTGAGTCCGTGCGCCAGAGCAACGACGCAGGCTGATCCGATCTGAAGATGGGCAAAGAGTTTTTTATTTTTGGATCCCGGTCTCTTACCGATGTAAACATAGAGCCATTTCATCAAAAAATAGCCGAGGCCAAAGCCGAGAAGAGGCGAGGCAACCATCGGGATGATTACTTTGTAGATTACTCCGTCCCAAAGGATGGTTTGATGACTTGCATGAGTCCACGCCGCTCCGAGAAGGCCCCCGATGAGCGCGTAGGAAGAGCTGCTGGGAATGCCGAAATACCATGTGGCGAGGTTCCAAACAATGGCGCCGCAGACCGCGCTGAGGACGACAACTTGGGTTGCTTCTCGAGCATCGACTAGGCCTGTCGCAATCGTTTGAGCAACTCCGCTCACATGAGTCGCGCCGATCGTATTGAGAACCCCTGCCATGATGATCGCTGCGACTGGGGTTAGAACGCGGGTTGCAATCACTGTGGAAACTACATTCGCCGCATCATGAAAGCCATTTGTATAATCGAATAACAGCCCTAAAAAAACGATGAGAAAAGCTAATTCAAGCATACTTAATCATATATATCATTTTAGGATTCTAGAAGGCTAGAAATTTTCCTTTTCATTCAACTTCTTTTCCTGTAGAGTTTTAGTGATTTTGAGCAGAGAAAAAATTATGAAACGTTTTTTTACATTTATGCTGGCCCTTTTTACGGGGCTATCCATTAATCTTGCAGCACAGGAGAACCAAACTGTGAATCAACCTCAACCTATTGTTGTCATTGAGACCAATCTCGGTCTCATTGAAGTGAAGCTGTTTACCGATACAGCTCCTAAAACTTGTGAAAATTTTCTGGGACTCATCCAAAAAAATTATTACGATGGAACGATTTTTCATCGGATTATCAAGAAATTTATGATCCAGGGCGGAGATCCGACCGGAACAGGTGCGGGCGGAGAATCGATTTGGGGTAAACCGTTTGCCGACGAATGTGCGGCGATTTTGAAATTCGATCGACCTTGCTTGCTTGCGATGGCCAACCGCGGCCCCAATACGAATGGCAGTCAGTTTTTTATCACGACCGTACCTACTCCCTGGCTTAATATGAAACACACGATTTTTGGCGAGGTTGTGAAAGGCTCTGATATTGTGCTAAAGATGGAGAGCGCGAAGACCGATACGCGTGATCGCCCTGTTGAGCCGATTAAAATTATCAAAGCCTATGTTCGTTCTTAATTTGTAAATATTTGTTTCCCGCTGTGAATTATTATATGAAGCAGCGGGATTTTTTTTTATCTAACTGAAAATTTATGACTTTAGAAGCTTCTCCTGTAGATTGTTTTGACCGATCAATTGATCATTTTCGTTCAATCGTTCGGGCAAGAATGCCGTTTACTTTTATTGCATATCGATCTCTGATTCCTGAAAGAGGGGATGATTGGTATTACTTATCCCAAAAAGTTGCCTGGTTTGTTTTTGTTTTATTTAATGTTGTCGATTTTGCGATCAAGTCGTTCTCTCCCGTTTTTATTGTGCTTCCATTTGTTCCGATGGTTTTCGATGCGATATGGAATGGACATCAATCTCTTAAGTCATCAAAAAATCCTCTTCCTTTTCCCGATTGGCTCAAATCGATCCAAATTATTGGATTTGTTGCGTTCTCTGCGATGGGAATTGCCTTATTGTTTCAAAAAGTGCGGCCTTAAGGAAACGTTGAATAAGTCACGAGCGGTATACCTCTGACTGGTCCCTTAATTCTTGATTAAATAATTTAGACATGAAATGGTGGTATTGTTCAGCCGGATGGATTTCAAATGTACATTTCCAGCCAAAGAATTGGATTTAAAATAGCCGTTGCTGCTTTTTTAGGGTTCAGTGCTTGCCAAATGCCGAGCCGAATATCAATGGAAGGCGAAGGCGGACGTACTGCCTATAATGTCGCTATTCAAATGACGAATTCTCAGCAGATGCTGCTTAATTTAGTGCGTATGAGATACGCCGATACGCCGTTATTTCTCGACGTAAGCAGTATCACGACTCAATCGACGATTCGATCGGAAATATCTCCCGTTTTTTCAATTCCCGGATTTAGCAAAGATAATCCTTTTAAATTAGGTACGGATCTCACCTGGCAAGATCAACCGACGATTACCTACATGCCGTTAGAAGGACAAGCATTTGCTGCGCGTTTACTCCGGCCCATTGATTTGCGCACATTGCAGCTTCTATGTTATTCCGGCTGGGCTGTCGATAAAGTCTTTTGGATGATGATTCAAAATTTCCAGGAACTTTGGAATGAACCGGAGTCATCCGAAACGTGTATGCCAAATTACAAGCGCTTTTCAGAAGTGTCTCAGCTATTAAGGCTGTTTCAAAGACGGGGAGAATTGCAATTAGGTGTGATTGTCTCGGCGAAAGCGGAAAAGGATCAAGATCCCGAAGAGCGTTCATTGCAGATTTCTTTTCCTATTGATGGCGCTGATGGCGAAAGACTTGCTGAAATCCTTCGATGCGATCAAAAAGTCAATGGCAAGTTTTTAAAAAACATTGAACTGGGATTTACTAACTCGGGGCGCATGGGAATTATGCCGCGCTCGATTTTTTCTTGTATGAGCTTCTTAAGCTGGGGAGTGCAAGTTCCTCAGGAACATATCGATTGTGGAATGGTTCGTATGGCCCACAATAATCAGCCTGAGGATGCAAACTGGAGCGAGCTTTTTCGAGAGTTGGTGGATATTCATTGGAGCCGCTTTTGTCCAAAAAATGTATTCATCGCTGTTAAATATCGCAATTATTGGTTTTATATAGATGATAGCGATGTTCATACGAAGAGAACCTTTGGGCTTCTTTTGCAGCTTTACAATTTAAACGCCGATGAAGCAAAAAATCGTGGTCCAATTTTAACGCTCCCATTAGGATAAGGCTTTAAAGCAAAAAACTTTTTTACAGGCAAGGAATTTTATGGATGTCCCCGAGATTGATAAATTAGCTGTTGTGATCGCCGCTGTTGTGAATTTTGTGATTGGCTTTGTTTGGTATTCCCGCTATTTATTTGGCAAGTTTTTCGAAAAAACTCCCAAACCGTACAAGCTCGCATTTTTATGGAATTATCTCGTTGTTGTTGTCTCTGCGTATATTCTTGCGATCTTCGTAGCCTTTTTTGGGGTGACGACCGTTTCGGATGGGATGTTCGTCGGGTTTCTCGTTTGGCTCGGATTTGTGGCTGCAACGCAGATTAATGCGGTCATCTGGGGCAAAATGCACTATAAGCACTTTTTACTCCATACGGGCTGTCAACTTCTCTCCTACCTCTCAATGGGAGGGATTCTCGGCGCTTGAAACCAATAAAATATCGTAAAGTACTGATTATAACCTCATCCTGCGGCGGCGGTTTGCTTCAGGCAGCCATTGCCAAGGAACAGGAACTTTTAGCTATTGACCCTTCTGTCATCATCATTAAACGTGATGTTGTGAAGGATTGGTATTGGTCGATCATTGGAAAATTCGCTCTTTTTGCATGGGATACAGCCCAGAAGAAGGGCAGTGTTTCTTCTTTAGAAGCATTGTTGAATATGCAAGGCGCCGCAGACCGTCTTTTTTGGCTGCGTATTTTTTCTCGATCATTGCGTACGTTTTTTAAAGAAGAAGTCGATCATGTGATCGATACGCAGTGTCTCGGCACCTCCGCGATATTATATGCCCTTCGGATTTACAATCGCATGCGCAAAAAGCATGTTCTTTTAGAAAAAGTTGTCGTCGATCTACCCACCGAAAGAAATACCCATTTTTTTCGATCGATCAAAGGTTTATCCAAAAAAAATCGAAAGTTGATCCGTCCAATTACGATTCCGCCGCTTTTAAAAGAAGGTCAGACATCGGAGCAATTTTGGCGGCAAAACTGCAATCTGTCCGAGCATGAAATTGTCTATGAATATTTTGCGATTCGCCAGGCCTTTCGTAAATTTCAGGACAAAAAGAGAGAAGATGAAGGCGATTTTTCTCTTTCGGTTCATTTTCAGAACAGCGACGAGAAAGAGATCTTTTCGCGCTCGATTGAACGCGGCGCTTTACATTCGGAAGTGAAAGAAAACGATGCGCGGCTATCGATTGGCCCCAAAGATCGAGTCATGGCAGTTTTGCTGGGATCACAGCCTGCTCATGAAGCCACTTTGGGATATGTAACGAATTTTATCCGCTTGGCGAGCGAGCCCGATTCGATTCGCACCCCCATTCATCTTTTTGTATTTTGCGGCGCTCATAAAATCGGCGAAAATTCACTACTTCGCCAGGTTTCTTCTCTGGTTGCACAAGCGAATGATTATCCTGCTCATTTGACTGTGGTTCCTCTGAGCTTTCAGGTAGATGAGACGGTGGCTTCTGTTTTTTATCGGAGCGACTTAACCTGCACCCGTTCGGGCGGTCAGACTGCCATGGAATTAATGTGTGTCATGCAAGGGGAGATCTGGATTCATTCGGAAGCTAAAAAACCGGCAGGACAGATCGAAGCGCTTTCGTTAGATCAATTGCTAAAAGGAATTCCAGGCTGGGAAGCGGGAAATGCAATGTATATGGTTCAGTTTCGCAAAGCAAAAATAGTCACGCCTGAAACAATGGAACCTTATGGCCGTAAAGCGCTTCAAAACGAATTATTGAACAGTCCGCTAGTTATTCATTAAGAAAATAAGCATGTTTTCCCAATCTTGCTTTTCAACATATTTTTGCAATGATTCGGGTGCGAGGCCAAGGCCTTTAGCGAAGTCGTTTAAATAAACAGAAATTTTATTCTGACTATGTTGCGATGTGAGTCCATTTCCCAGTCCATCCAAAAAATTGGTCCATTTGAAATAGTCGGAATGAACTTGCCTTATACACGATTTTAGATGCGGATCTGACATGATCACGGTGATGAATTTTAAAGGATGAACATGGTCTATTTCTCTGCCGATTTGTCTAAGTTCTTTTTGATACTTGAAAAGCAGTACGACTTTTCCGTTTTCTCCCATGA
>CAISYW010000164.1 GCA_903889795.1 uncultured Chlamydiae bacterium | reverse complement strand
TTGTGTCGCTGGTTCAAGTCCAGTTCTGGCCATTTCTGTTATTTCTACAAAAGCAACGACCTCTTTATTGTGACTGACTACGAATCAGAGGGGACTCGCTTCCAAAAGCCGTTACCTGCTTTCCTAGCGGGGGAGTTTGGATTGGCGTATTGGCAGGGGCGTGGACGGGTGCGGGTGATTGAATTGAAGGTTTTACATAAGCTTTTGGCAATCGAGTATTCGCAAGATTATTAATCTTCCTTGCTGTTTGAGAGTTTGGATTGGACGGTGTTTTTTCCGGTTTGCTACTCATTGCGCGTTGAATGGCAGCAGGGTCTTCGCTTCTCGTTATTTTCGGTGTTGTACTCATAAAAAATCTCCAATTAGAATTACTTACTGGCTACGCAAATCACTTTTTGTGGCTTTATAGCCGAACTATTTTAAGGCACAACGCGAATTTTTAAAATTTTTTTTTATTTCCTTAAGATCCCTTACGACTTGGTTTTTTAATTTTTTTCTGTGAGCTCTACGATCTCTGTGGTAAAGATAAAATCATAACAACAAAGGTCACGGAGAAAGTAATTTGGACTTTCAAGGAAGTAAGATGGCAACGATTCAAAAGCTGCGTGATTATTTACCCAGATTATCTCACTGGCATTATTTAAATTATGCCAGAATCGGGCCGATCCTTTCCCCCGCAGTGGATCTTTTAAAAAAAATGTCTGAGGAAGCGGCGGAACCGTTAACTTTTCATTCGGAGAAATGGACGGAGCTCTTTGAAGGGGCGCGCGCCAGCGTGGCTCGTCTCATCAATGCGGATGCGGATGAGATCGCTTTTGTGAGGAGTACTTCGGAAGGCCTTTCGCTTGTAGCGAACTCCGTCCAATGGAAAAAAGACGATCGTGTTTTGTATCCCGCTGATGAGTTTCCCTCCAATCGGATCGTTTGGGAAAACCTCATTCATAAAGGGGTCAAGGCGGAAGCGATCTCACCTCAGCAAAATGTTTCATTTGCTCAGCAGATCGCCAAGATGAACTTATCGCACGTTCGGCTTGTTGCAGTATCTGCTGTTTCCTATTGGGATGGACGCATTCATGATATTGCTGAGATCGTCCGTGTTTGCCATGCCCATGGCATTCTCGTCGTTGTTGATGCGATTCAGGCTCTCGGAGCTGTGCCTTTCGATGTGCGAAAAACGGGATGTGATTTTTTGGCTGCGGGCGGGCAAAAGTGGTTATTTGGTCCATTGGGGTCGGGTTTTGTCTATATTCGAAAGGAAAGACTCGAAGAGCTTTTTGTTTCCAACGCAGGTTGGATGAGCGTCAAAGATTATATGAATTTGGAAGCAGATAAGAGCGATTTTGTCGATAGTGCGCGCCGCTTCGAATCGGGTACACAGGATATTGCAACGATTGCGGCCTTGGGCTCTTCGATCGATGTGATGCGTGAAATCGGCTGGTCTAAAATTTTTAGCGCTGTTTCATATTGGAATGAGGTCGCGCAAAAAGGTCTCAAATCTTTGGGTTATCAACCCCTGCATGAAGGAACTCGATCGGGGATCGTCGCCATCCGGTTGAATGGTCATTCTCTGGCAGAAAAACTGAAGAAGCGATTTCTCGAGCGCAAAATTATTCTGGTTCAACGAAATGATTATTTACGCGTGTCGGCGCATGCCTCTGCGACACAAGCGGATTTTGATGCCTTTTTTGAAGCGATGAAGGATTAATTATGCGTGAACACCATGGTTTGTTGTTTGGTATCCTCTCAGCGATTTCTTGTTCGCTCATGTACGTGTTTGTCAAGCTCGCTGAGGATATTCCCGTCCCTACGGTTGTTTTTTTTCGCTTTTTCATCGGTCTTGTTTTGCTTTTGCCATGGTTGATGCGCCCGCCAGTCCAGTTTAATTTTCAAAATCTTCCTCTTCATCTGGTACGGGATTTGTCGGGACTTTTTGCGATGGGATGTTATTACTATGCAATTCGTAGAATTTCGTTAGTCAATCTTTCGACGCTGGTGAGCACCTTTCCTCTATTTATTCCGCTGATTCTTCTTGTTTGGAGAAAATTGGTGATTCCTAAACAAAGAATTGTGGCTCTGCTCATTGGATTTGTGGGGGTTTTAGTGATTTTGCACCCCACGGCGCAAATGAATGATATCGCCGATCTGGTTGCGCTTTTAGGGAGTTTTTTGGCTGCTCTCGCAGCCGTTTCTATTCGAAAATTAAGCCACATCGAATCGACCCATTCGATTCTTTTAAACTATTTTGTTTTGGCCACCGTCGTTGCTTTGGTTCCCATGGTGGTTTTTTGGCAGCCGGTTGAAGAGCCGCTTCAATGGATCTATCTAGGAGGCGTGGGAGTTTTTGGGACGCTATATCAATATTTTATGACTAAAAGCTATACACACGCTCCGATTTCGAAAGCGGGCATGATGAGTTATTTTATTGTTGTTTTTTCGGGATTGTTTGGATGGCTCCTCTGGAATGAGGTGCCGCCATATCGGGATGCTTTGGGCGTATTGTTAATCATCGCAGGTGGTTGTTTAGCCCTTTTCGATAAGGGAATTTCTACAAAACTGGGAAAGTCGTAAAAACTTTAGAATTTTTTTCCGCCCTGTTGGGCGAGCAGTCTCATTGTGTTTTTTAGATTTGCGCAGCCGTCGCCATTTTGTGCGGAGATTTCAAAGAGAGTCTCCTGGGAAAATGGATATTGCTCGCGAAATTTGCGTGCGAGAGGAAGAGAGCCTTCCAGATCGATTTTATTGAGAGCGACAAGAAAAGGTTTTTCTAGAAGAGAGGGGTTGTAGGCTTCGATCTCTTTTCGCA
Source organism: uncultured Chlamydiae bacterium (assembly GCA_903889795.1). Lineage (GTDB taxonomy): Bacteria > Chlamydiota > Chlamydiia > Chlamydiales > SM23-39 > CAISYW01. The sequence goes on along the minus strand of CAISYW010000164.1, from coordinate 370 downwards.
GCATGCAAAACTCTTTGAAAGGATCTCGCGCCTCTTCCCAGGGGGAGAGTTCTACGAGAAAGATCAGCGCGGCGCAACGCTCGATATGGCGCAAGAAAGAAAGTCCAAGACCGCGATCTTGATGCGCATTTTCGATGATGCCCGGGATGTCGGCAATAAGAAGGCGTGAAAAATCGTCGAAGATAACCAGCCCGAGGTTCGGTCGCAGTGTGGTGAAAGGATAGGGCGCGATCTTGACCGTGACATTGGCAAACTCGGTGATTAGCGTTGACTTGCCCGCGTTGGGCATTCCGACAAAGCCCACATCGGCAATGAGCTTTAATTCCAGTTCGATTTCAGCGCATTCGCCTCGCGTTCCTTCAGTACAAAT
>CAISYW010000163.1 GCA_903889795.1 uncultured Chlamydiae bacterium | reverse complement strand
GGCGACCACGCCATGAGATCTTGAATGAGAATCCATTGATCATCTTTAAGTTCTTGAAATTTAGCCACAATGTTCCTCCGAAAGGAGAAACATCATATCAGAATCGTCACATCAATTCAAAAAATTTATTGAGATAGGTTCTTGGAACAGATGAAGGAGCCGTAAAACGATGAACAAGAGGATCTTTATGCAAAACCGTCAAAACCGGAAATTTTAAATTGGTCGGTATTAAACAACTTCGTCCCTCGCTTTCTATTGTTGATGAAACTTCTTTAATTCCTAATAAATTATATGCACTTCTCGAAAAATTTATTACATATCTTGACATGGAACTCAAAAAAAATACCGCATTCATATAATAAAACCCCTTAACAAGTTTGAAACTCTCCATCAATAGTATACTAAAAATTATAAATATTCAACAACATTCTTTATTAAAATTGTTACGTTTAAAATAAAGACTTTCATATAATAAAATAATTTGTTTGTGCTTTTACAATATTAGCAATTACACAACAAACTATATCATTGCAGGTTAATATGAAAAGTTCAGTAACTACCAAGGAAACAACAAACATAGAAGCACTTCCAGATGAGCTCCTCGCGCCTATTCTGAGATTGACAGGACAAAGCACCTGCGCCCGCGTATCACGTCATTGTTTGATTAACGGATTAGATATTCCATTGAACAATCCGCCTCGAACCCCACAATGAATATTCCGGAACTTTATCATTGACAGGACTGCTGCATGGTTGATTGCACTGCTTGACTATTGCCAAATAGCTATCAAAGGCTTCTTTAACCTGTGCCGGCCTCAGCTTTTCCTCCGACAGTATTTGCGCAACATCGTCGTGAAACATGATTCGTATCGGAACAGGACAAACGAGAGGACAACATTGACTGAAACTCACATCCGCTGACATAACAGACTCCGATTAATTCTCAGATTTTTAATCTAATCTTAACGATACAAATGTTCAACGGTAAAAATTCCAAATCTTGGTATCCGTTTGATCTCCCCTAAACTGCCCCAGAAATCGGCCATCTTGAAAATTTGAAAACACTTTATCTCTATGATATCGATCCTAGCAGTTCATTGACTTGTCGTGAGTTGGTTGAATCTGAGCTTAATCCGTGTCAAATTCATAAGATGGCGCTACGTATGAAAAAACTCGATGCAAATTATCGTAGACAACACCCAGCATGCAATATCCGGCTAGATCCTTTGTCTTCCAGCTCATCATCGATCCATCGAAATGGTTCCATTTGTGCGCTTGCAATTGCTGCTTTAATTATTTTTTCTGCGTATGTTTATTCGATTTTCGAACAATAAAATCTACCATTTATACTGCTGTCGACCTGAAGCTTTGATTTTTGAGGGCGAGATTTTGCGTTCCAATGTATTGCGGAGATCGAAGCCAACTTGCAGCAAGGCACAACTACCCGTCTGATTTAGAAAGATTAAGGTTCATCTCTGATCATACCATTACATTCGGATTAAAAATTTTCCTTTTCATTCATAATAATTATTACTTTAAAATAACTCCTAATATACTAAAATAACATGTTTGTGGTATTATATTATTAACAAATATATAAAAAACAATATAATCACAGGATAATATGGCATCAGTAACAAACATAGAAGATCTTCCAAATGAGCTCCTCGCATCGATTCTTAGAATGACAGGACAATGCACCTGCGCCCGAGTATCCAGACGTTTGCATGATGTTCAGATGTTCATTTTTAGCCGTCTGAGAGATGATTACAGCCAAAACCCGAAGATCCGAAGATTTATGCCAACATATGGCGAAATTTTGCGTCAAACGGTTGCGAACGTCCGGGATTATTATAGAAAATTTTCAGGAGTTAAACCGGATGGATTTTCAAAAACGGGTCTGATCGAAGCATGCGATTTAGCTGAATTGATAACCGAGGCTGATGATAAAAATTTAGTGACATTATGGAATCATTTGCCCCCAGAAATTTTCCAACAACTAGCGATACTGACACCCTATCCAGCAAATGCAACAAACGGTCAAATAGCAACCGCAATAAGAAATGGCATACAGACTAATCGAGAAGCTATCCTGGCAGTTCTGAGTCAAGTTACGGAACTACAGATAATCAATACGGATCTCTCTGCTCTTCCTCCCGAAATTGGATTGTTTGTAAATTTACAAACGCTGGATCTCGCATTAAACAAACTCAATACTTTGCCACCGGAAATCGGCAATCTTGTGAATTTGCAATTACTCTGCCTCGACAGAAACCAGATCACTTCACTGCCCCCTGAAATCGGCAATCTTGTGAATTTGACAGGGCTCACCCTCTCTAAAAACCAGATCACTTCGCTACCCCCTGAAATCGGCCATCTCGTGAACTTGCAAGTGCTTATGCTCGCATTCAACAAACTCAGAACTCTGCCAGAGGAAATCGGCCATCTCGTGAATTTGCAAGAGCTTTGGCTCCAATGCAACGAACTCAGGACCTTGCCCCGAGAAATCGGGAATCTTGTGAATTTGCAAGAGCTTTGGCTCACATTTAACGAACTCAGGACCTTGCCTCGGGAGATCGGGATTCTTGCGAATTTGCAAGAGCTTGATCTCAGAAGAAACAACCTCTTCACTGCTCATCTAGCTCTCATTGCAAATTATCTTACACAAAACCCAGGATGCCATATTTATATCGACCCTCACCCAGTGATCATTCCCGGCATTATATCGCTTGCAATGGTTTCTGTAGTTTATTTTTTTGCTTATGCTATTCATTTTCTAATAAGCCCACAATAAACAATATAATTAAATGATAATAAGGCAAACCTAATGAGCTTCTCGCACCGATTGTTCAGGCCGACAGCGGTATATCTCATAAAAAAATGACCGCTACCGAGCTTCGTAGATCGTTAGCTCATTAACAAGCTCTTGCAAGCCCTCTTTTTGAGCCCTTATCAATAAAGCATGCTGAATTTTTCTCCGATTCGGAACGAAGTCGAGCAACAAATCAAGTCGCGAGCTGCCCTGATGATTTTGAGATTGGCGAAAAGCATCGATCAGAGCCTGACATCGTGCTTGAGTCGATATGTTAACGATAGCTAATAAGGGGTGAAGGATGCTCATGGACCTGCTCGCAAAAGCATTTTGGACTGCTTCTTGCCAGCTATCCGGTTTATGTGTAGGTCCTTCCGCGCAAGACCGGCGCGCTCCCGAAGCTCCATATCGATGGTCGGACTCAGGAATAGGTCCTTTTTCAATAATTCGAGTGACTAATGCGGTATCAAGCTGTTCGACAGCAAGATTTAGTGCCTGTCCCAAATAAATTGATGAAATCGTGCCATGTTCTAATAGTTCTCGGACAACCCTCAGCCGCACATCTTGCGGCGCAGATGACGCCCTTTCTTCTAAGATTAAGACCAGAGCATGGCCCAGATCGTCAGGCTTGATCGAGCCGTGACTTAAAATTTTTATCATGAGCGCATCTGCTTTGACCAATCCGCATGCAAGGAAGTGAGCTGCGCTATTTAACGCGTGCCCCAAGAAAACAGGTGGTATCGCTCCATGTTCCAATAGGAGCAGGTTCGCGATCTTCAATCTCTCGTGATTTGATAGAACTCGTGATTCTAAAGCCGAAACCAATGCTTTTCCTATGCATTCATCAGGCAAGGGACCGATATGTAATAATTCTTGAATAATTTGGCAGCGATCTTTGCTATGAAACCTTTGATAAAGATCTCTCTTTGTTTCATTTTGAATCACCCACAAAATGTGATCCCTGCGTTCATGAGGACAATTAGCAAAAGTTTCTTGAATCAAATTTGATAGCTCATGACGCCTAAACGCGGCAGAATGATGAGATTTTACAGAAGTGGCCATTGAAAAAACCTTTTTTTAATTTTTTTACAAAGATTCTACATAGCCTCAATCAAGAGTCAATAAAAAATTTTGTTTCTTGGCTCTACTTTTAAAATTTATTCTGTCCAATGAAGAATATTGTGAATGATCGACCAGCGAGGCTCTTCTGACTTGGGAATCGATTTTCCCAAAATCCAAAAATTACTCTGTTCTTGATAAAATCCATCCAGAATCTTGATCTGCATCCAGTTGTTGATAAAACGCAAAAAATTTATGGCATCTATTTTCATTGGATAGCTTAGATAGCATTTCCCCAATTGCCCGCCAAAATCATCAACAGAATAATCGGGATGATTGAAGCACCAGATAGATGCTGAAATGCGAGACCAAACCCATGCATTTACTTTCTCCATTTCAACTCCATTTTCATCTAACCCGGGATAGAGAGTGGCATTGGGAAAGTTGGTTGAAATAATGTGTTGATATGATCCAATCGCTCCAATCATTATCCCCCGTTGGTTAATCTCATCCGGACTTTTAAATTGCGAGCGATTTTTTGTCGGGAAAATGAGGACGAAATTTTGATCGGCATATGCATCGGAAAAGTTCATTTGGGAAATACGCTTCTCTGTCATGAGTAGACCTCCCATGGCAATATCGTACAAACCATCATTGAGTTGGTCCGCGAGATGATCGAGATCGAGCGGGATAAACTCCAGCCGGCAATGCAAATCTTGCGCCAGCTGATATGCCATGGCAATATCAAAACCGACAAGTTCATTGGAAGCGTTAAAATATACATAAGGCATATTTTTCATAACGTAGCCCACTCTAATCACACCTGTGCGAAGAATTTGATCTAAGACATCTTGATCCTTTTGTCGCAATGAATCGGGGATGATATCTTTGATTGTATAGATCGTGGCGTTTACTGGGTTTTTGATCGCATCCTTAATCGTTCGATTGAGGTAGAGATCGCGAAAGCTGTCTTTGAGATGAACAAAGGGAGCGATAGCCAAAACCATTACTGTGGCAATTGCCAGCGAGGCGATGAGCTTCAATAGTAATTTTTTCCAATTCATTTTTAACAAATGAAAATTGGCGAAAAGAACTAAAATTATGAAGGTTAAAACTCCTGCGACGCTGAGAAGAACCTGAAAGTTCGTGGTTACAGGCATCGTTTCGGTAAATAATTGCAGCGCATTGTCGGGAAAACGCAGCTCCTGGAATAAAAATGAGACGGCATTGACTGATGTAACGGCAGATCCTATCGATAGC
>CAISYW010000162.1 GCA_903889795.1 uncultured Chlamydiae bacterium | reverse complement strand
GATTGAAAAAATCTTTTGCCATTTCAAATTCAGACGGCAGACTGGTGCTCGACAAATCGCCGCATACGAGAACGAGATCTAAATTCAATGTTTTGAAAAGAGAGGGAAGGCACATCAGCGGTTCGTGCGAAGCCCCTTTTTGGCGAAATAAAAACCAATTAATCATTCCCGCAATACGTTTCGAGCAAAATCGAAACGGATTCCAGCTGGGGCATGTAAAATGTAGATCAGAGATTTGGGCAAATCGCATCCCCTCAGTTTACCGCAAGAGCTGCTAACTGAGCAACTTCTCGATGTTTTCTGCCCCTTCACATTGATCTTCAGCGACTTAGATGCGCGGTGTCTTTTTCTTTGGTTTTGCGCCCAGCTTGGGACGGGGATTGGATAGCCTGTCGAAAATCGGTACGCGATGTTTCTTCTGTTGGTTTCTCTCTTCGATCGAGGGATGTTCTGGAGTATGGCCTAGCGTCTTTTTGCGCATCACCGATTTAGCCTGTTTACGGATCTGTTCTTTAGGTCGTTTAATATTAACTTTTTGCGTTGGTTCACTCTCTTCTTCTGTGGTAGCGAGTTCGCTCTCGATTAAACGGTGCTCGGAGCGAATGACTCGACGATTGAGTTTTTTCATGTGATGGGGCAGATCTTTCATAAATCACCTCTGTTTGTAATATTATAAATAGATCTGTTTAATTTCAACATTTTAATTAACTATTGAAATAAAACGATTTAAAACTGAATTAATTGAAACAAATTGTTTCCATTTGTTTTCGCGGAGGCGAATGCCTTTAAAATTGGGCAGCCAGCGGGGCGGGTAAATGATCTCGCCGCGGTGCCAGCCGGGGCGCCATTGGCGCATTTGTTGTTCGTCATGACTGATGATCAGATGGGGAATCGATAAATATGAGGCGAGATGGCCGGGACCCGAGTCGTTGCCGATCAAATAATCAGCCTCATAGATCGTCGAAGCGAGATGTTCCAGAGTGGGGAAAATAGGGCTTTCGACTTCCGGCCAATCGCATTTCTCGGTCGGGGAGAGAATAAACCGGGGCTGAAAATCCAGCTTTTGGAGCCGCTTCGCCAGTTGAAGGAATTTTTCGCGAGGCCAGTTTTTCTTTTCATTGGTACTGGTCGGGTGGATGAGCACGCGGCGTTGATGTTTGCGATGCGTTAATTCGGGTAATGGACGTAAGCCGTTGTAAATAATAGCATTACCTCCGAATAGAGCTTCGACGCCGGACCTGCAGTTTTCGACCATGGTTTTCTTGCCGTCAAAGGCGTAGTCATATGAATCGAGTAAAGGGCCGTGTTTGGATGCGCGGTAGGTCGGATAAAAAATGAAAATGGGCAGGGATCTTTTTCTCAAGGCGGCGATTTGCCGGGCTCTTTCCGTATTATCGTGCTGTAAGAGAACGGCGTCGAATGAGAGCAGCAGATTCGGAAAATCGTCGGACGGTACTAAATATTCGCCTGTTTCGAGCCAGCGTCCGAAATCGGGCAATTTTTGATGGAATGTAGCGACTTGATGGCCTTGTTTGCGTAAATGATGAGAGGCGATGAGCATAATCAGCACATCGCCTATCCCTGCTGCAGGAATGACAGCAATTCTCATTCTTCCCGAGCGTTGGTGATCAGCGCTTCGGAAAGAAGAATCACTCCGGCCATCGAAACTGCGTGAGAGATGCAGTTTTTAACGACTTTGGATGGGTCGAGAACCCCGGCTTGCAAGAGATCTTCGACCTTTTCGGTCATCGCATTAAAGCCAACCGTCGGTTTGGCTCTCAGAACCTCTTCGAGCATCACGGAGCTATCATATCCCGTATTGGATACGATCTGACGGAAAGGAGCGGTGCAAGCCAGGCAGAAGATCTGCACGCCGATCATCTCGTCGCTATTGAGATTGAGTTTTTCGCAAGAGCGGCTGGCGCGCAACAGAGCCATTCCGCCGCCGACAACGATGCCCTCTTCGAGGGCCGCGCGGGTTGCGTTGAGGCTGTCTTCGTAGATCTGTTTGCGTTTTTTCATCTCCGACTCGGTGGGGGCTCCCACTTTGATCAGAGCGACACCGCCCGAAAGCTTGGCTTTACGCTCATCGAGTTTTTGGCGATCGTATTGATTATCGGATTTTTTCCATTCCCGCTCGATCTGTGCGATGCGCGTTTGCAGTTCCGTGACCGATCCTTTGCCGCCGATGATCGTGGTTTTTTCTTTGCCGATGACGATTTGATCGGCGCTGCCCAGCACATCGGGAGTCGCTAATTTGAGCATGAGCCCTTTTTCTTCCGTAACCAGCGTCGCTCCCGTCAAAATGGCGATATCTTCGAGCAGAGCTTTTCGAGAGTCGCCGAAGCCGGGCGCTTTGATGGCCGCGATTTTCAGCGTGCCGCGGAGTCGATTCACGACAAGGGTCGAGAGTACGTCGCCGTCGATATCATCGGCGATGATGAGCAGCTCTTGTCCCGATGCGGCGATCGATTGTAAAATCGGCAATAGATCCTGGATTGAACTGATTTTTTTGTCCGTGACGAGAACGCGGGGCTGGTTCATTTCGACCAGCTGGCGCTCCATATTGGTGCAGAAATAGGCGCTCAAATAGCCGCGGTCGATCTGCATTCCCTCCACCATTTCAATCGAGGTGTCGGTTCCCTTGCCTTCTTCGATGGCCACTACGCCATTTTTGCCCACTTTTTCAAAGCATTCGGCGATGATCTCTCCGACTTCCTGATTTCCCGAGGCGGAAACGCTGGCGATATTGCGGGTGTCTTGTTTGTTTTTCACTGAGATCGCCGTTAAGTCGATCTCTTTCAATAGTTTTTCCAGCGCTTTATCCATCCCGCGCTTGATCGATATGGGATTTGCGCCCGAGGCAATATTTTTCAATCCGGCGCGCACCAATGCGCGGAAGAGAATAATCCCTGTCGTTGTTCCGTCGCCGGAGCGCTCCTTGATTTTCGCGGCTAATTCTTTGCCCATGGCTACGCCCATGTTGGCAAAGGGATCTTTCAGCTCCACATCTTTTGCGATGGAATTGCCGTCGCTGGTGATTTGCGGCGAGCCCCACGATGCCTGCAGGCCCACATTGCGTCCGCGAGGTCCCAGAGTGATGGCTACGACGTCGGCCAACTGATCAATACCTTCGCGCAGTTTGTTGCGTGCATCTTCTTCAAACAGGATCTCTTTGGCGTTTGCACTCATGGCTTCCTCAATTTTGACGATTGTGAATTGTCAAAGATTGCAAGAAATTTGAATTTTCTACAATGGCTTCGGATTGTCAGGCTGATGGATCTGACGATAGACATCGCTTTTGGGCAGTCCCTTGAGCTTTGCGGCCGCTTTGATGGCTTCTTTTAATGAAAGGGCGTGCATCTCCTGTAAAAGACGGACCAGCTCTTCAACGCCAATCTCTTCTTGTAAAGTTTCGCCTTCGCGGATCAACAACACGATTTCGCCGCGCGGTTCATGTTCTTGAAAATGGGCGAGAAGATCTGCGGCCTTTCCCCGACGGCACTCTTCAAATGTTTTGGTGAGCTCGCGGGCGATCGCAAGTTCCCGATTGGGGTCGATCTCCAGCAGAATGGTTAAAGTATCCAATAGTCTTTGGGGGCTTTCGAACGCAATCGTCGTTCCTTGGAAGAATAGGGCGCGGCGAAGAGCCGTCCGGATCGCTCCGGCGTCCCGCGGTAAAAAACCGATGAATTGGAACCGGGCGGCATCGAATCCTGACAAAACCAGAGCCTGAATGATGCTGCAGGGGCCGGGAATTGCCGTAAAGGGCACGCCGCGCTCGATGCAAGCTCGTACCAGAGCTTGGCCGGGATCGGAGACGAGAGGAGTTCCTGCATCGGAAATCAAGGCAATGGACTGACCCTGCTCTAAATCGCGTAGGATCGATTCTTCTTTTGACTTTTCGTTAAATTGATGAAAGGGAATCAGTCGTTTGTCAATACCATAATGGCGCAAGAGAATCTGACTGTGGCGGGTATCTTCGCATAATATCAGATCACAAGCTCTCAGTGTATCGATGGCGCGCTGGGAAATGTCTCCCAAATGACCAATGGGCGTTGAAATAATAAATAAGGGCATAGCACACGGGTTGAAGGAGAAAGGTGGCACTCAGATTTGAACTGAGGATGGGGGCTTTGCAGGCCCCTGCCTTACCGCTTGGCTATGCCACCAATTTCATCAGAGATTATGGGGAAGAGGAGGTTATTGGGTCAATCCCCAAATTGTTGGAGAAACGGGGACAGTGTTTTTTACTATTAATGCCCGTCTCCTTAGAGAACAACGGCTGGAGCAGGAGAATTGATCCGTTCGTAAACCAAACTACGTCTTTGCTTTAATAGTTCAGCCAGCATGGTATTTTCTTCTATAGGCGTAGCTACAGAATCATTCGTACAATACCATTGTGTACCTCTTTTATCGTATGAATAATAATGCCCGCCTCCGGGTGGTGGAGATCCTTTGCGAATTGAAGCGGATTTTAATGCGTATTCTACTGGTGGTTTATCGCCGCCTACCTTATCCCTGTAGGCTGAAGATAATGTATATTTAGCGGGAATAGTAACTTCACCTGAACCATCAAATTCAAAGATTAATATCTTGGGAGGCTCTCCGGAAAGGAGCCTTGTTTGTCTGAGTGGTTTGCAATCTTGTAGATCAGATTTAGTTGTAACTGTATTGTCGACTGTGACTTCCTCTGTAATAATGGGCTGCAAGACAGTTTCGGAGTTCGCGGGCATGCGAACACTGAAATATTGATCTTGAACGAGGGTTTCTAAGGCTAGAGGCGATTTGGATTTTTGGGAAAGGTTAATGCTTATCAGTGAACTCTGAGTATCTGGTAGGCCTGTATTAAATGCTTCGTTAGGATTTTCGCTCAGGTCCCGGTGCAGATCATATTCTGTATCTACGGGGGCTTTTTGAGGCTCTCTTCTTAGGATCTCCATTGCTGTTCGGCGAACTGGTCGAGGTCTTTTTTGAAACCCGGTGTGAAAGCGATCCGTTGGTTTTGGTGCTTGATAATATGTTCTTTGAGTTGCGGTGCATGTTTCTTTTGGCAGCCATTTTTTATCTACTACTGCGGCTCTTAATGATAGATATGCCTGACAAGCATCGTGCTGCCCAGTTAGATAACCTCTAGCGGGGTCAATCTGATTTAAGGAATTTCTAAATTGCTCTGTGTTTTTGAAAGAAAGGAGATCATTTGGGTTTTGAGTTCTGTACTTAATATAGTTATATAGGTACATCGCAATTTGTTTGGTCGGTTCTTCTTTTCTATTTAAAAGTAATGCGTCGATTAATTCGCGATCATGAAGAATGAATGCATTAAACATGGTATTAATAAAGCATGTGTTGCCAGAATCATCATTTTTGATCCCGATCGATGGAGCGGCAAGGACGGCGTCAATCTGCTCTTTCGTCAATTTTTCCGTCATTGTCGAATCCCACCAATCCGGTAAAGAAGCTCTTTGTGATTGACTTGTAGGAACGCGTGGTGAATCGCTCAACAACGACGCATCGCGCGGATCCATAGCTTGAGCGAGTGTGTTAAAATTGCGTGCACGATCTGTAGAGCTTGGGATTGTTATTATGCGAGGTGAAAGGGTTGGGCTTCCGCTGGAGGCTGGGGTTGTGGTCGGAATGGAATATGTAACGCCATCTGTTTCGTCAGAGCTACTCTCAAAACCTGCAATGCCAGTGAACAAGTCTGGTGCAGCTGTGTTACCACCGGCGGCTTGCGTGGCGGCTAGCTTCATTTCATTTGTCTTTTCTTTGACGATCTCATCCCATTGTTCTCGGGTATAGGCGAGTTGTTTTCCGTTGATGCCTGTAGCGGTTTTTTCAAATAACCTGATTGTGAATGCGGTGATTTTTCCTGTTGCATCTGTGTAGAATAGACGGGTGTACTTTTGCCTGTGGGCGTTGCCGCCCTTTTTTAGGGCCTCGCCCCTCTCCAAAAGAGTTTGAGACGTAACTACTGCTGCGGTTGCCATTTTTATAACCTTTATTAGATCTTTTAATTAATTATAGCACATATTTGATATTATTATCAATGGTTTGTATTTAATAGTTGTTGATTTGAGTGTTGTTATATGTAGCTTTTTATTAGCCGGTTGCGTTCTTTCGTTGGCTCGAATTTGCAAAAAGAGTTATACACTTAGGTTTATTTTATATTGGAGGAGACATGAGGGGCGTTTTATTGCGCGATCTCGCACGCCATCTTGGGGTTTTTTGCGAAAGCGAGCTCCAAATATCTGGTTATCAAGTTGATAGCAGGATGATTCAGCCGGGGGAGCTCTTCTTTTCATTAAAAGGGGAAAAGAATGATGGCCATTCCTTTCTGGCCGAAGCGGCCCAAAGGGGGGCTGTTGGCGCGGTCGTTTCCAAGGGGTTTCCCGGATCAGTCGGGGGCTTAATCTTGCTGGGCGTAGAAGATGTGCTGGGTTCATTGCAGGAGCTGGCGCGCCAAAGCATGGCTGAGCGTCCGGTTCCCATTATCGGAATTACCGGATCAGTTGGAAAAACGACGACGAAGGAGTTTTTGGCAACGTTGCTTGAGGGGAAATTCCGGACCGGCAAAAGCCCATCAAGCTACAATTCCAAGATCACCTTTCCTCTGAATCTTTTAAACCGTACCGGGGACGAGCAAGTGCTCGTATTGGAGTTGGGTATGAGCGCCCCGAATGAGATCCTGAATCTGGTTCAAATTGCGTCGCCCGACATCGCTTTATTGACGAAGGTGGCTCTTTCGCACGCTGTGCATTTTCCCGATGGGTTATCGGGGATTGCGCGCGCAAAGGGAGAAATTTTTTCACAGCAGCAAACGAAGAAAGCCATTCTCGATTTCGAATGTCTGCAATATCAAGAAGTGATCAGCTCGATACGCGCAGAAAAGGTGACCTTTTCGACGCAGGATGCGACGGCGGATTACTTTTTGTCTTTTGCCGAAGGCCGTTACCGTATGGACGAGCGGGGAGTGCGGGCTTTTGAGTTTGAATTGCCCTTTAAAGAGGGGCACTTGCTGCAAAACTTTGCGGCGGCCATCGCTGCGGCGCGTCAAATGGGCATGCAGTGGGAAGAAATCGAAAGGCAAATTCCGCGGCTTCACTTGCCGAAGATGCGCTTTGAGCAGTTCGAAAAATCGGGAGTCTGGTTTATCAACGACGCATATAATGCCAACCCGGCTTCGATGCGGGCCGCATTGGAGAATTTGCCCGAGCCGAAAGAGGGGGGGAAGCGGATCGCGGTTTTGGGTACGATGAAAGAGCTGGGGATTTTTTCGGTGGAATCGCACCAGGAGATTGGACGGCTGGCTCAAAAAAGAGTCGATGTCCTTCTTTGTTTGGGCGAGGAGACGACGCCGCTCTGCGAAGCGTATCGCGAATCGATGAAACCGGCGGAACTCTTTATCGATCATCTCATGATTGCGGAAAAATTAAATGAGATCATGCGCCCGGGTGATGTGGTCCTTTTGAAGGGCTCGCGCAGCATGCAAATGGAAAAACTTTTGGAGATGATCCATGTTGCTCCTCATTGTTGATTTTCTTCGCGTGATGTTTTCGCTTCAGCTGCCGTCGGCCTTTACCTATTTTTCGACGCGAATGATTCTGGCTGCTGCCACTGCTTTGATTTTGTCGATTTATCTCGGCCCGCGCTTCATCAAGAAACTCTACGAATTGAAAATCGGCCAAGCCATTCGCAGCGTGGAAGAATGCCCGCTATTGGCCGAGTTGCATGGAAAAAAGAAGGATACGCCCACAATGGGCGGGTTGTTGATGTTATTTTCGATGACGGTGGCGCTATTTCTCTGGATGGATTTGACCAACGTCTTCACCTGGATTTTGCTCTTGACCAGTCTGGTTTTGGGGCTTGTGGGCGCTACGGATGATTATTTAAAGCTTCGCTACAAAAACAGTAAAGGCATGAAAGCGCGGCGCAAGATGATCTTTCAAATTTTGTTTTCATCGCTGATTGCGATCTATCTGCTCTGCCCTTCCATAACGGATTTTATTTCGGGCCAAAAGATTTTTAAGGCGCCAACGGCGAAAGAACAGGTTCAAAAAGCGGGACATAAGACGAAACTGGTGACTTTATCGACTGAGGAGTACATGGGGCGATTTTATTTGCCCTTCTTTAAGGATCCCGCCGCCCATCTCGACGGATGGCTGAAGCTGATCTCTTTTTGTTTTTTTGTGATTGTCATTACCGGGGCGTCCAATGCCGTTAATCTCACCGATGGCCTGGATGGGTTGGCGGCTGGATGTATTTTAATGGCGGCCCTTGTTTTTGCATTATTCGCTTTTTTATCGAATCACATCGAACTCGCGCGATATTTGAATATTTTGTACATCGAAGGCAGCGGCGAGATCGCAGTCTATCTTTTTGCTTTAGCGGGCGCTTGTCTGGGATTTTTGTGGTTTAACGGTTATCCGGCGCAGGTCTTTATGGGCGATACGGGATCGCTTGCATTGGGCGGGGTGATCGGCGTATCGGCCGTTTTATTGCGCCGCGAAGCTCTGCTCGCTCTTGCCGGCGGGATTTTTGTGATTGAAGCTCTTTCGGTTATTTTGCAAGTGCTCAGTTATCGCTATCGCAATAAAAAACGAATCTTTTTATGTGCGCCGCTCCACCACCATTATGAGTACAAAGGATGGCCGGAAACGAAGGTGGTCGCGCGATTTTGGATCATCAGCCTGCTCTTCGCTATTATGAGCGTCGCATCGCTGAAGTTCCAATAATTCTAGAAATGGTGTACCAGTATCGTAAAAGCCTTTGATAAACAAAAGGATACAACCTAATAGCAGTAATTAGTTGTTTACGGTTTATCCCTTTCCCAAGGAAGTCAGAAAGGCAGTGGGATATGCCTTGTATCTTGCTGAAATTGGGGAAAGATCTCCTCACGCTAAAATATTCAAGGGCATAGGCAATGCGAAAGTATAGGAAATTAAAGAAAACGCTCCCAGCGAACATATAGAACGGTGTATTTAGTTGAATTTAAAGAGTATGTATTCGTGTTGCATGCTTTCCAGAAAAAATCAAAATCTGGCAT
>CAISYW010000161.1 GCA_903889795.1 uncultured Chlamydiae bacterium | reverse complement strand
TGCTGTTCAAGCGCTACTTTACCAACGAGATCTAATATATTTTCGTGTTGAGGAAGAGGGGTTTAGTACCTCTGACTATCTCTTTGGATTGAAATATCTGGAAGATCAAGAAAAAATTAAAAGCCTCAACGCTCTCTGCCTTCCTGGGATCGCCGATCCCAAAATCATGAAAGCAATTCAAAATGTGTACAAAATCCACAAAAGCTTTCTGATCACATCCGAGAAAGATCTATTTGATTATCTCACTTCTTGAGAAAAAATCAGCGAGTCCTTGCTCTGTCGGTTTCATCGCCTTAGCTCCGGCTTTCCAATTTGCAGGACAAACCTCGCCATTTTGTTCATAAAAAATTAAGGCGTCGAGAAGGCGCAGAGCCTCATCAACAGAACGACCTAAAGGCAAATCATTCACCAACTGATGGCGCACAATTTCATCTCGATCAATCATAAAAAGGCCACGGTAGGCCACGCCTTCATCTTCTTTCAACACTTCAAAATTACGAGAAATGTTTTTGTTCAAATCAGAGACAATCGGATAAGTCACACCTTGGATGCCGCCTTTTGCTTTTGGCATACTCAGCCATGCCAGATGCGAAAACGAACTATCGACAGAACAGCCAATGACTTGGGCGTTACGTTTTTCAAAATCTTTTAAACGTTCCTGAAAAGCGTGCAACTCAGTCGGACAAACAAAGGTAAAGTTCAAAGGATAGAAAAAGAAAATGACATATTTGCCATTATACTCGGATAAGGAAAAATCATCGAAAATTTTATCGTTAATGACCGCTTTCGCTCTAAATTCCGGAGCTTTTTTTCCCACTAATGACATTTTGCCGCCTTTCGATTAAGAAAAAATTTGTTCAGCCCGACTCAACCATGTTTCGTTCATCAACAGCGTATCTCGTCCATGACCCGGAGCAATTCGTGTATCAGGAGGCAGCTGAGACAAGGTACGTAAGGACTCCCACATTTTTTCAGGCTCCGATGTGGGTAGATGCAAATTACCGATGCTGCCTTCAAAAAGCGTATCACCCGAGATCAACAGCTTTTTGTCCGGGAAAAAATAACAAACACCGCCGGGGGAATGTCCGGGACTATGGATCACCTTACATTGAAGATCTCCGATCATTAAGCGATCGCCATCATTGATGAAGTGATCGGGCTTAACGCCTTCAATCGGAAAATAAAGAGGAATGCCATCGATTCCGGGTTTTTCCAAATTCGGCGCGTCGAACGGGTGGATATAAACAGAGGCTGCCGTCTTATGCACCAGCTCATGCACATCTGCGATGTGATCCCAATGGGAGTGCGTAATAAAAATTTTTTCGATTTGCAGTTCGAGTTCCAAGCATTTTTGCAAAATCGCCGACGTCGATCCATATGAAGGATCGATCACGACGGCTTTTCTCTCCTTCATACAGCCAAGGAGAATCGTATTTGTCTCGAAAGGACCAAAAGGAAACTTATGAAAAATCATTTTGCATCGTCTTATGAAAAAATCGCACCGGAGAGGATTCGAACCTCCGACCACCCGGTTCGTAGCCGGGTACTCTATCCAACTGAGCTACCAGTGCAAAAACATAACCCATGATCTAGAAAAAGTAGGTTTTCCTCAAGGATTTTGTGAAAAAAGCATATCAAAAATATTGAGAAAGAAAATTAAAAATTTTACCAAAGCATCCTGTCGGCGCCAAGTCAAGATGTTTAATCATCTCATCACCCTTCAACCGTACGATTCGAGGGGAATTTCGTTGATCCGGAACAAATTCAACACCCTCCATAGAAATTTGAAATAGAGGCAAACATTCGCGAAAAGAATATCCATGAATAAAATCTGTTCCGGAAAATGGCCCGGAAAATTCCTTTTCCACAAGCGTTTCCCAATCCCTATCGTCGCGATGACTCCAGGCGCGCACTTTATTTTGCATCTCTTCTTTCGTGCGAACACAGCTGAAGTGATGGAACATCGGCAACCCATCCAATCCCGTCACGGCTCGGCGCTTAGGCCCGGGCAAACAATCATAGATCGCGTCTCGCTCCGATTTATGCAAAAGAATCGCAGGGCTCAAAGTGCGTCTTTGTGCAAGAATAATCGAATCTTCCCAGCGTAGCGATTGAAAGCGCGGTTCTCGAAAATACCAATAATTAGCCAATTTCAAAACACTGTGATGCACACAATCACTAATCTCCAGCCACTGTAAAAAATTTTTTCCATTAGGAAGCTCGTCCGCGTCGAGGAACATGACCATTTCAATGTCATCATTAAGAAATCGAGTGCCGATCAAACGCGAAACACACGGCCAAAAATGAGCATGAGTTACTTCCTGAAAACTTCTTTTAGGGATGCGATGGGGCTCAAACGGATACTCGACGAACAAACAATCCGGAAAAGATGCGTAAATTCGCTGCAATAATTCCTGATTTTCAGGAACGCCATTGAAAAAATGGTCGCATACGGGAATGATGATTTGGCGAGAAAAAAGACGGCATTGCTTAATGCACGTTTCTAAAAATCTCGCCTCAATCGAGCAAAAATTGATGATCGTTGCAACGGCAGGTTTTTGCATAGGGTGCATATAATATGACATTTTCACTTTTTGGCGAGCCGGAATATAGAAAAACATGAGCTGTTATCTTTTTCGACTACTTGCAGATGTTTCGATTTTCGAAGCCAAAAAAGAGTTACAAAACCTCGGACTGCAAGATCTCTACATCATTGAGGACGATTCTTCCGGAGAAGTTCTCCTCGGAGGCATGTCCAAAAACATCGACATTAAAAAACTGCGAACCTGCCTCTTTGTGGACAAAATAAAAACAGTTTCCTGGTCCGATCAATGGTCCCAATTTGCCCAGGATTTTCGCGATGGCAAAGCTCATATCAATCTCGAACAATTCGGCGCCTCGCATACGCTTCTCCTCCTCCCCGGGCCAGGTTTTGGAGATCTTTCCCACCCCTCGACCTATCTTATGCTCGAATTAATGAACGGATGCATGGACGATGAGATTGTTCTGGATCTCGGATGCGGCAGCGGCATTCTCTCTCTGGCTGCCTTAATGATGGGGGCGAAGAGGGCCTACGGTATCGACATCGATCCGAGCGCCATTAAGCACGCCCGTCAAAATGCTCTTTTGAATCATCTCGAAAAACGCGCTCGATTTTCTGCTGCAATGCCGAAGCTTAAGGAAAATCCGGTCGTTTGCATCAATATGATTCTGCCTGAACAGCAAAACCTAATGAGAGAAAACCCGAACCTTCCCCGGAAAGCCAAGCTCTGGCTCGCGTCCGGTATTTTAAAATCCCAGAGAGCAAAGGCTCTCTCTTTTATTAACGGACTCGGTCTGAAAGTAATCGAGGAAAAAGCGCGAGGTGACTGGCTTGGTTTTAAAGGATCGAGAAATTGAGCCATTCCCGATGAAAACAGGAACGGCTCAAAAGTAAAGCGCATTTACATCATTCCACCCATGCCGCCCATTCCGCCCATGCCCATATCCATTGGCGATGGTCCACCGGCTGAGCCTGCTTTTTTCTTCGGCTCGGGTTTGTCCGTCACAATCGCGGCAATCGTTAGCAACATGCCGGCAATCGAAGCGGAGTAAGTGAGAGCGCTCTTGGTCACCAAAACAGGATCCAATACGCCGTCTTTTATCAAATCAGAGAATTGATCGGTCAATCCGTTGTAACCCCAGGAACCCGATTTTTCCATGACCTTTTCCGTCACCCACTGCCCATTTTTTCCGCAGTTTGTCGCAATCGCGGCTGCAGGAGCTGAGAGGGTCTTACGAATGATATCGACACCTATCGCCTCGTCACCCTTGAGCTTCAATGCATCCAACGATTTCATTGCTCGAATGAGAGCCACTCCACCGCCCGGCACGACTCCTTGAGCCACTGCAGCGCGAGTAGCGTGGAGAGCATCTTCGATACGAGCTTTTTTCTCGTTGGCTTCCGCTTCAGTAACTGCGCCGACATTAACGACAGCCACCCCGCCGGAGAGCTTAGCGAGGCGCTCTTCAAGCTTTTCTCGATCGTAATCTGAAGTAGACTTCTCCAATTCATTTTTAATCTGAGCGACGCGTTTTTGCACATCCACAGCCCGGCCTGCACCGTCAACGATCGTCGTATCATCTTTCGTGATCTTGACTTTCTTGGCGCTGCCCAGCATTTCAAGGCCTGCGTTTTCTAATTTATAGCCCACCTCTTCGGAAACGACCGTTGCACCCGTCAGGATAGCGAGATCTTCCAACATGGACTTACGGCGATCGCCAAAGCCAGGAGCCTTCACCGCGCAAAGAGAAAGGCCTCCTTTTACTTTGTTGACAACCAAGGTAGCCAACGCATCTGCATCAATATCTTCTGCGATAATGAGCAATGGGCGGGAACCTTTTTCCATCACTTTTTCCAAAAGGGGAACGATCTCTTTTGCATTCGACAGTTTTTTGTCGGTAATAAAAATGAACGGATTTTCAAACTCAACGCTCATTTTTTCAGCATTGGTGACGAAATAGGGAGATACATAACCTTTATCGAATTGCATTCCCTCGACAACTTCCAAAACCGTTTCAATTCCTTTCGCTTCGCCAATAGTGACAATGCCATCTTTTCCCACCTTCTGCATCGCTTCGCAAATAATGGCTCCAATATCAGGGTCATTATTAGCCGAAATGGTGGCGATCTGACGAATTTCTTCAGGACTTTTGATCGGTGTTGCCATCCCATCCAGAAAACGGTTGACAGCTTCGACAGCTCGATCGATCCCGCGCTTCAGACACATTGGATTGGCGCCCGCTGCGACGTTTTTTACTCCTTCGCTAAATATCGCTTCCGCTAAAACAATCGCGGTCGTCGTGCCGTCTCCGGCAACATCGGACGCTTTAGAGGCAGCTTCTTTAACGAGCTGAGCTCCCATATTTTCAAATTTGTCTTTTAACCCAATCTCCTTGGCAACCGTCACGCCGTCTTTCGTTGACGATGGGGATCCATATTCTTTCCCAATCATGACGTTACGCCCCTTGGGACCCAAGGTTACGATGACCGCTTTGGCCAATGTTTTGACCCCCTTGAGGATCGAATTAAGAGCTTCTTCATTAAATTGTAAAATTTTTGCCATAGCTTTTTATCTCCTGTTTTTAAGCGAGAACAGCGAGGAGATCTTCCTCGGATAGGATCAAATAATCTTCTTGAAATTCCGTGCCGGAATAGGATGAAAATAGCACCTCGTCGCCCACTTTCACACTCAGTGGATGAACTTGGCCTTTGTCATCTACCTTGCCGGTACCTACAGCCATAATCTTCCCTTGACGGGGTTTTTCCTGAGCTGAATCGGGCAAAATAATGCCGCCTTTTGAGGCC
>CAISYW010000160.1 GCA_903889795.1 uncultured Chlamydiae bacterium | reverse complement strand
TAATTTTTTTTCCTGACATTTGAGCCTTGCATATCCACGCAAAAACCCTACTCGTCCAGGAATTTTTTACCGGCAAAGATAATTGTCGCTGACCGGCAATGCTAATTGTCGCTCAACACCGGGGAACCTTCCTTTGTGGGCATCTACAATATGAGTGAGAACACATAGTGTTTCTATCAGTTTGACAAAGTCATAACATTCTCTGACGTTGAATTGCGGATTGTCCTGGAGAAATTTTTTGATTGTTATTTTAAATTTATCCCGATTCTCTACAAATAACAAACAAAGTTGCGCAATTTCCATTTCACCTTCAATAGAATTTTGGTAATTTTTTCTAACAAAGGTTTTGAGACCAGCGACGATTTCTCTGTAACTCACAGGAAGTCCGATATCCTTTCTTTGGTCCCGAGACAGATCGCTTTTCATATACAGCACTAACTGTCCAAAATTTTGCTGGCAACCGAGGATGAATTCACATTTTTTATTGCCTAGAGCTTTAGATTTGTCTCTAGCTACCCAGGGTTTAAACTCATCAATCTCCTCCAAAACTGTGGGTATTTCAACAAAATCAGAAGATCTTTCCGGCGGACAGTCTCGATAACAAAACCGTTTTTGCAATTCAAAAATGTCCTTACCCTGCTTGAGTCGTTTATATTCCGGCGCCCGGTTTTTTATTACAATTCTCGCGGTCTTTCGGAATCCCGCTATAAGTCCATCCATCGGACGTACTGTTTCAGTGTGAAGTTGCGATCTTTCACAATCCGGCAGAACGTATAAAAAAGAGATATGAAAAAAATGCGAGAGCCCTACTAAGGGAAAGGTTTTATATGTTTTGTTCCAGTACTCATCCCAAGCTTTTTCTAAAAATTCCGACTCTTCAGCTTTGTTGCGTCGAAGTTGAGTTAGGGCAGCCATACAAGCCAGTTTGGAAGTTTCACTGGGATTTTTCAGATAAAGAGCATATTCGGATTGAGCTTCTTCATATTGTGAGCGCATTTCATCGAATTCTTCGTGAAAACATGCGATTGAATAATCATCCATCCCTTCTTGTTGTTGAATGCGGTCAAGATTGAACTGTTCAACCATCGCATAGAGATCATAATCAAACCCCGGTACTCTGGACCATTGTTTCGGCATCGGAACAGTTTGAGATCGCGCTGCAAAAACTTTGCGAAATATCTGATCAACGTCCGAATTGGGCTCGCAACATTGCAAAGCAGTGCGTCCATCCAAAGCGGCTGGAGCATCACAAGAAGCACCTTTACTCAAAAGCATTTCTACAACACGTGCATACCGATAGGTGGCTGCAAAGCCCAGAATCGTAATTCCTTCCGGGGCGATTCGATCAATCCCTCCAACCTGGTCTACATATTGCCGCAGCACGAGATCAGAACCTTCTGGGCAACTATTTAATCTAACAACAAATTCAGCGATTTTCATAATTATTCCTATTTATATAAAATACATTATAATACGTTAGTACATTATTTACCACAACTTAGTATTAAATATTAATAGATACTCGAAAATATCTATACCGAATTGAAAAAACTGTGAGGAAAAAATTTTTGAGTCACGTTCGGTATTGATCTTGCCGATCTATTTGACAGTTTGGTATGGTTTAGCGTTTTTTCGGGGTGTAGCGCAGTTTGGCTAGCGCGTTTCGTTCGGGACGAAAAGGTCGTGGGTTCAAATCCCGCCACCCCGATATTTGACTTCTTGAGTAACCAAGGCTTCTATTCTTTACTCGATATACAACACCAAGCTTTTTAAGTACGCGCTTTCGGGATGAAAGATGGAAATGGGATGATCAATCGCGAGGCGATGGCGTCCCACGATTCGAACCGACCGATTGGCCTCTAAAGCCGCGCGAAAGAGAATATTCTGAAACAACGTCTCATCGACATGATAAGAACAAGAACAGGTCATTAATAAAGATCCCGGCTCCATTTTTTGAATCGTAATGCGATTCATCTCTTTATACGCTCGAAACGCCGTTGCGATATCTTCGCGTTTTTTGACAAAGGCCGGAGGATCGAGAATGATCAAATCGTACGGCAGCGGCTGACTCTTCAAATACTCAAAAGCATCCGTTTGAATGAACTGATGATTCTCGTCGGTAAAGCCATTCAATGAGAGGTTTTCATCAATAAGAGCTTTACATCGCGGACTGATCTCCACGCTCGTCACTTGCTGAGCCCGGCCTGCAAGCGCCGCGACACTGAAGCCGCCGCTATAGGCAAACATATTGAGGACGCGGCGCTGCGACGACAGCTCAAACACCTGCTTTCGCATTTCGCGCTGATCGAGAAACCAACCTGTCTTCTGTCCTTTTTCTAAATCCACTCGAAACTGCAGATTATTTTCACGAATGATCGTACTGGAGAACTTCTCACCCCATCGATATGCCTGAACTTGTTCCATCCCCTCTTTTTTTCGTAAAAACGATGTCGATTTCTCATAAATTCCTTTGGGAGCCGCCTCTTCGATGAGGAGGGAGACAATCAGCTCTTGAATCGCCTCAATTCCCGGGTGGGAAATCTGCATCACGAGAATGCCATCGTAGGAATCGACGATCAATCCGGGAATCCCATCGCCTTCTGCGTTTATTAGACGATAGGCGTTCGTAATCGCAGGATCAAACCATCGCCGCCGCATAGCAACCGATCGGCGAATCCGCTCGCGAAGAGCGCTTTCCAGACTCATATCGCCGTAACTCAACATATGAGCTACAATGGAACGCCCGCGGTTGATTGCCGCTAATCCCAAGTGCTCGCCTTCCGCTGTGCACACAGGAACCACCGGCCCGCTCTCTTTAGAAGGCAATGATTGAACAGCTCCGGAATATATCCAGTGATGATGTTGACGGATCGGTCGTTCTTTACCCTTTTTCAGTACAATGCAGCTCATTTATTCCCCAATATGCGGCCGATCAAATCATAACCTGCAACATCTGTTAGTTCGATTGTATATAGTTGTCCCTGAACCACTTTTTTAGGAGCATCGTTGATGATGATCTGCCCATCAATGTCGGGACATTGGCCGCTATGCCGTGCGGTTAACAGTAAATTAGACTCGGGATGATTTCCGTCGATAATCGCCAAGACTCTGCGGCCAATCAGGTCGCGATTTTTCTTTTTCACGACTTTTTGCTGTGCTTTGGCAAGAATCTCCAATCGCCGCTGTTTTTCCTCCTCGCTAATTTGATTTTCCAAGTGAGAAGCAACAGCCTCTTTTTCCGGCGAGAATTTAAAAATACCGATCTGATCGAGTTTTTCTTTTTTCACAAATTCGACAAGTTCCTGAAACTGCTCTTCGCTCTCGCCGGGAAATCCCACAATCAAACTGGTACGGATCGAAATATCTGGAATCTCTTTTCGTAATTTTCGAATGATCTCGACAATCTGCGCGCGGCTGGTTTTTCGACGCATCGATTGCAGCAGCTCATCATTGATATGCTGGATGGGCATATCGAGATAAGGACAGATCCTGGAATCACTTTTCATCACCTGAATCAATTCATCGTCGATTTCATCGGGATAGAGATAGAGCAACCGCAGCCAAAATTTCCGAGGCACTTTCATCATTTCACGCAGCAAAGCGGCGAGCTCCCCTTTTTGGCCTCGGTCTTTGCCAAAATCGCCCAAGTCCTGAGCGATCAAAATCACTTCAAAAACGCCCCGATCCAAAAGATTTTCAAACTCTTTCATCACTTGCTCGATGCTCTTCGAACGAAGCGGCCCCTTAATGGCAGGAATAATGCAATATGAGCATCTCTTACGGCAGCCCTCGGCAATTTTTAGATAGGCATAGTGGCGCGGGGTTGAGAGAGTCCTGGGAATCTCTCCCCATTCAAGAAAACTCTTGGCTGAAGAAACGGCTTGTCCTGAGCTACCCGCCTGGAATGCCTGAAGAATCTGATCCACATCGCCTGATCCAATAAAATAATGAATCTCGGGAAAACTCTTTTTTAACTCTTCCTTGCCCTGCTGAACCATGCACCCGGCAACGATTACTTTTGCGCTCTTTTTCTTAGAATCGAAAACCGTACGAATCGTATCGTTTCCCTCTAAACGGGAAGCATTTAAAAACGAGCACGTATTGATCACAATGAAATCAGCCTCGCCCAGATTCACGGTGCATTCATAGCCTGCTTTAAGCAGAAGGCCGATCATGACCTCGCTATCGACCAGGTTGCGCGGGCATCCCAGACTGATCAAGTGAAATTTATTTTGAAAAATTGCTGCATCAATCATAAAAACCGGCCAGGATTATAGTCTGCGCGGCAATTTTTCCCTTGCAAAAAGATCCTTACTCATCAATATTTCAACATTCTTATGATAATGTATTTATGTAAAAAGACTTTTATATTGATCGTTTCGCTTTTCTGCGTCGTTTCCGGAACATTCGTCATCATGAAAGCAATTCCGGGCGATCCTTTTATGGACGAGCGCATCACGGAAGAAGTTCTCAAAGCTCTCCATTCATACTATGGGCTGGATCAACCCTTGTGGACGCAATATGTCAGATACCTCAAAGGTTTCGTAACCTTGGATTTCGGACGATCGCTCGTCTATACCGGGCGCACGGTTTATCAGCTGATATCGGACGGCTTTCCCGTCTCCGCCCAATTGGGACTGCAGGCCCTTTGTTTGGCCATTCCCTCGGGCATTTTATTGGGAACATGGGCCGCTCTCAAGAGATCTCGCTGGCAAGACAGTACGGCAATGGTGATCTCGACTCTGGGAATTTCCGTTCCAAACTTCGTTTTAGCCTCACTGCTGCAATATTTTATCGCTCTCCAACTCCATCTTTTACCGGTCGCTCGGTGGGGCACATTTGCGCATACGATTCTTCCTACTCTCGCCCTGGCCGCTTTGCCGACTGCCTTTATTTCCCGCTTAACGCGCTCAAACATGGTCGAAGTATTACAACAAGATTATATCCGTACAGCGATGGCTAAAGGCCTGCCTCTCTTTCGTATAGCGATCGTCCATGGATTGAGAAATGCCATTTTGCCGGTGATCTCTTATATCGGCCCGATCACCGCTCAAATTCTCACGGGCAGCTTTGTCATCGAACGAATCTTCGCAATTCCCGGCCTGGGAGAATGGCTCATCATCAGCATTAACAATCGCGACTATCCGGTGATCATGGGAATCACCATTTTTTATAGCTCGTTACTCTTGGTCTCCATTTTTCTTGCCGACATCGCCTACTCGCTTCTCGACCCGAGAATTCGCAAGGTCCATCGGGGAAATGATCATGAATGAATTAGAACAGACAAATTCTGAGATCCGGTCTCTCTCCTATCTAGAAGACGCCTGGCTGCGATTTAAGAAAAATCGCATCGCGCTGTTTTGTTTATTCATCCTGCTGTTTTTTTGTGTGATGTCCCTCATCGGACCTCTGATCCGCCCCTATAATTACTCCGATATTCACCTGGAGCTAAAAAATCGCCCGCCTTGTTGGGAATTTTGGTTCGGCACGGATGATTTGGGAAGAGATGTTTTCTGCCGTGTCTGGTGGGGAGCCCGAATCTCCTTAACGATCGGATTGGCCGCCGCCCTGATCGACGCCGTGATCGGCGTGATCTGGGGCGCCACCGCAGCATATTTTGGAAACTGGGTCGATGAAATCATGATGCGGATTTGCGATATCCTCCACACCATTCCACTCCTTCTCACAGTCATTCTATTGACCGTCTTCATGGGAACAGGCCTAAAGACAATTTTCATCGCCCTCGCCATCAATGGTTGGCTCAACATGGGACGCATTACACGTGCGCAAATCCTTCAAATTAAGCAAAGCGACTATGTGACCGCTGCGAAAGCCGTCGGCGCCTCCACATCCCGCATTATTTTCCGTCATCTGATTCCCAATGCGATGGGTCCGATTCTAGCCACGGCCACGCTGACAATTCCGTCGGCGATTTTCACAGAAGCATTTTTAAGTTTTCTAGGGCTCGGTCTCCAAGCCCCTTTAGCTAGCTGGGGAATCATGATCAATGATGGGATCAGCTCCATGGAGTTTTACCCCTGGCGACTCTTTTTCCCCTCAGCGATGATCACTTTAACAATGCTTTCATTCAACTTGGTGGGGAACGCCTTGCGCGACGCACTTGATCCCCGCCTTCGATCGTAAAAAAGAGGTAATTGCAAAACTCGCTTTGAGAGTCAAATTCGATGATTTTTTCGCTGGTTCGATTTCTCGCAAAGCGACATATCCTTCTGGCCATAGGCGCTTTGCGAGAAATTCGAAGCCAGCGGAAAAAGGGCGGATTTGACTCCGAATGGAGTTTTGCAATTGCCTCTAAAACAAACTCTCTTGCCAATCAAGTCCTTTGCGAAATCATCACAGCTCCAAACGGAGTCCATATACAAAGTTCATGTTTACAAAGC
>CAISYW010000159.1 GCA_903889795.1 uncultured Chlamydiae bacterium | reverse complement strand
TCTTGAGTGTCCTGAGTGAGTTTCCGTGCATCGCCTAAAAACATGTCAAATATTTTGACATACTAGCTGATTTTTGTCACCTGTTTGCCGAGTGGATTAGTAATCTCTGCCAATGGGTTAGCTACGCTATCACTTTTAACACAGGATGAACGATGGATAAGAGTTTGTTTCTTGATAGGCGCTGGCGGGGGGGTAATCAGCTATCTCTTAAAAAATCAATGTCGAGAAACGCCGGCGTTTATCGCTATACCACAAGAGTCTTTAAGATCAATCGGCATAGTTTCTTTGATCAAGACCAGGTGGTCTGAAATTCTTGGTTCCGTTCTCATTCTCGGTCTTTTTAATGTTGCTTGCTCGTTTATATTTGTTTTTCTTCCTTTAGTATATAACAATCAAGAATTTGACACGTTTAAATCGTTGATTGCGTATGGCCTGTTTTTAATTATATCTGGATATCTTGCGGATCGGATCGGGATGACAAAAGTGATCTCGATCGGTGCTGGCTTGCTTACCGTCAGCATCATTCCCTTATGCTATTTTTGTCGCAATCTACTGACGCTGCAGCTAATTCTAACAGTTTTTGCCTGCCTGGTCATCGGTCCGATTCATGGCTGGATGTTACATCAATTTGAAGTTCAGGAACGCTGTCGTGGGATATTTATCAGTTCAGCAATCGCAATGTCTGTGTTTGGAGGAAGCACAGTTCCCATTTGCTTAATTATTTTTGAAAAATTTCATTCAACTGCAATTTGTTGTATCTACCCATTTGTAATATTTGCTCTGTCTTTTATCTATCTCATCTCACGAAGAGCTCGAGAGTTCGATATCCGAGGACAAAAATATAGTTTGTCGGGCACTAAAGAAGGCCCAAGGTTTCAAAATCAGCAGCGATAGAGAACAGTTCGTGCTTATTGCTGCAATTTAGTTTATTTTTGATATTTTCAAAGTAGGACTCGATCGTTCTCGGAGAAAGGTGCAGCTCGATTGCCGAATCCTTGGCGGTATTCCCGTGGAGTAAGAGTCTTAAACAATCACGTTCTCTATGAGATAAGGAAGAAGCTCTTTTAATTTCTGTTTTTTTTCCTAATGCAATCAGATAGGCATGGAGCGATTCCGTTTTGATTGCTGGAGCTTGGTTTATGCCTGTATAGAAATATTCGCCTTGCAAGTCGATAAGAGAATACGCTTCTTCTTCCATCTTGTTTAGAAGAGAGCCTAGTTCTTTCTTGAAATGCGCAGCAAAGAGTCTTAATAATTGAGAATGCTGGAAATATAATAGCTGAAGCATTTCGGGTTTTTCACCGGAAAAACAAAACATTTCAACATAGTTCGAACCTTTTTCTATAAATACTACGGGAGAATGGAGGTTAAACTTATTGCTCATTTTACAAATACTGCTTTTAAAATCGTTTGAACCTTTGCTTCCTATCCAAAAAAAACCTTTTTGATGACTATCGGGGTGTCTAAAATAGGGATCGGTACGAAAAAGCTGTTCGGACGCATAATATTCAGCACATTCAGGACGGTTGGTTAAGTATAAAAATTTGCTATCATTATATATTTTTACGTAATCCACACATGTAATAGCAAAATTATTGTAAATAGGTTTTATGGTTTTTGAAATTTGATTATAGTATTTGATGTGATAACGATGGATAATTTCTTGCCAGGTCTTCATGCTTTTTCGTCAACATTGTTGATGAAGGGGAAGAAGCAATACCACACCGACAAGACTCTAGTCTAGCATATTCTTCCATATTTTTTTTGGGTGTATTTATTAACCCGAGGGGTAAATGGGTGACAACTTACTGGCTGCGGCTTCACCATATCAATCCTCTCTCGGCGCCCATTGTTTTACCATGAGCTTCTCGTTCGGAACGCGGATGCTTTGGTAAGGCTTTACCCCGCGGGTTAATACTCTCAACAACTTTCCTGACAACTTCAATCCACTCATGGTGTGCAACCTACTTATGGAATATTTTGGTTTAGGAAGATAAGACACTCAATCCAATCCATAATTTAGTTTTCCATAACGTTAAAAAAGATTATCCTCGTATGAAAAAATTCATGTATTTAACGATAACGCCCTATACTACAGAAACAAAAGCGTGAAGAAATACCTCGAAACTTAGAAGATCATTACATTTTTTATTACCATTTAGGCCAACAGCAGTATAGGTCGGGACTTAAGAATGCTGTAGTTGTAGCCTATGGAAACGTCGGGTTCTACCATAGAAACCAAAACTAAGCGGCATACTCTCGCTTTTGTCCGTGTCTACATGAAAAAAGACCGCAGCCGAATAAAAAACCATCAACTCCAAGGGATAATTTATGCGTATTACGGTAGAATTAAGTTTGTACCCCATTACTGAAAATTATTTACCAATCGTTAAAGACTTCATCTTGCAATTAAATACTTATAACGATCTGGAAATTGTTACAAATTCTCTTAGCACCCTAATTGTTGGAGAACATTCACGTATCTTTGAAATCTTATCAAAAGAAACAGCTGCCACATTTTCGTCTGGAAAACCATGTGTTTTCGTCTTGAAGATATTGGGTCTCGAACGAGATATTCGAAGTATATACTAGTAGTCCTTAACAAAAATTCTTAGAATAATTTCGGCGTCAAAGCCCGTATAATCGACGATCGCAAGTTAATTCGTATTAAATTAATACGGATAAACTTGCGAAGCCTGCGGTCGTCG
>CAISYW010000158.1 GCA_903889795.1 uncultured Chlamydiae bacterium | reverse complement strand
TCAGGCCCTAACGTTGAAAAAACCCTTTTAGCCGGTTTGCCGCTCATTTTTAATAATCTGCATACAACCTTGCTCAATTTTTGCTCCGAGCGAAGCAATGGGATTTTAGAATCGAGCGCCTCACCCATCCATGATAGGAAGAGCGCAGGAATACAAAGGGTGATGCCATCAGCGTTTTCCCACAAAAAGGCGGGAGTAGTCGGATCCCAGATTGTATAACCGCGGCCGGCAGCTGTTTTCCTCAATCCACCGTTTGGAAGTGAGGAAGCGTCTGTCTCGCCTTGAAGAAGCTGCCTTGCATCGAGCTCTTCAATAGGGGTTCCACTCACCCCCTTCCAAGCTAAGAAAGAATTATGTTTTTCAGAGCATCGCCCCGTCAATGGCTGAAACCAGTGGGAATAATGCGTCGCGCCTTTGCCAACGGCCCATTTTTTTAAGGCGTCTGCGATTGAATCGAGATGATTTCGATCGATAGCTTCACAACCATCCATGGCGGCGAGCCAATTAACGGCGATTTTTTTGGGAAGATTCTGATTAATCTGAATTTTTCCGAAGACATTTTGACCAAATGTCTTCGAATGGCTGCTTTTTTCTTGAGAAGGGTGTTCAGTTGGAATTTGATTGATTGTACCGACTGCTTTTAATCGCTCATTCATTGACATTTCCTTTCGAAATAGCACAAACCGGTCGGTTAGTGCTATATCCAAAAAGAAATATCAGTTAATTGATAGGCAGTCAAGAACACGCAGTGTCTAAGCGTTTTCTTCGATCTCCGAAATTTTCTGCTCGACCTCTAAAACGCTAGCATTCGCCTTTTCGAGTCTTTCTTTCTCAAAATCAATCTGCTCGTGAATAGCCATCGCTTTTTCAAAATCCAAATTGGATCCACCAAGCGTTTTACGGAAAATCTCGAGTTGATTCTTGATTTCCTGGCGGCGTAATTTTCGCTGCTCCAAAACTTCGCGAAGCTGCATAAGAGCATTCTTCTCATCATCACTGAGATTGAGAAGAGCACTCTCTTTACGTTCCACAATGAGATCTTTAGCAGGGCGCAATAAGCGTTCAAATTGCTGCAAATCATACTTTCCTAAAGAGAGCTCATCCATTTCACGGCGAATCTGATCAAACTCATCAGAAAGCTCATCAGCTGTTTTATTTGATTCTTTTAGGAGCTGAATCAACCGTTCTTTCAAAGAAGCTGTCTTTTCTTTCTTGAGCTGCATTTTATCAAGTTCAGCTTGTTCGATTTCCTTGCGTTTTTGCTCCTGTAATGCCAAGAAAGGAGCGCGCAACTGATTCAACTCTTGTCTGAAATACCAAACATCTTCTTTGCCTAATTCGACTGCTCGCATATCTTTTTGAAACTCATCGATGGCAGCATCAATTTCTTTGAGATCCTTGCCTTCCATCTGCTGTTTCAAATCAACGAGTTTAACCTCGATCACAGCGCGGTTTTCAGCCCAACCCTGTTTTTTCTGTTGAAACTCTTGCTTGTGGACTTTTTCGAGCACTTTAATTTTGTCCCAGCATTCACTGAGCTTCAAGCGGGTTTTGGTAAATACATTCGTATTCAATGTAATTAATTTAGCCAATCCCTGCAGAGCCTTAATCTCATCGCGCAAAGCATAATAAGGAGCGCCGACAACTTCGTTTCCCTTAAAATATCCTTCGACAAACCGATCAATATCGCGTTCAAATTCAGAGCTGATCTGCTCAATGAGTTGTTTGCGTTTGGGGAAAATGTGATTGCCCAATTCAGAGAGACGTTTAAAAAATTTCGTCTTAAAGCGAATCCTCATCTCTGTTTTGATAATTTCCTTGCGAAGACCATTTAAACGAGTAGCCAGGTTATTGAGAACATTGAGCTCGCGCTGGATTTGATTATATATCCCCGATTTATCTTGAATGGATTGTGCATCGGAGGGAATAGCAATAGATGGAGCTTGTTCTAAAAGAGTATCAAAATGGGCAACGTCCTGTTCAAGCGCTGTGATGGCGAGATCAATCTGTTCCATCGCAAAGTTACTTTGCTCTTCTAAGATTTCCTTGAGCCTTCGCGCTTCGACAGTCAGC
>CAISYW010000157.1 GCA_903889795.1 uncultured Chlamydiae bacterium | reverse complement strand
GATTGTAAAGCTCAGTTTTTACGGAACCATCTATTCCCTCGGAAGAGCCTTAGAGAGATTCTGAGAAACATCTGTATGGTGGAGATCCTTTAAAAAGAAATTCATTGTATTGATTAATAAATTGAAAACCTCGTTCGAATGAACGGGTTTCGTTTCTAATAAAAAATCAAACACCCCAAACGAAGAGCAAGGGGTGTTTGAATAAAAATTTATTTGAGATATTCAATATAGCAAGTTGGAGCACTGTCTCCGACCCGATCCGCTGTACGAATAATGCGCGTATAACCGCCTTTACGCTCCAAAAATCGTTCGCGTAAGGGACCAAACAACTTACTGATGACCAAACGATCGCGTGAATACGATGAGGTATCTCCCGCTTTCACGTCGCGAGCTTCTTTCGTCGATAGATGATTAAAGACGATGTGCATCTGTGCAATCGCATCGCGCTTCGAAGCCAACGTATTACGCTTGGCTAAAGTAA
Organism: uncultured Chlamydiae bacterium; assembly: GCA_903889795.1. GTDB lineage: Bacteria > Chlamydiota > Chlamydiia > Chlamydiales > SM23-39 > CAISYW01. Next base: position 21,220 of record CAISYW010000157.1, on the reverse strand, counting down.
TCATACGATCTGCATAACGACGAAGCTCTTTCGCTTTCGCAACAGTTGTTGATATTCGTTCATTTTCAATGAGCGATTTCATCATATTGGCCAACATACAACGCCGATGTGATCCGGTACGGCCAATTTTAAACGTGTGCTTTGCATGTCTCATACTTCAACATTTCCCATTTTTTCTTGCAGATAGTTTGAAATAACCGATTTGATATTATCGCGATTGATGCCATATTTTGAGAGATCCATGCCTAAAGAGAGGGCTAGCTCGTCTAGCTTCTGCTTAATCTCCGTTAGAGATTTTTTCCCAAAATTGCGGAATCGCAACATATCCGATTCCGGCATCACGACCAACTCGCCAATCGTTTCTATATTTGCATTGGCTAGACAGTTTGTCGAGCGCACTGAAAGTTCGATCTCATTAATCTTAAGAGCCAGTTTTTGCAAGATCTCATCACGGTCGCGATTAACAACCATTTCACCCTTATCGAAAACGAGAGAATGCGATTTGATTGAAGCGAAAACTTGAAAATGCTGAATACCAATCTGTGCAGCAAAAGCAAGAGCTTCAACGGGCGTCACACGACCATCTGTAGTCACTTCCAAAATCAAACGATCATAGTCAGTATCTTGGCCAACACGTGTGTTTTCTACATAATAATTGACAAGACGTACAGGTGAAAAAGCAGAGTCAATGATAATCTCATCGTGCATCTGTTCGAAAGAGTGCCTTTCAGAGGGCACATATCCTCGTCCATTCGAAATACGGAGATCAATGCGTCTTGACATCGGTTTTGTCACTGTAAAAATATGATGATCAGGATTGAATATTTCATATTCATCAGAGCCCATCAGATCCTTCAAAACAACTCGATATTCCCCGTTGCCTTTTTCGATCATCTCATCGGTCACTTCAAGTACTTTGGTCAAAAGACGAATTTCACGTGCGGAACGCTCATCTTCCAAATTAAGCCGTCTTAATAGCGAACCTTTGAGATTCAGGATAATATGTGTCATATCCTGAGTAATTCCCTCAACGGCCATATACTCATGGGGAACTCCTTCAATGCGGACAGACAAAATCGATGGTGACTCCAAAGCGCCCAACATAATTCTGCGCAATGCGTTACCAACCGTATGTCCGAATCCTCTTTCAAAAGGCTCAACGATAAATCGGGCAAAGGTATTCGATTTGCTCGAATCATCTATCTTGATTTTATCTGGCATTTCGAATTTGCCATACTTGACTACCATGTTGCGACTCCTCTACGGTTTTTAAACGCGTCTGCGCTTACGGGGTCTGCACCCATTATGCGGAACAGGAGTACGGTCACGAATAATTGTGATCGCAAGACCTGCACTCTGGAGACCACGTACGGCCGACTCTCGTCCAGCTCCGGGTCCATTGAGATTCACTTCACACTCTTTCATGCCCACACCCATCGCTTCGCGGCCGGCGTTTTGAGCCGCTACAGTAGCAGCAAAAGCAGATGATTTGCGTGAACCGGAAAAATTTGATTTTCCCGCTGAGGACCAAGCGATAACATTGCCTGCCAGGTCAGTAATGCTGACGATCGTGTTATTAAAAGTTGCTTGGACATGAGCAATTCCAGCAGGAACAGTGCGCTGGACCTTCTTCTTAACCCGTACTCCACTCTTTTTCGGCGGTGCTTTTTGTTCTTGCTTAGACAAGGGTCAATTCTCCTTTAACAATCATTAAATCTTTTTGTTCGCTACTGTTTTGCGTTTGCCTTTACGCGTACGTGCATTCGTACGGGTTCTCTGTCCACGTACAGGTAGTCCAAGTCGGTGGCGCATTCCGCGATAACAGTTAATCCCGATCAATCGCTTTATGTTATTTTGAACTTGACGGCGCAAATCCCCTTCAACAACATATTCTGTCTGAAGTATCGCATTGATTTTCGCGATATCATCTTCCGTTAGATTTTGCGCTCTCATATCCTTATCCAAACTAAGCTTCTCAATGATCTGGCTCGATAGAGTCTGTCCGATGCCGAAAAGATAAGTAAGAGCCACTTCAAGTCTTTTATTTCCTGGGATATCAATACCGATGATTCTAGGCATTCTTCTTCCTTCATTTTAACTGTTCTGCAGGGAAACGCACTATAAAATAACACATGAACTTGTTAACTTACAAACTTTTAACGTCCCTTAACGCGTCCCCTCTTCATAAAACCGTCATATCGCTTCATAAGTAAGTGAGACTCAACCTGTTTTGTTGTGTCGAGAATCACACCCACCAAGATCAACAATGAGGTTCCTCCAAAAAATTGGCTAATCCGTGCGTCCACACCCATTAATCGCCCGACAATCGTCGGCAAAATAGCAATAATAGCGAGAAAAACCGCTCCGGCAAGCGTCACCCGATTCATTGTCTGTTCAAGAAAATCCTGTGTGGGCTTTCCTTGGCGAATGCCGGGTATAAAAGCGCCGTTCTTCTTCATATCGGATGCAATTTGGTCAGGTTTAAATTGAGTCGCTGTCCAAAAGTAAGTAAAAAATAAAATAAGAAAGACATAAAGCGTGAGATATACCCAAGTTCCGGGAACCAAATAACTCGACGCCTGACCCAACCAACTATTTTTACCCATAAATTGTCCGATCGTCGCGGGAAACATCAATACAGAAGCGGCGAAAATTACGGGAATAACACCGGCATAATTAATTTTAAGCGGTATATGAGAATTTGAACCTTGTACTTCGTGCCGTCCAACAATGCGTCTGGCATATTGAAGTGGAATGCGGCGCTGACCCTGAATAACCAGAATCGTTCCTATGATAATAAAAACAAACATTAAGCAAAGAACAACAAGAGTCGAAAAAGTTAGCTGCCCCGGTTCTTGAGATTCCATATTCAGTTGCTTAATCACAGAGCCAATTGTCATCGGTAAGGAAGAGAGAATTCCCACAGCAATAATGATGCTAATGCCGTTTCCAATTCCTTTTTCAGTAATCTGCTCCCCAATCCACATTAGCAGCAAAGTTCCTGCTGTCATCGTAAAGACGAAAGCAAGATAAAAAAGCCATGAAAAACCCAAAATCTGCACATCGAGAATATCTGATACTATAATCCCTGGATGCGACTGATTCATAGTCACCGCATATCTCGCATACAAAGATGACTGTAAAAGGGCGAGTAAGAGAGTCGCCATCCGAGTCCACTTTGAAAGTTTGCGGCGGCCATGATCGGGACTTTCACGAATTTCACGCTGTAAAGTGGGTACAACCGTTATCAAAACCTGTAAAATAATGGATGCAGAAATATATGGCATCACACCCAAGGCAAAAACGGTCATTTGAGCAAAAGCACCGCCAGAAAAAATATCGACGAGCTGAAACAAATTTTGACCGCCTCTCGTCGCATATTTAAACATCATAATCGCGACATCCGCATTTATTCCCGGAACAGGCACATAGGCTCCAATCCGGCATACGGCCAGCAGAGACAAAGTAAAAATAATCTTTGTGCGCAATTCAGGAATTGCAAAAACACGTCGTATCGCGTCAAACATGATGTTAAGTTACCTTAGTTACCCACCAATTACTTCGAATGGAATGGATCGAGCTTCAAGCTTCACACGTGCAGCAGCCGAATAGGCATGAGCTTCAATCTTAACTTTCTTCGTCAATTCACCCGTCGACAAAATCTTCACTCCGCCGGGAAGCCGACGAGGAATCAACCCTTTCTGCAGCAAGGTCTCATAATTCACCGATTCGCCATCAGAAAAATTTCTTTCTAAAGTTGCAAGAGTGATTGCAATTGATGGTTTTTCAAAACGTCCGCGTGTAAATCCTCGAACAGGCAATTTCCGATACAAAGGAACTTGACCGCCTTCGTAACCGAAACGTCGCGAATAACCACGTCGACTTCCATCGCCTTTTGTTCCTCGGCCAGAAGTTGCACCACGCTTGGAACCAATACCTCGACCAACTCGTTGAATCTTCTTTTTGGGCCTGGATGTGTTTTTCAATTGGGATAGATTGACCATCGATTATGCCCCTTTACGTTCCGCAAGACACTGCTTGCGATTTTTCATCATTTTCAAAGCTTTGAAAGTGGCTCTGACTAAATTTAGCGGATTGCTTGAACCCAAGCTCTTTGCAATAACATCTTTGATTCCGCCAACCTCAAGAATTGATCGAACTTTCGTTCCCGCAACAATTCCTGATCCTTCAGGTGCAGGCTTGAAAAGAACCTTAGCTCCGTCCCACACGACATAAACTTCGTGAGGAATCGTCGTCTTATCCATTTCAATCGTAATAATATTCTTTCGGGCCGCTTCGCTTCCTTTGCGTATCGCATCCGACACTTCATTCGCTTTCGCAAATCCATAGCCAACATGTCCTTGCCCATCTCCGACTAAGATCAGAGCAGAAAAGCTAAACTTGCGTCCACCTTTAACAACTTTTGAACATCGGTTAATATAGAGGACTTTTTCCTCAAATTCCGTGTCGAAGTCTTCCTGGCGTTTTTTATCCATTTGTTTAACCATTTCTAGTCCTAGAGTTAAAATTGCAAGCCAGCTTCACGAGCGGCGTTAGCGAGAACTGCGATCGTACCATGAAACTTAAAACGACCCCGATCAAAAACGACCGTTAGGATATTCTTTTGCTTTGCGATTTGCGCGATTTCAGTCCCAATATGTCGTGCAGCAGCTGTACATTTACGATTATTCTCTGTTTTTTGATTCTGCTTGGATAATGTACCAATTCCGCCAAGGGTGATCCGATTATCATCGTCGATCAATTGTGCGTAAATATGAGAATTGGATTTATAGACAGATAGACGAGGCTTCAGCGCAGTTCCCCGGATCTGCCCTCGAACACGCCTAACGCGTCCCAATCGGGCTCTTTTTCGTCTTTTTAATGAATGATCCATTTGCTATTTTCCCTCGGGTTACTTAGCAGCCGCTTTAGCAGCCTTTCCTTCTTTCTTGCGAACAAATTCGTTTTCGTAGCGAATTCCCTTGCCTTTGTACGGTTCCGGCGGCTTCATGGCTCGAACAGTAGCGGCAAATTGACCCACTGTATGTTTGTCAATTCCTTTGACAGTGATAACAGTACCTTTTTCGACAGCGACTTGAAGCGATTTAGGAATCTCAACCGCTGTAGGGTGAGAAAAACCGAGTTGAAGATCAAGCTTGTCCCCGGCAACAGCAGCGCGATAACCAACACCGATAAGAGTTAATTTCTTCTCAAATCCCTCAGAGACACCAATGATGCAATTCCTCAATAGAGACCAGTAAAGACCATATAGCGCATTATCAGGTTCTATCACTTCATCGCGCTCAACAATGATCATTTGATCTTCAATTTTAAAAAGAATCCCTGCAGGCAATTGAAGCTGCACTGTTCCCTTAGGGCCTTTCACATGAACGCTTCCATCTTTTGAGCCCTTTACCTCGACGCCCTTTGGCAAAGCAATAGGGGTCTTTCCCAATCTAGACATTTCGATTTCCTCCAGCCATTACCAAATCGTACACAAGAGCTCGCCGCCAACTTTCAAATTGCGGGCAGTATCGCCATCAATGATTCCTTTACACGTAGAAATAATCGCTAAACCCATTCCATTGAACACGTATGGAATCTCCTGGTGCTTTACATATCTACGTCCGCCAGGTGTTGAAATTCGATCCAATCCGTTCAGAATGCTTCGCCGGTTTTTTACATACCGTAAAAAGACTCTGATCTTATGCATCTCGTCATTTACGAGAAAATTTTCAATAAATCCGTTCAGCTTCAAAATCTCAAGAATTTTCAGTTTAATTTTGCTGCTGCTCATATCCACGTAACGATGCTGAGCATTTTTCGCATTTCGAATTTTCGTCAGCATTTCAGCAATGGGATCATTAAAAGCCATATATCTCCTTTTACTTAAACGGGAAGCCGAGCAGGGTTAATAATTCAATGCAATCCGTATCGTTTTTGGCAGTAGTCACAAGCGTAATATTCATTCCCTGGGGACGCTTGACTTCATCGAGATTAATCTCAGGATAAATTTGCTGATCTTCGATGCCAAAATTATAGTTTCCTCGACCATCGCCTTTTTTGTTAAACCCACGAAAGTCATGTATACGAGGCGACACTATATTGCAAAAACGATCAAGAAAATCGTACATCCGCTTTCCGCGAAGAGTAACCATCAAACCAACCGCTTGATTTTCTCGCAGTTTAAAGTTCGATATTGCTTTCTTTGATCGAGTAACGATAGGTTTTTGACCTGACAGTAAAGTAAGTTCCTTACTGTGGTCTTGAATCGCATTTTTATCTTTTAACGCTTCTGAAATACCCATGCTGATAACAATTTTTTTCAGCACAGGCAGCTCCATGACGTTTAGATCTGAATGCCGCGCGATTAACTCGGGGAGCACTACCTCTTTATACTTATTCTGGAGTCTAGACATAATACCTATGCGGGTTTTTTCACTGAGCGATAAACGGTCTCTTTCGAACCATCGAGAAACACAAGAGATCTCTCGCCATTTTTTTCAACTTTAACTTTCAGCCATATTGGCTGATTGTCTTTATTACAGAGTTTTACGTTTGAAACGTGAATCGGAACTTCCATTTCCACTATTCGCCCGCCCTGCATTTCCTGTGTACGTCGCAAGTGTTTTTTTCGGATATTGATGCCCTGCACTACTATCCGATCCTCATTGCGAGATAGAACTTCTCCCGCTTTCCCCTTATCGTTTCCGGTGGTGACGAGAACACGATCACCTTTTCGAATCCATTTACTCATCCTTCACCTCAAATAACTTCAGGAGCCAGGGAACTAATCTTTATGAAGCCCTTATCGCGCACTTCGCGTGCGATGGGTCCAAAAATACGAGTTCCTCGTGGATTATTTTTATCATCGATAATAACACAGCTATTATCAAAAAAACGAAGCAGTGAACCGTCAGGCCGTCTTATATATGCCTTCGTTCGAACAATCACAGCTTTAACAACTTCGCCTTTTTTAACAGCACCTTTAGGATCCGCTTCCTTGACCGCACAAACGATAATGTCGCCAGAGCGTGCATATCGTTTTCGGGTGCCACCTAAAACTTTAAAACAGCGTACTCGCTTCGCTCCTGTATTATCAGCAACAACGAGATTAGTTTCTTGTTGAATCATAAACTATCGCCTTTCTTATAATTACAGGACTTCTACAACTCGCCACCGCTTCAACTTTGAAAGGGGTCGAGTTTCCACAATGCGCACTTTCTGTCCAACTTCTAGTGCATTCGTTTCATCATGAGCATATAGTTTTTTTGAGCGCTCAATGACTTTTCCATATTTCGGGTGACGCATTTTGCGGCTGACCTGAACGGTGACAGTTTTCGCCATTTTATTAGAAATAATAACGCCAACGTTTTCTTTTCGGCTATCTTCTCTTGTATTCATGTGACTATTCTCCGCTGTTGCGTCAGGATCGTCAAAAGACGAGCTCGCTCATGGCGCTTTGCCTTCAGAAGATGCGGTTTTTCTAATTTTCGTTGAACCGCGAGCTCATTGCGCAAAGCAAAAATTTCTTTCTCCAGCAATGCTGCCGAACTTTCCATTTCAGCTATCGACTGTCTCTCTTGTTCTTTTTTTCGCTTCGCCATATTAAACAGTCTCCAATCTTGACACAAACTTTGTACGAAGAGGCAATTTACCTGCCGCTTGTCGCAAAGCTACTTGAGCTTCTTCACGACTCACATTGGCAACTTCGAAAAGAATACGTCCCGGTTTCACGCGAGCGACCCAAAATTCAGTAGCTCCCTTACCTTTACCCATTCGAGTTTCAGCCGGTTTTTTAGACACTGGTTTGTCTGGAAAAATTCGAATCCAAACCTGTCCTTTACGGCTAAAAAAACGAGTAATCGCAATTCGGCATGCTTCAATTTGCTGACTTGTAATCCATCCGCGATCCATGCACTGCATTCCAAATTCGCCAAATTCAACAAAGGCTCCGGCTTTCGACAAGCCAGCTACTGAACCTCTTTGCTGTTTTCGAAATTTCGTTTTCGAGGGCATCAAAGCCATTATCAACCTCCCGTAGCAGGTTTTGGTGCGGAGATTGTAACTTCCTCACCGCGATTAATCCAAACTTTTACACCAATCGATCCATATGTCGTTTCAGCACGTCCCATCGAATAATCGATATCTGCTCGAAGAGTGTGTAGAGGAATACGGCCTTTTTTATACCACTCAACACGCGCAATTTCTGCACCGCCAATCCGTCCAGAAATCTGAACTTTAATTCCAGCGGCGCCCGCATCCATCGTCGTTTGCAAGGCCTTTTTTAAAATTCGTCGGAAAGGAATCCTCCGCTCAAGCTGCTTCGCAATAGCATCAGCAACCAATTTTGCCTCAAGATCAGGACGTTTGATCTCTTCTACTTCGATCCAAACTTCCTTCCCGGTCAGAGCTCTCAACTCACCTTTGAGAACATCAATTTCAGCACCTTTTTTCCCGATTACCAGACCAGGCCTTGATGTGAAAATTGTGACTTCGATTTTTCCGCTCATACGTTTGATTTGAAAACGAGAGGCACCCTGACAAGCAGGTTTAGTTTGAAGATAAGTTCGAATCTTCTTATCTTCGCCGATCAGGTCTCCGAACTCTTGTTTGTTCGCATACCAATTCGACAACCATTTTTTTCTCGTTACGAGGCGAAACCCAATTGGCGATACTTTTTGTCCCATGATTCGCTTCTCTCCTTTAACCTTGTTCCGCGATCAACACGATCGTAAAATGGCTCGTTCGCTTATTGACAGGCACAGAAGAACCTTTGCTACGAGCTTTTGCCCTTCTCAAAATAGGACCCGGATCAACGCGCACTTCGTGCACTTTCAATGATTCACGTCGAACATCAAGTTGCGTCTCTGCATTGGCCACTGCGCTATCTAAAGTCTTTTTCAAAAGCCGACCGCCGCGTAGTTTCGAATAGAGTAATTGGTACGTTGCCTTATCTACATGAAGGCCCCGAATTAATGCTGCCGCATATCTTGCTTTTCGCGGACTAATCCGCACATAGCGTGTACAGGCTTTTGCTAATTGCATAGTTCAACCCTTTTAAGTCGACGTTGATGCAGCAACAGCCGCTGCACTCTTCTTCGGATGACCCTTAAATATTCGCGTTGGAGAAAACTCTCCCAAGCGATGTCCGACCATGTTTTCCGATACGTAAACAGTCACAAATTTTTTTCCGTTGTGCACGTCAAACGTATGGCTAACCATTTCGGGAATGATCATCGAACGCCGAGACCATGTTTTAATAACCTTTTTGGTGCCTTCGCGATTCAATGTCTCAAATTTTGCCCGGAGATGGTGATCTACAAAAGGGCCTTTTTTTAGCGATCTTCCCATGTAATTACCTGCGTTCCTTTACAATCCATTTTCTCGTTTTCTTCTTAGAGCGCGTACGGTAGCCTTTCGTATACTGACCCCAGGGTGTCTGCGGTATATTCCCCTTTCCACGTCCTTCACCGCCACCATGCGGGTGGTCGACAGGATTCATATGAACACCGCGTACTGTCGGACGTACTCCCATCCAACGGGCACGACCGGCCTTACCAATCACTCGAAGATTATGCTCAGAATTGGAAACAGCACCAAATGTCGCTCGGCAATCCTCATTGATCATACGAACTTCACCAGATGGAAAGCGAATACTTGCGTATCCTTTGCTTCGTCCAAGCAACTGCGCTGAAAGCCCAGCAGAACGAACAATCTGTCCACCTCTTCCAGGAACCAATTCAACATTATGAATCACAGAGCCATAAGGCATGAACTTCAAACGCATGCAGCATCCAATCTTAAAAGGAGGCTCATCGGAAGTTAAAACTACATCGCCTTTTTTAATTCCCTGAGGCGCCAAAATATAACGTTTTTCGCCATCAGCATAATACAATAGAGCAATGAGAGCCGATCGATTAGGATCATAATCAACGCCAGCAACTGTGGCAGGAATATTCTCTTTATTTCGTTTAAAATCGATGACTCGAAATAATTTTTTATGAGCTCCACCTTTGTGCCGCACAGTAATATGTCCACTATGATTGCGGCCATTGATTCTGCGTTTGCTCGTCAACAACGATTTCGGCGCTTTTTTATCCGGAGGATCTAGCTCCAGAAGCGTAGGAAGAACAAGCTTTCGTTGGCTTGGAGTGATAGGTCGAAAATATTTTGGCATACTGTCTCCTTACACTTGCTCGTCGATGGTTTGTCCGGGATGAAGCGAAACTACTGCTTTTTTCCCTGATGCTGTCATTCCTAAAAAGCCTCGAACACGACGCAGTTTGGATTTCACTGTCACTGTATTTACCTTCAGCACCCGGATTTTTTTTTCAGCGTAGATCTCTTCAATTGCCTGTGCGATCTCCTGCTTGTTAGCTTGAGGATCAACATCAAAAACAAATTTTGGTGTTTTACAGCGACTCACTGAAGGATTTTTACCTGAATTCTGCAGGTTTTCCAACATACGGGACTTTTCAGTCACTCGACGGTTTTTAATAATGGCATAGGGGCTTTTTTTAGTCATTGTCCTAACCTAAAATCGTCAAAAGTTGATCAAAAGCACTGTCCAAAATGACGACATCGCGACATAGCGCAAGGTTGTAGCCATTGATATTGAACAAAACCGAATATTCTTTTTTCGGAATATTTCGAAGGCTAAGTAAAATCTCTTTTTGCCCATCCGCAATGTCAAGAAACAAAACACGGTGATCCAAAATATTAACAGCCTTCATAAAGCCAGTTAATATTTGAGTTTTGGGCTTATCCATCTTTTCACTTTTGAGAATATGAACTTGATTAGCCTTAATTTTCTCTGTCAGAAGAAAACGTACAACAGCCTGCCTTTCACGCTTGTTGATCCGCACATGCTGATCAAACTTCGGCTTAGGACCAAACACAATGCCACCGCCTTTATACTGAGGCGCAGCTACACAGCCTTGACGTGACCGCCCCTGACCCTTTTGCGGGTGAGGCTTTTTGCCGGTGCGATTAATTTCGCTACGGCCTTTCGTGCTAGCCGACCATTGGCGAGCATTATTGCGGATGGCGACTATGTAATCTTTAATCATTTGAGGATGCGCCGATGATTCTAATAACGCATCATCGACCTGAATGGCCTCAAGTTCCTTTCCGCTCAAATCATATTTTTTCAGGATTGCCACGACGCTATACCTTGTTCGTTATTTATTCTTTTTCAGCCGTTTTTTCATCGCCTGCGTAATATAAAGCACTGAACCACGTGCACCCGGAACAGCACCTTCTACGAGCAACAAATTGCCCTTAATTGCAACAACCCGCAAATTTTGGACCGTCTGTACATCACCGCCCATACGAGAAGCTCGAGGGCCATTTGGAGGACAACGACCAGGCGTTGTTCTCTGGCCAGTCGATCCAGCATGTCGATGAAATCCGGATCCGTGAGCAGCAGGGCCGCCAGAAAATCCGTGCAGTTTTATCACACCCTGAAAGCCTTTGCCTTTTGAAACGCCTTGGACATCGACGAAAGTAATTTCACTGAAAATGCTCAAATCAAGGGATTGCCCGACTTGATACTCATCAGCTTTTTCTACTCTCGATTCTTTAAGGCGCCATTGTCCAGGCACATTCGCTTTCGCAAAATGTCCTTTCAAAGGTTTCGTCATTTTGTTGGCACGCGATTTGGAGAGCACAACTCCGCCAACCTGAATCGCACTATAGCCATCTGGTTCAGGACGCTTAATTTGCACAATTGGGTTCGGTTCGACGAGAATGACCGTGCAAACAATCATTTTGCCATCGTTATCAAAAACTTGTGCCATCCCTTTCTTTTGGCCTATCAGTGTCAGCGACATAGATTTTCCCTTTTCGCTCTGAATTGACTATTCGATTGCGCAGTCCATCGATGTCCATTATGACAGACTCGCGCGGTACATCAGTCAGTATTTTGACATGAAACAACTAACTGAAAAAGATAAGCAAAGAGAGTACAGATACGCGCGTTTTCTCTCAATTAAAATCTCTTAGACCTATCGCAATCCCACTAAATTTTAACATAAAAGTTCGTCGTGAGTATCTTACCATCAGCGTTTTGAGGATTTTTTTTCATCGAGCGCCGGTACTCGAATGATTTCATTGTTCTTTAAGATTTTTCGACGTCTAAAAAAGCCTGGATCTGCATTTTCTGACAAAATAACGCACCCTTTCATGTCACAAATTCGGCTCCCCGCCGGCAACTCAATGGAAACTTTTTCCTTTACACAACCGCAAACTTCTACAACAATTTTTTCAAAAGAAGGAATATGAAGATCGCAAGAAGCATCTAAAACGCGGTCTAAATCAATATTTGTCAAATCTGCCGTTGATTTTAAACGAGCCTTACGAATCACGGAACGAATGGTAGACCCCTGCGAAACATTCATCTTCCCCTGTTTTTTAACATCTCCGCTTATATCGATGATAATCGAAGAAACCGGAAGCGGCTGCATTACTTGATGCAGCCGACCCAAACTCCGAAAACTGGTTTTTTTTGCGATGAAAAAGAAAGAAAAGAGAAAAATCATCATGGCGAGCCCAAAGAGCCATTCTGATTTAGTTAGAGTACGACTTTCGATAATACAGACCCCTCAGCTAATAGACTTCTTGCGCAACCATGACTTCGTCAATTTTGGGGATTATTTTGGCCGATTTTCGATTCTTTTTGCGAGAGCTGTATATGAGATGTTGATACATCCCTCGCAAAAAAATCGACAGAAGCTTGGTTACGCAAGGAGTCTAATACTCAACTGAGCTTCGCACCAATAATTTTTGTGATAATGAGCCAAAATTGTAAAGACAGAATTCGCGATGGCTATCGTTACCGCCGCCATCGCAGGAATAAGCGCTGAGCCTGTCATGAGAAGATAACATGCCAAAACGCTCGTCGCAACGGCCGTCACCGTCCGGATTAAATGAATAAACAAATCATTCTTTTCATTCCGAATCGCCCGCTGAACCGCCAGTGGTGCCGTCTTTGCCCTTGCTTGCAGATTAATTGAATCCCGGAATCGCATGGTATGTGTACTAAAATCCGTGACATCGCCCAGCAGATCAAATACTGACGCTATTTTAAAGATCGATTGGGGTTGTTTCTGGAAAAAGGCACATGCATAACAAGTCGTCGAGCCCATATCAGAAAGTTGATGCGTAACATCCGACATGACAGCCGGAGTCTTTTTCTCAAATCGCGCTTCATTCAGCCGCTGGACCGTAGAAATCGTTACGCTCGGCAACCGAAGGCCTGCCGCAGCATCAAGATAGCCTTCTGCCTGTTTTCGATAAAAGTCCATGTTTAAGAAACTACAGACTCTTTTGAAGGCGTTAAGCGCATCATACGCACCACCTGTCTGTTCAAGCCATGATTTCATAACATGAAAAAAGCGCCTCTCTGAAGATTGCGCACTGGAATGGTCATGATCAACAAGATGTTGAAGATTGGTTATTTGATATGTGATAGGTTTTGTCATTTTACACCAAAGAAATCAGTTCGCGATTATTTTATGTACCGAGAGTGCATATAAAGCTCTCTCGGCAATCAATTTAAGCAAACTTTACTGGCATGTATTCGATTTTAAGAAAAGAATCACACCAATAATTGTTATGATAATGTGCCAGAACACTAAAAATCGTACTTGCCAAAGCGACCGTCACAGCGACCGTCGGAGAAACCAACACTGCTCCGGTAAAGAGCGCAAAACTGGCAAAAATCCCCGCCACTAAACCCGTAACTGCTTTGATCAATTTCAAAAGCGAGTTAACCAGAATATTATGGTTCGCGCGCTGAAGCAATGGTCCTGCTGAAACCAACCGTTGTTTCCACTCCAAACCATTATTGATCTTCACACCAGATGATGCTGCATCGGTTAAATCATTTCCTAAGCTTAAAATTGCTGCCGCTTTCAATGGATTGGTAATATTCTTACTAAAAAAGGCCGTCGTATACGCCAGCATAGTACCGCAATCAAAAAGCTGGTGGCTGAAATCGGCTTTACGTTGAAGATCAAAAACTTTATCTTTTTTATACGCTTGAATCGTATCGTTAATAGCCATAAAGGTAGAAGGTACACGCATAACCGAAGTTCCTGCGATATATCGCTTCGATTGTGTCTCGATATGTTCGTTTCCGCATAAAATAGCGGCTTTTTTAAGCGACTGCATGAAATCGAATGCACCTTTTGTACTTTCGAACCACAACTTCACCGTTTTAGTAAAATTACCCGACGTTACCGGCTTTTCAGCTGTAAGCTTTACATTTCCAACTTGAACTGTTACTGGATTCGCCATCTCGATTCCTTTGTTTCATTAAGAAAGTAAAAAGTATAAATTGAGACTTGATTTAAGTAAAGGAATCCACTGATGAATAAAATTTAAACTTTCTATAAAAAACGAGGAGCTGCCTGACAGCCGCGAATCCATTCATTGATTGACATTACCTTTTTCCCTTCAGGCTGAACCTCAAGAAGTTGCAATACATCCGTCTCCGCAGCAACAAGGCAATTATCCTTATGAAAAGAAATCAAACTTCCTGCCAATCCCGGAAGTCCCGAATTGGTTGCGACTCGTGTACGAAGAATTTTGAGTCGTTTTCGCCCATTATTTTCGATCCAACACCAGGCTCCAGGGCGGGGGGAAAGCGCCCGCACGAGATTGTGCACACTTCGGGCATCTTGATTCCAGTGAATTTCCGTCTCTTCCGGCTTGATTTTTGGAGCAATCGTTACCAAAGTTGGGTCTTGCGCTTGGGCAAAAGGAATGCCGGTTCGATATTTCGATAAAACAGATAGAAGAAGGGGTTTTGAAAGATCGCATAGTGCTTGCTGAAGCTCCCCGAATGTCATTTCCTGAGGGATCTCAATTTTTGCCTCTTCAATTACATCGCCGGCATCGAGCTGATAAACCATTTTTTGAATCGAGACCCCCGTTTCATTATCCCCACTTAACAAACATCGTTGAATAGGAGCTGCGCCACGATATTTAGGCAAAAGGCTCGCATGAACGTTAATACAGCCCAATCTAGGTATAGCCAGGAGCTTTTGAGAAAGAATTTGTCCATAAGCGACTACAACAAAAAGATCGGCATGAACGGTTTCAAGTTGTTGCAGAAAGTTAGCGTCGGACGCCTTTTCAGGCTGCAATAAAATGCTTTCGGAAGCCCAACGAAAATAGGCCTCCTTCACAGCAGAGGGAGCTAATTCTAAATTCCGACCTTTCGGGCGATCAGGCTGCGTCACCGTAGCAGCAATGGAAATACCGCGATCAATGAGAAATTGAAAAATCTGCGCCGCAAAAGCAGGCGTGCCAAAAAAAATGATTTTCATTGGGAAGTCTAGTAAATAGTTAACAATGTTTTTACAATCTGAGCTGCGTCAGCCGAAACGGCAAAAACTTTGTTAACTGTGTACTAAGTTTTAAATGACTCGACAAACTCAGCATCTTCGTCGAAATCTTCCATTACTTCTTCTTCTTTTTCTTTTGTTATGCCTTGCAGGCCAATTAAACCCCGCTTGGATGTGCGGCAAAAATCGAGCCAATGACGAACTTCTTTAATCGGCTCAACTTCTTGTTCAATACGTTGAATCGCCTCATCGAGATGCAGATTCGATCGATAGATAAGCTTGAACACTTTACTTAATTCTTTTCTCACACCGTATGGAAAGTTATGTCGTTTCAAACCGATTAAATTAATGCCGCCAAATTTATAGGGAATCCCGCCGCCGATCGTATAAGGAGGAATATCATTGGATACCCGGCTGAATCCGCCAACCATCGCATAGCATCCGATCCGGGAAAACTGATGAACAGGCGTCATTCCACCGATAATCGCATAATCTTCCACAATCACGTGGCCGGCCAACATCGCATTATTCGCCATGATCACCTGGTTGCCGATTTCGCAATTATGGGCAACATGGCAATAAGCCATAATCAAACAGCGATCGCCCACCTTGACTGTCGAATTTTCCTGACAAGATGAATTTATCGTGACAAACTCTCGAATTTCACAATATTTGCCGATCGTGACGAAGGTCTTTTCGCCCTTATATTTGAGATCCTGTGTCTTCGTTCCAATACTCGCACCCGGCCAAATGACCGTGCCTTCGCCAATCGTTGTGTTACCGTCGATATAGGAATGCGATTTGATAATAACGTTATCTTCAAGCCGCACACTACTCTTCACGACAGCAAAAGGCTCTATTGTTACGTTTTTTCCAATTTTTGCACCGCTCTCAACGACTGCTAAAGGATGAATATTTGCCATGGAAATCCAATTCGTTAGCCAAAGATGTTTCGTTATAACTGTCCCTTGTCAATCAAGGCGAAGCTCAACTCAGCTTCAACGGCTAACTGGTCTTGAATCATCGCCTTTCCGCGAATCTTTCCACCCATGCCGCTAATATGCAGACCTTTTACATGAAGATGCAAAACATCTCCAGGAACAACAGGCCGACGAAATTTCGCATTGGTAATGTTCAATAAAACAGCAATTTTTTTGTCATAGCCTTTCTGATGAACGAGAATTCCACCAGTCTGTGCTAAAGCCTCCAAAAGCAAAACTCCCGGCATAATCGGAGCTCCGGGAAAGTGCCCTTGGAAAAAAGGTTCGTTAGCGGTGACATTTTTTACGCTAAGAATTTCACTCGCCTCCAAATCGATTTGTAAAACGCGATCAACCAAAAGAAATGGATAACGATGAGGAAGAATGCGCTCAATGTCTTTGGTATTCATCACAGGAGGTACTTCACTATGTGGATCGGCCATTAGACTCCATTCAAAACCCGAGTTGTTGTTTTCTCATCCTGATATTCAGGCAATAAAAAACCTTGAAGCGTTTTTGCAAACGCGATGTTGCTAGTATGACCTGAACGGATCGCAATTATATGCGCTTTCAGAGTACCTCCGATCAAAGATAAATCGCCAATGAGATCAAGAATTTTATGCCGTACCATCTCATCCGGATAGCGCGCTCCGCTAGGATTGAGGACTTGATCTCCTTTAATCACGAGGGCATTTTCCAGCCCCCCGCCTTTAATCAACCCTTTTTCAATCAGCGGGGCAATTTCTTCATAAAAAGAAAAAGTGCGGCAAGACGCGATCTCATTTATATATAATTCTCGATGAATGGGCAGAGAAAAATATTGCGATCGAAATAATAGAGAACGCGGAAAATGAAGCGTATAACTGACACGCATCTCAAAGTTTGGAAGAGCAACTAAATGAATCTCGCCGTCTGTCCAGAAAACCGGTTGAGACAGCGAAAAATACTGTTTGCAACTATCCTGCTCTTCAACCCCCGCCTGCTCCAAAAGCTGAACAAAAAGCTTTGCGCTACCATCCCCCACAGGAATTTCAGGCCCGTCGACTTCAATATGCGCATTGTCGATTCCACATGCGCTCAAAGCGGAAAGGATATGTTCGACAGTCATCACGCTCGCTTCGTTCGCCTTTAATCGTGTGCAGAAGTGTGTATCGCTAACAAATTGAACTTGAGCTGGAATCAAGGGCTTTTTTGGTAAATCAACACGTTGAAAAACAATCCCGCTCTCTGCGGGAGCAGGTTTAATGCGAATCGAGACTTTTTCACCGGAAAAAAGACCGACACCAGAAGTAAACACTTCAGTCTTAAGCGTTTTTTGCATCTGATTATCGATCAATCAACACCTCAATATGAGACGCAAAAAGCAAACATGCATCTCTTGTTTCGTAAAAAGTTAATCGACTTTCTTTATTTCCAGCAAGCACCTCTTCCTTTTTTCAAAAGATTGAGAGCAAAAAAAGCGCTCAAAATAAGAATTGCTCCGTCACCCAACTTAGAATAAAGGGTCGGAAATGTGTGGAGAGGAACTTCTAAAAAAAGAGCTCCGGGTTGATTTTCAGGATGCCTTGCAAGAACGGAGCCCAGACAATTCACTCCGCAAGTGACGCCTGTATTACAGGCTCGAATAAGAGGAAGGCCGCTTTCCACAGCGCGCACCATCCCATGATCAAAATGCTGTTTAGCCAAACGCGATTGAGGAAACCAGACATCATTAGAGATATTGACAAACATTTGAGCATCCTTCGTACGAAGATTGCGAATCAATTCGCTAAAAGTCTCCTCATAGCAAATCGAAACACCTATCGGAATTCTCCCGAAAAACACCTTTGCTTCCTTTCCCGGCTCAAATGAATCGCCGACGGCAAATTGATCGGTAACAAGCTGTGAAAACCAGCGCCAATGTTTAAAAGGCACATATTCACCAACAGGCACTAAAATTCGTTTTTCAATACGCGATATGCTCTTGTTATCGGATGAGAAATGAAACGCAGCATTAAAATGCTTCCCGGAACTCAGGTCTCGATCGTCCATTCCCACAATCACTTCGCAATGATAGTGATTAGCCAGCGCCTGCACCCAAAATGCATTGCTGACTTCCCAATAAGCGCGCCCTTCGAAATGCGCCAGTCGGGCCATCGGAAACTCCGGCAATGGGAACTCACTTTTCGACAAAGGTCCAAAATGCTTGGCCCAAACACGCTGAACTTCAAAAATAGGATATACACATTGAAATGCCGAGTATGGAACTGCACCTTCCGGTAAAACGATCAAATCAACTTGAGGAGCTTTGGCATTCCGGATCAAACCGATCAACCGATCCCACTGATCCACCGGATCGATAAATTGACCCGGCTGATGCGAGTCATAGTCTCTCTGTTCAGGTAAAAGAGCTGTTTGCACCAAAAGAGCCGAAAGATTTCTATTTTCAGTTGAAACCGCAAAAAACTGAATGGCGCCGAAAATATAGGGAATGATGGCGCATGAAACCCAAATAGCGATCGAGGAAAAAGTGCGCAAAAAAGACGCTCGTAAACCCGCCAAATTAACAAAAATGACCCAAAACGAGAGGCCGAAGATTCCAAAAAGAGAGGCCATTTGCAAAGAAAAGGGCGTGGTCGTTAAGGCAAGACCTGCGGGATTCCAGGAAAATCCGGTGCATAAATGAAGCCGCATCCATTCCAGCAACACCCATAAGCCCGCCAGACCCGCGCAACGCAAAATCGTGAGAGATCTCCAGGAACCGACCAGCCAAGATAAAAGGCCAAATTGCACTCCGAGAGCAAGAATCAGGAAACCATAAACGACTAAAATCAGGGGTCCCATATATTCAGTGGTCGCCATCCAGGAAAGCTGAAATGCCTGAATGAAAGAAAACCAAAGTAGACCCAATGCAAATCGCTTCATCGGCGAGGCCCAATTCAAAATGGCCCGCCAAAAGAGAGCATAGCCGATTGTGGCAGAAAGAGGACCAAGCCAGCCGATCCAGGCATTTTGTCCAAATGCTACAAATACAAAACCAAGAAGGGGGAAAAAAAGCCGCATCAATACGGCGTTCAAGAAAAACTCATGGACGACGACCCATCGTCTCCTCTTGCATGTGCACCATGGATCGCCACAAAAATCAAGCCGCCCAAAATTGCCATGTTCTTTAAAAACATCGTCATTTGAAGCTCTCGCATGGGCCCTTCAAAAAACCAGAATGAATGGAAGAGAAACGTAGTGGGAATGAGAAACAAAATTAAAAGCACTACCCCGAGTTTTTCTCGATATGCGATGAGAAGCATAAAACTACCGAGAAGCTCAAAAATAATGCCCACAACCAACAACAACGAAGCCCAAGGGACAAGAACCGTCAAACAATCTTGAAGCGATTCAGAAAAACCGGCGAAATTCTGCCATTCGCATAGGGCGTCAATCAGCGCTTTTTCTGTTTCGTGCCAATTAAAAAGTTTTTGAAACCCTGCGATTAAAAAAATCAGGCTCAAAAAAAGCCTACCTAAAAATACCGAGATGACTCGAGAGGTTTTCATAATTATAATTTATGCAGAAATGAGGATATTTTTTTCCAATGAATCTTCTGTTCAATTCTTTTTTCAGATGGATATGAAACAAACGAAAGAGGAAAATACTTCGTCAAATAACCTTGAATGAATTGAGCATGGCAGAAAAATTCCGAGAAACTCACCTATTTGCTTTTCTTCATCAGTTCGATCAAGGAACCAAACCTCTCGATGTGGCTTTCAGTAATTATTTGAAAGCGCACAAAAGTATTGGCGCGCATGACCGCCGTTTTTTAGGCGACACTGCCTATGCCCTCATGCGCTGGCGCTCTCTTTTAGACCATCTTCTTGGCCAGGAATCAATCTGGGAAAAACGATACGAACAATGGCGCAGAACGGATCTCTCTGCCCTTCCCCAAAGCGTACCTCCCCGTATTCAGTGTGGAGCAAGTCCCTGGTTTTTCCATGAACTCAGCAATAGTTACGGCGAAACAAGAGCCGTAGAGCTTTGCCGCATCCTCAATGAACCAGCTCCACTCACTATCCGAGTAAATCTGCTAAAGACGAGCCGAGACACTCTATTATCGCGCTGGAAAGATCTCTATGACGCCGAACCCTGCTCTCATTCAAAAGCCGGAATCCGTTTTCGCCATCGCATCGCCTTAACAACCTTTCCCGAATTCAAGGAAGGATTATTTGAAATTCAAGACGAGGGCAGCCAGATAGTGGCCGATCTCGTCCGTCCCGAGAAGGGAGAGCAGCTTCTCGATTATTGCAGCGGCAGCGGTGGAAAAAGCCTTGCGATTGCTCCCTCGATGGCAGGCCGCGGTCAAATCTATTTACACGACATCCGTCCTCTTATTTTGCATGAGGCTCGGCGGCGATGCCGCCGTGCAGGAGTGCAAAACGCTCAATTCCTTCCGCCCGGCCATCCGCGTTTGGATTCTTTAAAAAATAAAATGGATTGGGTGTTGGCCGACGTCCCCTGCAGCGGGTCGGGCACATATCGACGCAATCCCGACATGAAATGGAAGGGAAGCGAAGAGATGATGGAAAGATTGGTTCGAGAACAGCGGGAAATCTTTGGCCTTGCTCTTTCGTATGTCCGGCCCGGCGGGAAAATCGTTTACGCAACTTGCAGTCTTTTCAAACGAGAAAACGAACAACAGATTGAATTTTTTTTAAAAACATTCCCAATCGAGTTGATGTCTGCGCCCTTATCGATCTATCCCGAATCGGGTGGACCGGATGGATTTTTTTGCGCCCTGTTTTGCAAACAAAATAAAATATGATAAACTATAGCCAACGTAAATCAAAAATCATCGACTTTTCGATGGCGTTTAGTTTTGTTACTGGCTCTACAAACCAATTCACCCCTGAAAGGGCT
>CAISYW010000156.1 GCA_903889795.1 uncultured Chlamydiae bacterium | reverse complement strand
TGATTAACTAATCTTTAATTAAACGGAGTGATTGTTATGTCTTGTGAAGTAACGGGTTGTTCTTTGTGTAATCAGCTAGTTTCGTCTGATACAAAAGTGACTGTTGAGCATGATATCCAACAGGGTAGTACGGTAAAGAAAGTTCATCATGTTTTTTGTCGTAAATGTGCTGAAGAATCAATCGGATTGTCATGTAAGTGTCCAATTGAGGGATGTCTGGGAACGATCCCTAATTGCGGCATTTGTTTGGATGTGGCGACGCTCGAAAATCCGTTAGAGAAGACCGATCATCAACATCGATTTCATTCAATTTGTATGGACTCGTTGATTCGCGAAGGGCGTTCACTTACTTGCCCCCAATGTAGAGACCCTCTATCCATTCCTCAAGAGCGAATGACGCGGTGTAGAAGGCCCTCTCTAGAAATAAGGATCGAGCTTAGA
Source organism: uncultured Chlamydiae bacterium (assembly GCA_903889795.1). GTDB lineage: Bacteria > Chlamydiota > Chlamydiia > Chlamydiales > SM23-39 > CAISYW01. The sequence goes on along the minus strand of CAISYW010000156.1, from coordinate 13,707 downwards.
CAGGCGGCTATTGCTAATAATCGAGTCCGTGTCGAAGAATTATTAAGAACGTACGGTTTTATACCAGATGATCTAGGTGTTGCGTTATATGATACGGTAGCTAATTTTCAACACGATCCTCAAATGGTTCGATTATTATGGGATCATGGTGGGATACCGGAAAATTGGCGAGAAAATGCAATCACAATGTGTAAGAATCGAGAAAGTTTAGATTTTTTATTATCGAAAGGAATGATTTCAGCACGAGCTCATATGGAAGCGTTTAAACATGCAGTTCGGAGCGGTGATAGAGATCTTGTTGAACGGATCGTTCAAGTTGGGCCTGTTTTGCCTGAGGTTTGGCAAGAAGAGCTGTCGAACGCACAAATAGCCGATGATTTTGAAATGTATAAATTTTTGGTGTATTTGAAACCTAATTGATCTGAACGCAGTAGGAGGGGGAGGATTTCATAAATCCGTTTTTTCTGTTGTTTTAGCTAGGTTCCTTATGCAAGATTAAAAAAATCAAATGTTCAGGCCGACAGCAGTATAATTTTGCGAAAAGTTTTTTTAGGGGGCTAATGAGTTGTAATTGCAGTCCGGGCACGTCATGCGACGGATCTTCATCCGTTCCTGTAAAGGGAAGCAATGAAGATAAAATCCGCAAAAACAAACAGCTTCTTATATGTGCGATGGTGCTTATTCTATTTCTGCTTCGATGGTTTCATATCGTCGACTCATTTTTAGGAATCGATTTAGCCTTCTTCGCTATTTTTGTCGGAGCGGCTCCCATCTTCAACAGAGCCATCGAATCTTTGCTGAATAAAAAGCTGAATACCGATGTTCTGATTGTAATCGCGATTATCGCTGCTCTAGCTGTTCCTAAGTCTCATTTTGCAACCGCTCCCTGGCTTGGATTTGAATTTAATCGGCTTATTTCCAGCCGATTTTTTCCAGCCGGTTCGGTGATCATTATCATGCTTGGCATTGAAACTCTCGAAATGTTCACTCTTGTAAAAATGAAAAGCGCGGTGGACAAGCTGATGGCCCTTGCTCCGAAAAAGGCGCGTGTCCGACGTGGACAGCTTGAAGTGGAGATCGACATTGCGCAGGTTAAGGTAAATGACGTTCTGATTGTCAAGCCCGGCGAGTCTATTCCGGTTGACGGAATTATTTCTAAAGGAAACGGATCAATCAATGAGTCCGCAATCACCGGTGAAGGATTGCCGGTTGAAAAGTCTGAAAATTCCCAGGTGCTTGGGGGCACGATATGCGAGCTTGGCGCGTTTGAAATGATTGCGACGAAAGTTGGCGAAGACACGGCTATTTCACGCGTTATCCGCCTGATAAAAGACGCTCAAAACAAAAAACCTGAGATCCAAAAATACGCAGACAAGATGGCCGGAATATTTATTCCAACGGTTCTTGCAATCGCCGTTCTGGTTTATATTTTTACCCAAGATCCCGTCAAAACAGCAGCTGTTCTTCTTGTCGCATGCCCCTGCGCCCTCAGTATGGCCACTCCGGCTGCCGTCATTGCAGGAATTGGAAATGGCGCCCGCAAGGGTATTCTAATCAAGGGAGGGATATTCCTCGAATCGGCCGCTGATGTTGACTGCGTTATTTTTGATAAGACAGGCACTCTCACATTCGGAAAACCGGAAGTAACGGATGTTTTATCTTTCAATGAGATGGGTGTAAAAAAAATACTTTCATTTGCGGCCTCTGCGGAAAAACTTTCCGAGCATCCTCTTTCAACGAGCATTTTACTCGAGGCTGATAAACGAAAAGTCACATACTCGGCGCCCGATTCCTTCAAGGTTTTTCCCGGAAAAGGGATATTCGCTAAAGTTCACGGCAAGGATGTTCTCGTTGGAAATCGGAAACTTTTTCAAGACAATCAAATCGAATTTCGATCGAACGCCGACGAAGAGATTCTCCGGCTCGAGCAGAGTGCCAAAACCATTTTGATTGTAGCTGTTAATGGCGTAGTCGAAGGAGTGATTGCTGTAGCTGATATTTTAAAAAATGATGCGATTCAGGCAGTTAAACAGCTGCGTGAGCTCGGCATTAAGAAAATTGTGCTTCTTTCCGGGGATAATGAATCGGTATCGCAAGAAATAGGTAGGCAGTTAGGTGTTGATGAGGTCAGGGCAAGCATGCTCCCGGAAGATAAGGTGCTCGCGGTAGAGGAGCTGAAAAAGAATTTTACCGTTGCCATGGTGGGCGATGGGATTAATGATGCACCAGCTCTTTCCGCATCCAATGTCGCAATCGCCATGGGCTCAGGAACCGATGTGTCCATTGCTTGCGCTGATATCATATTAAAAACGAACGATGTCAGAAAAGTTGCAGAAACCCTGAGGCTTGGCAGACGAACTTTAAGTACAATTAAGGGCAATATCATTTTTTCAATGGCGTATAACGTTATCGGCATCGCTCTTTCAGCTACCGGTTTGTTCATTCCGGCTCTCGCAGTGATTTTCCAAGAAGCCGGATGTTTTTCCGTCATGCTTAACTCAGCCTTACTGATTCGTTTCAAGGAAAAGCCGATTTTTTGATTCAAAATTTTTTAAGTTGAGCAGTTTAATGGAAAATAGGGTGATTTTGCCAAGTCAGATTCAGATTTGCTACGAAACGTTTGGCGAGATTGGAAAGCCTCCGGTTCTGTTGATCATGGGCAATAGCTGCGATGCTGTGATGTGGCCGGATAGTTTTTGCCGGGCATTGGCCAATCGGGGGTTATTTGTGATCCGATTCGATCAGCGCGATACGGGTCTTTCCACATGGATCAATTTTTCAGAGGCTCCCTATACGTTGATGGATATGGTTCAGGATATTGTGGGGTTGTTCGATGCGATGAGGATTGAGAAGGCGCATATCGTTGGCTATTCAACGGGAGGGTTGATCGCTCAGCTATTCGCAATTCATTTTCCCAAAAGGGTGTTGTCTTTGATTCTGATGATGACGTCCACAGATTTGACGATCAAGAATGATGCCTTTCGCAAATTGGACATGAGTCAAGCGAAACTGCCGCCGCCAAAATCGGAATTTATTAAAGGGATTTTGGCGTTGCACACAAAACCGCAAACGAATTTGAAAGAAAAAGTCTCTTTTTTAGTGGAGAGTTTCAGGCTCGCAAATGGATCGAAATCTGCCTATGATTCAGATTTTTTTTCCAAGCTCTTTGAAAGGTCGCTGAAACGCGTGGACGGGAAGTTGAGAAAAGGAGGCCACGAAAGCAATCATGCTTTGGCGACTTCCGCAACACCGGTGATTCGTGATTTTGAATTTGCGAGGATTTCTGCGCCTACACTGGTGATTTCGGGAAGCGAGGATCCGATACTCCCTCCCGCTCACGGCAAGGCGATTGCCAAGGCAATTAAGAGATCCAATTTGCTATCGATCGAAGGAATGGGACACGTGTTAAATCCCGTTTTCTTTGAGCAGATAATCGAGGCAATGGCATGCCATATGCTTGTCAACGCAAAATAGAAATATTGCCTCTCTAGTAAACGAGGGCGAAGCCCGCGATTCGGTTTTTTTATCCCCATCTGACTGTAGCTTTTTCTTTACGAGTCCTACGGAGCTTTCGCGCTACCTAAACGGTTTAATTTATTGTTTAACAGCTCCTAAGCGGGTTCACTTTGCAAAGGTGATATTGTTATCACTTTTCTCTTACGTGTTGAAAATTTTTATTTACATGGAAATTATTTTCTGGCAGAATTCGAATACGGGGGTTTGTAAATCATTTCCCTCAAACACACAACTGGAGGAGTATGAAAGGAACGATCGAATTTGATTTTCTTGTTCGGAAATTAAGACAGTTTTTCCAGGATCAAAAAGGATTTATTGAAGTACCCGCGCAGTCGCGCCTATCGATTCTTGCCGCTTGCGAGCAGCCGCAGACGATTACGCAATATATGTTGGGTGGAGCCGTTTATCCTCTTCCCCAAACAGGGCAGATGTGGTTAGAGCACGAGATATTGCAAAACCCCAGATGGCCGGGCGTATTTTGCGTTACGACGAGCTATCGAGACGAGCCTAATCCAATTGAAGGAAGGCATCAGAGGATTTTTCCGATGTTCGAGTTTGAAGCAGCGGGGGATTTCAATGATTTGAGGCAGTTGGAGGCAGATTTGCTCTCGCATCTCGGTTTTCCAAGACCCACTTCGATTACTTATCTTGAAGCGTGTGCCAAATATCAAACCCAAACAATTGAATCGGAACATGAGATCGCTTTGGCTCAAGAGTTTGGTCCATCGATCAGTTTGGAATATTTTCCTGAACATACGAATCCGTTTTGGAATATGAAATATGCCGGAAACGGGCTCTATCATAAAATTGATATTCTTCTCCATGGCATGGAGACAATAGGCTCCGCTCAAAGAGAAATCGATGCAGCGAGAATGCTCGACCAGTTTTATAAAATTGAAGATGGCGAGTATTCTAAATTGCTGATATCGAAATTTGGCCGCGAACGCGTTCAAAAGGAGCTCGATCATTATTTGAGTTTGCCGATGAGAAATCGATTTGGCGGCGGAATCGGGTTGACGCGCCTATCACGGGCAATGCAGCTGGAAGGCTTGTTTGAGCCCTTGATCCGTGAATATCCGATGAATTTCGAGCCGGTTGCAATAGGAGCTCGATAGACCGTCGGTTGATGCGATTTTTTTTGCCCGTCAAAGGCAATTGAGGATGCTATTTTTCATGGAGATTATACCATGACCGTTATTCCCGATTGGTTTCCCGCCCGCCTTCCTATTTACGATATTCAAAAATCTTATGCTGATAATGCAGCAGACGGCCCTTTCTTTAATGATGCGATTCCTTCCCGGCCCGAGAAGGTGCGCTCAGTCGATTTTCTTGGTTTCACTCTTAATTCTTCGATCGGAATTCCGGCAGGACCTCTATTAAATTCGCGCTGGATTGCACTCGCAGCCCAGCTCGGCTTCGATCTTTTGACCTATAAAACGATTCGCAGTCTTCCTCATCCGGGCCATCCATTGCCGAATATGATCTTTGTTGAGCCTTGCGGTAATGGAACGGCCCGGTTTACCGATAAGCCGTTGGATCAATTCGATGCGCTGACTTTGACCAACTCCTTTGGAATGCCATCGCAATCGCGGGAGTTTTTGTTGGAAGATATCGATCGCGCTTTATCTTCTCTTGGTAAAGGCCAGGCGATGATCGTTTCCATCGTCGGCACGCCGCATCCGGGAATTGATTTTGCTGATGATTTTATCAGAGCCGCCCTCATTGCTCGTGATGCGGGAGCATCTCTCATCGAAGCAAATTTTTCTTGTCCGAATGTCGCTCAAAGCGAAGGAATGCTCTATCTTAATCCTGATGCAGTATATCAATTTGCCAATGCCATCGTTCGTGCGATTGGTCCGATTCCTCTCATATTGAAAGTAGGAGTTTTTCCTTCACGAGATCTCTTGCAAAAAGTGCTGAAATCAGCAGCGAGGGCAGGCGTGCGTGCCATTTGCGGGATTAATTCTGTCAGTATGCAGGTCCTGGATTCCAGAGGCTGCTCCGCATTGGGCGAGTCGCGGCCGATAAGCGGGGTTTGCGGCGCGGCGATTCGCGATGCAGCGTTGCAATGGATACGCGAGGCGGCATCGATCATTCGACAAGAAAAGCTCGATTTAACCCTGCTGGGGTGCGGAGGCTTGATGCGTCCTGAGCATTTGAACGAGTGTTTAACTGCGGGGGCAACGATAGCTATGAGTGCGACCGCCATGATGTGGGATCCTTATCTCGCTCTTCGAACCCATTGGAGAAATGCGAATGGAAAATATTAAAGAAATTGATCTTGCTTTACAGCTATTTGATATTGGTGCGATTCGTTTTGGCTCTTTTATTCTTAAAAGCGGCATTCAATCTCCCATATATTTAGATTTGCGGCTCACTGTCTCGTATCCCAAAATTCTTACGGCGATCGCTGAAGCTCTCTATCATCCGATTCAATCGCTTTGCTTCGATTTGCTCTGCGGCGTTCCCTATACGGCGCTTCCTTTTGCGTCGGTGATTTCGATTCAACACGACATACCCATGGTTTTGCGTCGGAAGGAAAAAAAAGAGTATGGAACCGGTAAAATGATCGAGGGGGTTTATAAGGTCAATCAACGCTGTTTGATCATTGAAGATGTCATTACCTCCGGCGCGAGTATCTCTGAAACGGCGGATGCCTTGCTGAATGCCGGACTGATTGTCGAAGACGCTGTGGTGCTCGTCAACCGCATGCAGGGCGGAGTGCAATCGTTGCAATCGCGCAATATTAATGTTCATTCCATCTTCAATTTAATGCAAATCCTGCAGATTTTACTTATTGAAAACAGAATTGATATACCGACCTTTGATCGGATCCAAACTTTCTTACTGGAGAATCAGGCATGCTCCATTTGACTGACCGAGTTGAATTCGCTATCCATCCTTTGGCCAAACGCCTCTTTACGCTGATGGATGAAAAGAGCACCAACCTCGCTGTAGCCATCGATACGACTTCGCAAGCGGAGCTGCTTGCATTGGCGGACTTGCTCGGTCCTGAAATCTGCATTCTGAAAACTCATGTCGATATTCTCGAAGACTTCACTTCCGATCTCGGTTCGGCATTGCGCGATTTGGCCCAGAAGCACCGGTTTTTGATTTTTGAGGATCGCAAGTTCGCTGACATTGGCCAAACGGTTTCTCTGCAATATGAAAAAGGGCTATATCACATCGCCGAGTGGGCTGATTTGATCAATGCGCACATTGTGCCCGGGCCGGGTCTGATTGATGGATTGAAAAAAATCGGAAAACCTTTGGGACGCGGACTCATTTTGATTGCAGAGATGAGCTCTTTTGGTACATTGGCCGAAGGTTCGTATACAAAACATGCAATCGAGTTAGGCGAGAGCCATCGTGATTTTGTTCTTGGCTTCATTGCATTGCGAAAGCTGAGTACGTGTCCCGGCATGATCCATTTTACGCCGGGCGTGAAACTCCAGCCGGGCCGAGATGCTCTTGGTCAGCGCTATCGCACAATTGAAGAAGTTCTTGGCGAAAATCAAAGCGATGTCATCATCGTGGGACGTGAAATCACCCACGCCCACGATCCGCTTCAGATGGCTCAAGTGATTCGAAAGCGCGCTTGGTGGTGTTTTTATTCAGATTTTCTTGATAAATCCATCGTGCGATCGAATCAAGGGTAATTGCTGCTGCTGCGGGGTGTCTGAATGGATCGACGCCCTGTCCCACTAGATCGAATGAGAATGCGTCAGGAAGAAACGCTTTCACAATCGCGAATTGATAGCCGCAAAAGGGTTGGTCAGAGACAAACAGTGCTTTGCAGGGAGGTGGATTTGTTTGAAGCCATGCGATAATCGTATCGGCTGTATTGGGCCGTTGACGAACAGGCTCTTCGCCTTTCATTGGAACGGCGATGAAGAGAGCGGGAAGGCAGCGCATGGAGTCGGGCAGATCGCTCTCCTCCCAAATGATACGGGCGGCTTGCGATTCATTCTGACAGCGCTCGATCATTCCATCGACGCGTTCATCGAGCGGTCGATCGCCGGTCAGCCAAACAACTTCTTTAAAACGAACCCCTTGATTCCATAGCTTCTTCAGGTAATCCAGACGCATTTGCATCCGTGAAGTCGAAGCTCCGAGGATCAGTGCTGTGTCATAGATGTCGCAATAGGGGAGCCAATCGGCAAACAATCCTTGCCGGTCAGCCCAATTCAGAACAAAAGTTCGCTGATCTTTCGTTAACTCTTTCATTTCCCAGCGCTCTTGAGCCGGTTTGCGAAGCCAATGAGTTTGAGTGAAAGTGATGAGATCCTCTGACGCCGGCATGTCCATAGCTGATGCAAGTTGGTCGAGCGCGGCAGGGCATATGACGCGGTTTTGGAGGGGAGCCGCCGATCCGATGCAGCACAGGCATAGCGAAAGAAGAATAAATAATTTTTTCATTGAGTTCTCTTTTTGAAGCATTGCAAGCTTAATCCAGTCCAGGTAAAATTTCTGCCTAATTTTAATGAGCTGAGCATGTTTTTTATGGCGGTAACGATCTGTTTAATTGCATGTCATGGAGGTCCGGCTGACCATTTTGCCGTCTTTGCAAAAGAGTTGGAGAAAAAAGGTTGCCAGGTGCAAATTTTTGCATCAGGTCCTGCGATCAAAAAGTTTCAAGATTACAAAATCAATGGAGTGATTTCCTTTGATTCGGATCATTTATTGTCTGAAGAGGACGCGGCCGAGCAAATTGCTAAAAAGTGCGCTGCGGCCTCTGTGGCGATCACCGACGTGGGACATGTGTTTGATATTGCTCTGCAAAAGGCTCTTTCTCGGCATGCTCCGAATGTTTTGCGTTTGGCTTATTACGATAACCCTGAATCATATGTCCCCGGCGGCTATTCCGCTGTTGCTGCAAAAGTCATGCTTGCAGCTGATAGAGTCTTGTTTGCAAATGCAAACCTGGCCGGCGCGCCCATTTTTGAAGCTCCTGATAAACCCGTCGACATCGATTTTAAAAAGCGTTTTGGGGTGGGTTATTATCCCCTGAATCAGGCAGAAAAAATTGCTAAGAGACGCCAAAGCGAGCATCAAATCATTCGATCTCGAATATTTGCTCAATATCGTTTGGAAGATCGCGGTCAAAAATTGCTGGTTTATACCGGTGGAAATAATGAAGAGTATTTTACTAAGGCTTTTCCCGCGTTTCTTCGGTTTTTATCTGCGGCTAGCCAAAAAAGCGATCTCTCAAACTATGTATTCCTATTGCAGCAGCATCCCGGCGCTAAGAAAGATAATATCGATGGGCGGCTTTTCGAGGATTGGGTGAGGCTAAGTCAGGGGGCTGCCGCTCCTCGATTGTTGGTTTCTCATGAATCGAGCGATGATGTGCAAATAGCTGCTGACGCTATGTTGTACTATCAGACCAGTATGGGGCCTCAGTTCGTTTTGGCGGGGATCCCCGCTATCCAGGTGGGGCATAATCGTTATGAAGATATTCTCGTCAGAAATCATTTATGCGCTACCGCAACGAATGAGAATGAGCTGTTAGCTGCCTTGAAGGGGTTGCGAGAGGGTTCTGGTGAGGAGTCATCGTATGAAGCCATCGCGCAAGCGTTGGGGCTTTATGTCAATTGGTTGGATCGGCTTGAGCAATTCGATTCTCGGTCATGATGTCCGTGTCTGTCTTGTTAAGAAAGTGATAAGGTAGTGTTTTCCCATCCTTCATGATTGCATCTATTTATCAATCTTTAATTAATTCCACATCTCGTAATCCTTGCCCACATTTCTGTAGATTTAGTGAGGATTTTATGAAGAGCTTGTAAATAAAAATTTATTTATATATATTCCAGAATCAGGGGCAAAGGAGATAAAAGTGACTACTATACAAATACCAACCGGAAACCTAACGCTCAATCGTTTAGATAATTGTACCTGGTCTTTTCAACGACATTTAGATTCATTTATTCAGGATAAAAAAACGATTAAAGAAGAAATTCATGAGGTGCGGGTTCAGACACCGATTTTTTCGACGCCGGGACATGCCTATGAGCTGGCTTTGACTGTGGCAAATGTTCTGCAGTCGAATGAGATTTTTGAGCAGGTGCAAAAAAATGGCAGCTTGCTGCTGGAGATTCAGCGGCCGAAAGGATTTTTAAAGGGTCGATGGCTTCTGAAACGCGAATCGAGCCAAAAGTTCGTAGATAAATATTTTCAATGGATCCCTTTTGTCAAAATGTATCCTTCTCATCATTTTGTTGTGGTTGAAGTCAAACGTCCTGAAAAAGGACCTCAGCCTTCCTTAATCTGCAGAGTTAAGGATTTTGTGACCGCTCGCCAACCGTTGAAAATTGAGGGGATTACGACCAAATCGCCGATTGAGTTTCCCTTCACTGACTGGGAAAGTTTTTCAGAGCGTTTGAAACAAAAACCGTTCAGCGATCCATTTACTCAATTGGCGACGCAAGCTCTTCAAACAGTCGAAACGGATTTTGTATCAGAGCGCGACATACAGGGTAGTTGCCGCCTCGCTCTGAATAAGGAGGGGCAGCTTCGCGTTGCGCTTATTTCGTTGAATGACGATCCTCTTGAAAATCAGCGCACTGTGCGAAAGTATCGCGATTTTGTATTGAAAGAATTTGGGCCCGATCATGTCGAATATACTCAATACGCCTATGGTTTTAATTTTAATGATATGATCAAAAGAGCGCTTCCGTTGCTTTCTGATCATGTTTTTAAGATGAATGTGGGCGTCAATAATGTTGAGATGAGGCATATCGAAGACCTCTTTAAAAAGCTGCATTTGCTTCGTCTCGATCTTACTGCCCATCCTTCTAAAAAAACACTCGAAGAGATTCTGGACTATTATCATAGTGCAGAGGCTCCCGTTCATCTTTGTATGCGTGAAATTCGCGGCTTACTTGCATCCGGAAAAGGGGAGATCATTAATGAATTGAGCCTGAAAGCCTTTTTGGATCGATTAATCGGAAATGTAATTCCGGATCATTTACCCCACCTCATGCCCGAGCAATTCAATGCATTAGTGGAGATGCTTTGGCTTGCTCCTGAAGATCTCGAGCGCGCATTGACGGGTCGGCTGATCCGGCATCTCGCGATCTGTGGTTATAAAACGATGGGAAGTCCTAATCAGCATGATTCATCGCGGGACCAAGCGGAGCTTTTACAACTCTTTCCTGATTTGCAAAAGAGTGAAGATTGGGACAATTTTTATGAGCTTTTGGCTCATGTCGCCGTTAAAAAGACTCTCTATCGAAAGTATCTTGGAGAAAATAATGATCCGATCTGGCGAGCCGGACTGCTCATCCCCGCTCCTCAGACAAAAGAAAAAACGAATCGTTGGTACTGTGTGAGCAAAGTCTATGATGATGGCGAGGGAAATCTCAGTTATATTTTACTTCCCGCAGCTAAAGGGTATCGCCTTGATAATCGTTCGTTGCCGATGATTCATCTCTATCGAAGTACGAATTCAAATCGAAATGCGATTGACTCGGTGGGTTCTATTGAAAATGATCTTAATCCCCGTGGAGCTCCCGGCTCGCTAGGTGAAGCCATTCCTCAAAATTACAAGGGCGGATTTTTCTTTAATCGCACGATTCCTTTATGGGTCGCTCAGTTGATATATGGAGTGAACCAAAAGTCGGAAGACGCCATTCATTCTTATCGCGAAGCTCTCGTTGAGCTTGAGCGCTATTTGAAGGATTGCAAGTCGATCGACGATGACAAGCTGGATAAAACCAATGAACTGCAATCTTCGGAAAACGCGGAGGAAATGCGTTCGTTTTTGATCGCACAAGCAGAAAATTTACGGGAGCTTCCAAAATACAAAAGAGCGCAGGACCTTGTTTTTATTGGACATAGTTTAGGCGGCGCTTTGGCGCAATATGGCGTTCATTATTTTGGTCCCGGAGTTCAAAGGATTCCCTGTCCGGGATATCATTTCATTTGCCGCGCGTATAATGGCCCTGCCACTAACGCGAGTGTGGATCGAGAATTCATGGCATTCGGCCGTAAGTATCGAGACCTGATCAAAGGATTGGGGCAGCACTGGCAAATTTTTCATCAATTTGAATATGGAGATTTTGTTCCTGAGGCGGGAGAAAATCATCTGGGAACCGATAAGTATAATTTCGTGAAGGATCAAGAATGGCTTGATATCAAAATTCAAATTTTTCGTCCTATGGAAGTTGCGCATGCTCTTCCGATTACAACCTGCCCGACCCATGGACGCCGCATAGGCCAGGCTACGCCGAATGCGGACTTTCGTCTGAACACGCTTACACCCGCTAAATTATTCGAATATGACCATTCCTGGTTTTTGTCGAGATATCTGCAGAAGACTTTTGGCTATCGTATTATGGTCAGTCCTCGCATTACGGAAATTATGCGGCGCTCGATCGGGGTTTTTGGTGTTCCTATGTTGCATTTCGGAGCGAAGATTCACACCGTGATCCATCCGGAGAGCGTAAAGCGCGATCGCCGTGGAATATTTAGTTGTGAATATAGGGCAGCGCCGTTGCAGCCGCAATATTGGGTGGGATTGCAAAAAAAATTAGGGGAGGGTGTAAAGGTTAATGGTTAATTCGTTGTTGAGATGATGGAAGCTGAACACGTGAGCCTTTTGAGGCTTCTATACTGCTATCAGCCTTTGCAATGATTTGATTGATAAACTCAGTTTTCGCCCTACAATAACTCATGCCGTCGGTATGTACTGCAGCCAACTTTATTTTCAATGCAGCATAAGCTTCTCGATCTTTTTCGTGAGTGCGAAGCCAATCACGAAATTTTAGATTTTGTGCAATTAACGGATTCCTTTCTTCAAAAACATGAAGATGAACTCTTGGCGATTCCTTACAATAATATCGTCCTGTTGGAATGACTTCTCCTCTCGATTCAAAACCGATCTTTTCTAATGCTGTAGAATCAATCGATCCAATCTGTTTCACGACGGCGAGAATATCAATTTTTGGCTTCGCGCTTAGGCCAGGTACAGATGTCGAGCCGAAATGATGAACGGCCAAGCAATTGTCGCCTAAAGCCTGCTGAATGGGCTTTGCTTCGCTTTCAAACATTTGCGGCCATTTCAAATCATACGGAATGATTTCGATGATTTCTTTATGAACATTTAACTCGGACGATGCTACTTTCAGGGCGATTTTCACAAGGGTGTCCAATCTCTCTTTTGTTTTGGGATTTTCAAAGTCGGGCTTCCATTCGAGATCTCCGATGGTATCACTGATAGTAAAAAAGGAAATGATTTCAGCTTGATAAAGCGAAGCGATCGTGAAAAGAGCTGCTGCTTCCATCTCGACACTCAAAACCCCCTCTTTTTGAATGAGTCCGTTATTGTATCGCAAACAGCTGGAGAAGAAAAATGCGCACCTAAAATAATCGTAGTCAAGAATAGATTTCTCATGAAATGGACTCGATAGGTATAAGTCGTAATGTTTTACTATTTTTGGTAATTAATTATCTTTATAAAATTAAACTTTAATCGACATTTGGACGTTCTTACATTTTTGGATAACCTACAGTCTGAGCTAATATTATTTTTTGATCCGGCCGCAACTTCATCGCTATTGCTAAAACCGGTTTATCAATCCATCCGCGTACAACAGTTGATAATCCTGCAAAAGCGCAATATAAATAGACATTTTCACTTATGAATCCCGTGTCAATGTTTGCATAATCGTTTGCATCGCTGCCTGTTTTGCCTGTTTTGGAAAAATCGGCTACATAGACTAGATTGAGAGGAGCTTCTTTGACAAATGGTTGGAAGCCTGTTAAGGCTCTCATATCTTCTTTTGCAACAGGTACCAATATGTTTTGCTTTGCATCAAATAAATAGAGGCCGTCAGCTTTGGCAAGATAGATATCAATTTCCTGGGTATTCATCGCAGAAGGAGCCGTCTTATGATCTGAATCCGGCCGATTTATTCCATTGGCAGCCCAAAGAAGATCAGAAAGTATTTGTAAGGGCAGTTCTTTAGAACTGAATTCACGCGAGCTTTTTCTTTCCTTAAAGACTTGGAGTACTGACCGATCCCCCTCAAATTTTGGAGGCAAAAGCGGGAGCGGCTTGATATTCATGGGTGGGTGTTTATTCATAAATTTCTCTAGGATTTTAGGAAATATTTTATACTGTTATCGGTCTGAAGCTTTGATTTTTGGCGATAAGATTTTGCGTTCCAATGTATTGCGGAGATCGAAGCC